>SXJR01000024.1 GCA_005779305.1 Myxococcales bacterium
CTGCATGGCGGAGCCGTTGGTGAGTCCGGCCGCGGCGGCCAGCCGTTCCACCGCAGGCAGCACCAGGTTCCACTCATCGTCGGTGAACGAATGCGACGAGGTGAGCTTCGCGAAGTACAGGGACACCCCCCGGGGCGCGGGGACGGACCGACGTGCCCCGGCTGGTCGACTGGTACATGGACAAGAAGATCGAGATCGACCGGATGATCACGCACAAGCTGCCGCTCGAGCGGATCAACGAGGCGTTCGACCTCATGCACGAGGGCGTCTCGATCCGGACTGTCGTGGAGTTCTAGGACTCGGTTTCGGTTTCGGTTTCGGTCTCACACCCGCAGGTGCTGGTGCAAGAACTCCAGCATCTCGCTCCACGCCACCCGCGCCGGCCGGGTGCGGTAGCGATCGGCGTTGGTGAAGTTCAAGAACGCATGGCCCGCGTCCTTGTAGCGATGGAATTCGTGCAGCTTGTGGAGGCGGGTGAGCTCGGCCTCGAGAGCGTTGACGTCGTCGGGGCTGGGGTTGGTGTCTTCGTTGCCGAAGAAGCCGATGATCGGGCAGCCGATCTCCTTGGTGCGATCGAAGGGCGTGATCGTGCCGCCGCCGAACGCCTTGGTGAGGTTGCCGCCGTAGAAGACGCAGCACGCCTCGAGCTCGGGGGCGGCCGCCGCCATCAGGTACGCGGTGCGGCCGCCCATGCAGAAGCCGACGACGCCGATCGCACCGACCGCGCACTCCGTCAGGCCCTTGAGGTGCACGAAGGCGGCGTTCATGTCGCGGATGATCTCGTCGTCGGTCAGGAGCGCCATGCGCTGGTACGTGTCGGCGATGTCCGTGGGCTGCCGGTGATAGAGATCGGGCATGGCCACCGCGTAGCCGGCGCGGAACAGCCGGTGCACGACGTCTTGCATGAAGGCGTCGAGGCCGGGGCCGTGGTGGGCGACGATGATCCCGGCGGCCTTGAGGCTGGCTGGCACCGCCGTGTACGTGCGCATCGTCGAGCCATCGACCTGGGTCGGGTCCCATCGAACCGGCATTGGCCGGCACTCTAGCAGTGGGTCCTTCGACCGCGCGCTCGCTGACGGTCGCGCGTGCGCCGGGTGGCTGCCAACAGCCTTGGCAGCCGCCAAAGTTGACAAAGTTGACACCGTCCCCTCTCCAGGGCCAAGCATTCCTGCCACTTGCGCCGGCTCGGTCCGCGCGATCCGATGTGTCGCATCGGCGTGACCTGGCTGTCACACAAGGTGCCTAGGTTGGCGAGCGATGCGTCGCACCACTGTTGTGCTCACCTCCCTGGTTTCAGCCACCGCCCTCGTCTCGACCGTCGGCCTCGCCGGCTGCTCCAAGCGCAAGGCCGCCGGCGGGTCGGTGAAGATGGACGGCTCGAGCACGGTGTTCCTGATCTCGGCCGCCGTGGCCGAGAGCTACAAGAAGGAGAAGGGCGGCGATGCGTCGGTCGGCGCGTCGGGCACCGGCGGCGGCTTCAAGAAGTTCTGCCGCGGCGAGCTCGACATTGTCGGCGCGTCGCGCCCGATCAAGGCGACCGAGTCCGACGAGTGCAAGAGGGCCGGCGTCGAGTGGATCGAGCTGCCGGTCGCCTACGACGGCCTCGCCGTGGTGGTGAACCCCAAGAACACCTGGGTCGATCACCTCACCGTCGACGAGCTCAAGCAGATGTGGGCGCCCGAGGCCCAGGGCTCGATCACCAACTGGTCGCAGATCCGCGACGGCTGGCCCGATCGACCGCTGCGCCTGTCGGGCGCCGGCGTCGACTCCGGCACCTACGACTACTTCACCCAGGCCGTCGTCGGCAAGGAGCACTCCAGCCGCGGCGACTTCGCCCAGAGCGAGGACGACAACACCCTGGTCCAGGGCGTCGCCGGCGACGAGAACGCGCTCGCCTTCTTCGGCTACGCCTACTACGCCGAGAACAAGGACAAGCTCAAGGTCGTCCCCATCGACGACGGCGAGCCCGACAACGGCGCCGGCGCGATCGCGCCCAGCCCCCAGACGGTGGTCGACGGCACCTACCAGCCGCTGTCGCGCCCGATCTTCATCTATGTCTCGGTGGGCGCGGCCAAGAAGCCCGAGGTCGACAAGCTGGTCACCTACTACCTCGAGCAGGCCTCGTCCCTGGCCTCGCGAGTCGGGTACGTGGGCCTGCCGGCCAAGGTCACCGACCTGACCAAGGCGCGGTTCAAGGCGCGCAAGACCGGTTCGGTGTTCACCGGCGGCTCCAAGGTCGGCGTCACCCTCGAGTCGCTCCTGAGCGCGGAACACGCCGGCAGCTGACATGGACGGCAGCGCGCCCGACGCAGTCTTGCCGGCGGTGCGCCCCCGGGCGCCGGTGCCGCGGGCCAGCGGCGTGGGCGAGCGCGTGATCGAGCTCGGCCTGGCGGCGTGCAGCTTCGTCTCGATCGTCGTCACCATCGGCATCGTGCTGGTGCTGGTGCTGGAGGCGTCGCGGTTCTTCGCCGAGGTCTCGCTCGCGCAGTTCTTCGGCGACACCGAGTGGACCCCGCTGTTCCGCGACAACCAGCACTTCGGCATCTGGCCGCTGATCATGGGCACGCTGGTCACCTCGGCCATCGCCATGGCGGTGGCCCTGCCCTTCGGCCTGCTCGCCGCCATCTACCTCAGCGAGTACGCGATGCCGCGCACCCGCAGCATCCTCAAGCCCGCGCTCGAGCTGCTGGCCGGCGTGCCGACCATCGTCTACGGCTACTTCGCGCTCACCGTGGTGACGCCGGCGCTGCAGCAGGTCATCCCCGGGCTGGCCGGCGGCAACATGCTTTCGCCGGGCCTGGTCATGGGCATCATGATCATCCCGATGGTGTCGTCGCTCGCCGAGGACGCCATCTACGCCGTGCCCGACAGCCTGCGCGAGGGCGCGCTGGCGCTGGGCGCCGGCAAGCTGCCGACGATCCTGCGCGTGATCGTGCCCTCGGCGTGGTCGGGCATCGCCGCCGCCATGACCCTGGCGGTGTCGCGCGCCATCGGCGAGACCATGATCGTCGCCATCGCCGCCGGCAACCAGGCCACGTTCTCCGCCGACCCGCGCGAGCCGGCCGAGACCATGACCGCGTACATCGTCAACATCTCCAAGGGTGACACGCCCAACGGCACGCTCGAGTACCGCACCATCTTCGCGGTCGGGCTGATGCTGTTCGTGATGACCCTGGCCATGAACCTCATCAGCTACCGGATGTCGCGCAAGCTGCGCGCCCAGAGCCGGGCCTGACCATGGCGACGCCACCCCGCATCGACATCAGCGGCCGCCGCGAGGGCGTGTGGTCCGAGCGCGCCTTCGTCTGGGTGTGCCGCCTCGCCGTGTTCCTGCCCCTGGCCGTCCTGGCCTGGCTCCTGGGCCAGGTCATCGCCCAGGGCGTGGCCCGCATCGACCTCGCCTTCATCCTCGAGGCGCCGTCGCAGCTCGACGCCACCACCGGCGGCATCTGGCCGGCGCTGATGGGCAGCCTGTGGCTGATCGGCCTCACCGCCGCGGTGTCGCTGCCGATCGGCGTCGGCGCCGCGATCTACCTCGAGGAGTACGGCAAGCGCTCGAAGCTCGCCACCGTGGTCGAGATCGCCATCGCCAACCTGGCCGGCGTGCCCTCGATCATCTACGGCATGCTCGGCCTCGGCCTGTTCGTGCGGGCGATGGCGCTGGGCGAGACCGTGATCGCCGGCGCGCTCACGCTGTCCATCCTGGTCCTGCCGGTGGTGATCATGTCGTCACGCGAGGCGCTGCGCACGGTGAAGGACTCGCTGCGCGAGGCCGCGCTGGGCCTGGGCGCCACCCGCTGGCAGACCACGCGCCACGTCGTCCTGCCCATGGCCCTGCCCGGCATCCTGACCGGCGCCATCCTCGCCATCTCGCGCGCCATCGGCGAGACCGCGCCGCTGGTGGTGGTCGGCGCCGTCGCCTTCATCCTCTACGCCCCCGACGGGTTCGACGCCGAGTACACGGCCCTGCCCATGCAGATCTTCCAGTGGACCTCGAGCCCCAAGCGGGACTTCCTGACCAACGCGGCGGCCGGCATCGTGGTCCTGATGCTGACCCTGTTCCTGCTCAATTCGATCGCCATCCTGTTGCGCAATCGCTTCCAGAAACGCATGTACTAGCGTCATCCATGACGCCGACCGAGCCGTCCATGAAGATCAGCGTCAGCGGCCTCCGCGCCTGGTTCGGCACCAACGAGGTGCTCAAGGGCATCGACGTCGCCATCCCGGCCCGCCAGGTGACCGCCATCATCGGCCCGTCGGGGTGCGGCAAGTCGACCTTCATCCGCTGCCTCAACCGCATGCACGAGCTGATCACCGGCGCCCGCAGCCACGGCCAGGTCATGCTCGACGACGCCGACGTCTACGCCAGCGACGTCGATCCGGTGCTCCTGCGCCGCCGGGTCGGCATGGTGTTCCAGAAGCCCCTTCGATGAGGAAACGGTGAACAGCTACGAGATCGGCCTGAAGGCGGTCGGCTTCGAGCGGCGGCTGAATGCGAGCCTGGCCCTGTTCCTGTCCGAATACCGCGACTACCAGGTCTCGCAGTTCCGGCCTGTGGGCAACA
>SXJR01000180.1 GCA_005779305.1 Myxococcales bacterium
CGAACGCGCCCACGCCGCCGGCGCCGACCTGGTCGCGCTGCGCCCCCACGACGCCGAGCGCCTCGGCCCGGTGCTGTTCGCCGCCGCCCGGCTCGCCGCCGAGCGCACCGAGCTCCTGTCCGCGCGCGGCGCCGAATCGCGCCTGCGCGAGCGCGAGCAGAAGGCCGGCCACGCCGACACCGTCACCGGCTTCCAGCAGATCGAGTACTTCCAGCGCGTGCTCGAGGTCGAAATCAAGCGCGCCAGGCGATTCGCGTACTCGCTCTCGGTCTGTCTGCTGCGTCAGGTCGATCCGCCCAAGGTCCCCGCTGCCGTCAAGCGTGACCTCCGCGTCCGCTCCGCCGCCGCCGTCGCCTCGGCCATCCGCGACATCGACATGCCCGTCGAGCTCCCGCCCGATCGATTCCTCGTCCTCCTGCCCTACACCGATGCCGACGGCGCCGCCATCGTGGCTCAGCGCATCGTCACCTCCGTCGCCGCTCACCCACCCGTCCGTGGTGGCTCTCAGGACTGGCGCGCCACCGTCATCGCCGGGGTCTCCGGCTCCGCCTCCGGCGCAGACATCTCGTTCGCCAAGCTCATGCGCGACGCCGGCGCGGCCCTCCGCGCCGCCGAGGACGCCGGCGAAGCCGTCATGATCGTGTAGGGGACGTCACCCGATCGGCGGGTTCGAGTTACAGACGCCGATCTCCATGATCAGGTAGAGCAGCACGCGCTCCTGCGGGATGAGGCCGAGGTGAGCGGTCGGCGTCGTGTGGTACGTCGAGAACAGCACCCGACCGCAGCCGGGCGGATTGAAGGTGACGGTGAGCGGCTTCTTGCCGGCGCCGCCGCCCGAGCTGCCCGAGCCGATGACCCAGGCCTCGGGCGTGTCGACGATGTCCATGCCTTCGGACGTCTGACCGACCACCTGCGGCGTGAGCGCCCTGATCCAGTTCCAGTTGTCGTAGACGTCGAAGTCGATGGGGTTGAACGGGCCGACGTCGTCGCCGGACTCGCCGCGTGGACCGGCCTGCCCGTCGAGCCACGTGCGGAGGTCGAGGTTCGCCGCTTCGCCGTCGGGCGAGTTGTAGAAGCTGCCGTCGGCGTCGCCGAACTGCGCCGTGTTCCACGTGTCGGCGGCCGCGTTGTACGCCGACGCGGGCGTGTCCGTACCCGAGTCACCGAGAGTGATCTGGGCCGGGAAGACGTTGTCCATCCACTCGCCCGACCAGTCGGTGACATAGAGCTTGCCGCCCATCTCGACGTACTGGCGGAGGTTGCGCAGGTTCTGCTGGACCTGCAGGGCCGCCACGTTGCCGCTGGAGGCGCAGGGGACGAAGATGATGTGGTACGAGCGCAGGCGGTTGAGGTCGGCGACGAGCTGGGCGAGCGTGCCCATCGCGGTCGAGTCGGCGGGCACGGTGCCGCCGTTGGTGTAGACGTCGATCTCGCCCATCGTGCTCGCCATGCTGCCGGTGCCGTCGACCGAGCCGAGCCCCATCTTGCCGAGAATGTCCTCGAGCGAATCGTAGCTGCCGACCACCATCGCGATGCGCGGGATGGTCTTGCCGTTGGCGACGTCGAGCTGCGACGGCAGCACCGTGTCAGCGTCGGGCAAGCTCGTCGTCCCGACCGCGACGGTGACCTGCTGCTCGAGGCGGAACTGGCCCTTCTGGATCACCAGCCAGTACGTGCCCGGGCGCAGCGAGCCGAGACTGAAGTTGCCGTCGTGGTCGGTGGTGACGCCGCCGGGCGAGTTGACGCAGCGCTCGCAGTAGACCTCCTGCGGGATGGGCGCCGGCCGGGTCAACGACAGGTACACCAGGGCGCCGAAGATCGGGATCTCCTGACCGGCAGGCACCATGCCGGGGGCCATGCCCGGTGCCCACACCGTTCCCTCGAGCGTGCCGCACTGGTCGCCACTGCACACGTCGATGCCACCATCACCACCGCCGCCGCCGTCGTCATCGTCGTCATCGCCTCCGGATGACGGCCCGCAGGCGAGCATGGCGAACGCCGCGATGACGGCCAGGACGAAGGGCTGACTTCTCCTCATTCCCCAACCCTACATCACTTCGAACTTTGGTGGGACAGGTTCGTGGGCTGCAAGCTGCTGAAATCGGGCGACATTTAGGCCGCCGCGACGGTGCGCCGGCGCACGCGCTCACGTTGGTGCCGTCTGGGCTCTATCCATCCATGTCCGATTCAAGAGCAGCGCTTCGCGCTTCGGTCCCCTCCGTCCTTCTCGCGCTCGGGCTCGGCCTCGGGCTCCTGCTCCGCACCGCCACCGCGTCGGCGAACCCGTATCTCCCGACCTCCGACGGTGAGAGCTGGACGTACGTCTCCGATCGCGGCGACGTCGTCGAGTCGAAGATCGTGCCGGGATCGGGAGGCTGGACCCACTTCAGCCAGTTCCTGAACCTGAAGGACCAGTGGGTGTGGACGAACGCCAAGAACCACACGATCTATCTGTGGGTCGGGCTCGGCTTCCGCCCGCTGGTGAACCTCTCGTCCATGGCTACTGGCCCCACGTCGATCGACGTCGGCTGCACCCCCGCGATGGCTCAGATCGATCCCAGCACCACCACCCTCGCCGTACCGGCGGGTTGGTTTGCCGACGTGATCAGGCTCAGGGTCACGGCGCCTTGCCCGGACGTTGGAGTCACCGACATCTCGTTCGCGAAGGGCGTCGGCATCATCCAGTGGTCGGAGAACACCTTCTTCGGCAACGTCACGTACAAGATGGTGCGCGGCCCGTCGGTCGGGCGGCTGCGGCTCCCGGCTGCAGCGCGCGACACCTACGACGCGATCTCCGGCAACCTCTCCGCCGAGGTGCGCACCGCCATCGATGGCCTGCCCCAGACGGTACTGCTCGAACAGGCCGCCTTCGCGATGATGACTCCGCCGGAGCTGACGATCGCGCTGCCCGACGCGCTCCGCGACGCCCTGGCCCAGCAGGGGTTCGACGCGCTCAGCGACGCGGAGGTCGACCAGCTCGCGTTTCTCGTCGCGGTCGACCTCGTCGATCTGGTCGACCTGATCGCCGAGCAAGAGTCGGGGACCGAGCTGGCGATGATCAACATCCAGTCCGCGATGGCAGCGCGTGCCGGGACGCTCGAGCTGATCGACAACATGCTGGAGGCGATGGCCAGCTCGAACAGCGCGATCGTCGGCAGGATCAACTGAGGGACAGGCCCATGGCCGCAGCTACCAGGAATCACCGGTGAATTCGGCCGCGCTGCGACGGGACGGGCGCCAGCCGAGCGAGGCCATCGCCCGGGACGGGTCGAGCACGTAACGCATCTGCTCGTTTCCGCGATAGGGCAGCGCCCCGATGTCGAGCAGATGCACCGCGTTCCGGCGCGTCGCGATCGCGATCGCCAGATCGCGCAGCGTGAGCTCGACGCCGGTCGAGACGTTGTACGTGCCCGGCGGCCCCCCGAGCGCGGCGACGATCGCCGCCGCCACGTCGTCGACGTGGATCATGTCGCGGGTCTGCTCGCCGGCGGTCATGGCGAAGCGCTCGCCGGCGTCGAGCGCGGACAGCAGTGAGGGCAGAAACATCGGCCCGCGCTGGGCCGGCCCGAACACCACCGACGGGCGCAGCACGGTGAGCTCGACGCCGCGCGCCGCGCAGGTCGCGGCCAGTGTGCGCTCGCCCTCGATCTTGGCCAGTGCGTACGGCGACGTACCCAGCAGCGGCGCGTCCTCGGCGAACGGCACCTCCTGCGCGCCGTAGGCCTCGCCCGAGCTCAGGTACACCAGGCGCGACGGCACGCGCGTCGCCGCCATCGCCGCCAGCACGGCGCCGGGCGCGTCGACGTGCTCGGCGCGGTTCTCGTCGAGCGTCGCCCGCCGTCCGCCCGCCGCCCACACCAGCGCGTCCCAGCCGCCAAAGTTGACAAAGTTGACACCGTCCCCGGCCTCGAGGATGCCGGGGTCGTGGCCGGCCGCCGACAGCGCGCGTACCGTCGCCGTGCCGATGAAGCCGCGCCCGCCGGCGACCAGCACCTTCACGCGGCCAGGAGCTCCTGGTACCAGGCGATCGCGCGCGGCAAGGCCTCGGCCATGCCGAAGCGCGGCTTCCATCCGCCCAGCAGCCTGTTGGCCTTGGCGCTCGACAGGAACTGCTCGGGGATCTCGTTGGACGCCTCGCCCTGGATGATGGGGACCAGATCCTTGCGCCCGCAGGCCTCGAGGATGCGGTCGACCATCTGCACCACGCTCAGCGGTTTGTCGTCGCTGAAGTTGAACGGCTGGCCGACGACCTCCGGGCGGTCCATGTTCTCGGCCAGCTCGAGGTAGGCCGCCACCGCGTCCTCGACGTAGAAGTAGTCGCGCACGAAGGTGCCGTCGCTGCGGATGAGCGGCCGCTCGCCACGCAGCGCCGACCGGATCGTCCCCGGCACCAGCCGGTTCCAGTTGAGGTCGCCGGCGCCGTACAGGTTCCCGCACCTGGTCACGCACGCCGGCACCTGGAAGGCGTGGAAGTAGCTCTGGGTGATGAGATCGGTGCAGCTCTTCGAGCAGTCGTAGGGGAAGCGGCCCTCGAGCGGCGAGCTCTCGTCGTAGGGCAAGACCGGCTGCGCGCCGTAGGCCTTGTCCGACGACGCCACCACGATGCGCTTGACCCGCTTCGCGTTGCGCCGGCACGCCTCCATCAGGTTGTAGGTGCCGCGCACGTTGGCCTCGAACGTGGCCAGCGGGTTGCGGTTGGCGGTGCCGACGATGGTCTGGGCGCCGAGGTGGAACACCGCCTCGCACTCGTACTCGTTGATGACGCGCTCGAGCAGCGGGTAGTCCTCGAGCTGGCCGCGCACGATCGCGACCTTGTGGTCGAGGCCCAGCTTGTGGAAGTGGCTGCGGGCCACCGCGTCGCGCACCAGGCACACGACGTCGGCGCCACGCTCGACGAGCTCGCGGGTGAGGTGCGAGCCGAGCAGGCCGGTGGCACCGGTGACGAAGACGGGGCGGTCGGTCCAGAAACCCATCTACCAGGTCCTCCACGGCGGGTTGCCGTCGTTCCAGTGCTCCTCGAGCCGGGTCAGGTCGCGGAACGTGTCCATGCACTGCCAGAAGCCGTGGTGCTGATACATCATCAGCTCGCCGTCGGCGGCGCAGCGCTCGAGGGGCTCGCGTTCGAGCATCTGGGTCTCGTCGTCCTTCACGTAGCGCAGGAAGTCGCGCGAGAAGACGAAGAACCCGCCGTTGATGTAGCCGCCCTCGACCTGCGGCTTCTCGCTGAACTTCTCCACCCGCGCGCCGTCGAGCAGGAGCTCGCCGAAGCGGCTGGGCGGCCGCACGCCGGTGACCGTCGCCGCCTTGCCGTGCTGCTGGTGGAACGCCACCGTCGCCGGCACGTCGACGTCGGCGAGGCCGTCGCCGTAGGTCAGCAGGAACTGGTCGCCCTCGAGGAAACGCTCGACCCGCTTGAGGCGCGCGCCGGTCATGGCGTTGAGCCCGGTGTCGACGCAGGTGACCTTCCAGTCGCGCATCGACGCGCCGTGGTACTGCACCTTGTTGGGCGCCGACAGGTCGACGGTGAAGTCCGACTCCATGGCCGCGAAGTCGAGGAAGTAGCGCTTGATGACCTCGGCCTTGGAGCCGAGGCAGAGCACGAAGTCCTTGAAGCCGTGGCCGGCGTAGAAGGACATGATGTGCCAGAGGATGGGGCGGCCGGCGACGTCGATCATCGGCTTGGGCCGGTTCTCGGTCTGCTCGCGGAAGCGCGTGCCCTGTCCGCCGCACAGGATGACGACTGGGGTGCTCATGAGAGGTCTTGGTCCTCGCTGCACGGCTTCATAACAGCTCCCGGTACACCGCGGAAAGGTCGCGGACGTGGGCCGCGACCGAGTACTCGGCCTGCATCTTGGCGCGGCCGGCGGCGCCCATGGTGGACCGCTGGCCCGGATCGGCGGCGAGCCGCACCAGGTGCGCGGCCAGGGTCTCGACGTCGCGCTCGGCGGCGAGCAGGCCCGAGGTCTCGTCGTCGACCTGCTCGGGGATGCCGGCGTGGTGGGTCGACACGATGGGCAGGCCGGCGGCCGAGCCCTCGCAGATCACCGTCGGTGTGCCCTCCTGATCGCCGTTGGCGGCGGTGCGGCTGGGCACGAGCAGGATGTCGGCCTCGGCCATGGCCGCGGCCACCCGCGTCGACGGATCGGGCCACGACACCTCGAGCGCCAGCTCCTGGGCCAGGCGCTTGAGCGCGGGCAGGCCGGCGTCGCCGGTGCCGAGCACGACCACGCGCAGGTCGGCGCCGCGATCGCGGGCAGCGGCGCAGGCCCGCAGGCCGTCGTCGAAGCCCTTCTTCTCGACCTCGCGGCCGACCATGAGCACGGTCGCCGGCGCGCCCTTGGCCCGGGCCGGGCGTTCGCCGCCGAAGCGCGAGAGATCGACGCCGAGCCGCACGATGCGGAGCTTCTGCGGATCGCAGCCCTGAGCCACCAGCGCATCGCGCATGTGCCCCGACAGCACGCAGAAGCGATCGCCGCGGCGGAACAGTCGCCGGCGCAGGATCGCGTAGTGCCAGTACGTCGGATCGAGCCGCTTCCACGACGCGTGCAGCGTGACGTCCTGGCCGTAGAAGCTGGTCACCAGCGGCCGGCCGAGCTTGCGCGCGGCGTAGAGCGCGTGCGCGCCGGTGTAGCCCATGTGCGCATGCAGGAGTTGCACGCCACGTGCCCACTCGAAGAACCGCGGCGACCACGTCGTGGCGCGATACAGCGCCGCGTTGAACGTGCCCCATCGCACGCCGTCGAGCGAGGTGACCTGCTCGGTCGGGAACTTGGCCTCGCTCTTGCGGCGCAACGCGAACGCGCTGACGTCGAAGCCGGCGTCGCCGAGCGCCTTCATGCTCGTGTAGATGAAGGTCTCCGACGGCGGCAGGAAGTTGTGACGGATGAAGCCGACGACCGGTCGCTGACGCTGCATGTCGAAAATCCGGCGACTGTCAGCTTCCTGGCGGATCAGCTGGCCTGGACGCGCTCGATCGGGGCCGACGGCACGACCACGTCGTCGTCGGCGCTGTCGTAGCCGCACAGCGTGTCGACCATGCGCGTGAGCCCGTCCTCGAGCGAGATCTCGGCGGTGAAGCCGAGCTGCTCGCGGGCCTTGCTCACGTCGATCGAGACGCGGAAGGCCTCGCCCTCGCGGTACGGCCGCTGGCCGACATCGAGCAGCGCGATCGCGCTCGAGCGCACCCGCTCGGCGATGGCCAGCGCCATGTCGAGCACGCGGGTCTCGACGCCGGTGCCGATGTTGTACGCGCCCGCCGGCGCATCGTCCTCGAGCGCGCGGACCACGGCCCGCGCCACGTCGTCGACATAGACCAGGTCGCGCGTCTGCTGCCCCGGCGTCATCGCGTAGCGCCGGCGCTCGAACAGCGAGTTGATCAGCGTGGGCAGGAACGTCGACGGCGCCAGCCCCGGGCCATAGACCCAGACCGGGCGCAGGATGATGGTGCGCGCCTCGCCCGCCGCCGCCGGCACGGCGTGCTCGCCGGCGACCTTGGCCTGTCCCAGCGGCGACGCGCCCAGGAGCGGCGCGTCCTCGCGGAACGGCACGTCCTGCAGGCCATAGACCTCGGCCGACGACATGTAGACGATCCGCTTGAGCCCGGGCATGAGCTTCATCGTCTTCACCGCGTCGTGGGCGTGATCGGCGACGCACTGCTCCGCCGACAGCGGCCGTCCGCCCGCGGCCCACACCAGCGCGTCGAAGCCCTGCGGCGCCAGCGTCGCGGTGTCACCGCGTCCGCTCGCCACCGCCTCGTGGCCGGCGGCGTTGAGCCGGGCCACCACCTCGCGCCCGATGAACCCGCGGCCACCCGCGACCAGGACCTTCATGGCTGCTCCTCGAAGATGGGCCGCATCGGCACGGCTCGTACCACGGCCCGGCGGGGTCCGGCAACCGCGACCCGACGACCGGGCCACCCGCCACGCTGGCTACCTGCCGCGTGGCCGGCGAGCCCTGGGCTTTGCTGGAGGGCGTTTCGGCGTGGTTGGCTTTCGCCGGACCGCGATGAAGCGATGAACGAACACCATCCGGGCCGTTGCCTCACCGTAGATTCCCTGGGTGGCTTCGCGGATGGTCTCGACGGCGGAGACGCGTTCCTCGATGGGCCGGCTGAGCCAGTAGCGCATCTCGGCTGCGTCGGCCGACTCGTGGGTCGTCCAACGAGAAACGCGTTGCACGGGCTACGCCACCAGCCGGGCGCGAGCCAGGGCCTCGCCCGAGCCCGGCCGCACGCCGAACGACTCCTTCAGGAGCTGGCGGGTGGCGTGGTAGGGCAGGGCGAGCGTGAAGCCGGCGGTGCCGAGCAGCTTGCGCCACCAGGTGCCGTGGGCGTGCGAGTCGACGACGATCCAGGCGCACGTCCACCACCAGCCGGCGAGCACGTAGAGCGGGTAGAGCGCGCGCACCCGGGTCGGGTAGTAGCGCCCGAGGATGTGGTGCACGAAGGTCATGATGCGCCGGTAGTAGCCGGCCGAGCCGGCCTTGCGCTTGGCCAGGCCGCCGCCCAGATCCATGCGCCGGCGCAGGCGCGCCGTCGGGTCGAAGCACAGGTACTCGCCGTCGGGGAGGCCCTGGCTCACGCGGATGCCGAGCGAGGTCTCGTCCTCCATGGGCGTGTCCTCGTCCCAGCCGCCGAAGCGCTCGAACACGCTCTTCCGGTAGGCGCCGCCGGTGCCGTGCACGTAGTCGACCCGATCGACCGGCGCGTCGTAGCGCGGGTACGTGGTCGGCAGCTTGAGCAGCCGCGAGAACCGCATGCACCGCGACCGCGCCAGCCACCGGTAGGTGCCGCTGATCGTCTCGTCGTCGCCCCAGTAGTGCCGGCACGTGAGCCCCATGCACCTCGGGTCGCGCTTGAACCGGCCCTCGATCTTCGAGAGAAAATCCCGCCCCACCGGCACGTCATCGTCGTCGATGAACACCAGCACCTCGCCCCGCGCCGCCATCATCCCGGCGTTGCGCGCCTTCGACCCGCCCAGCGGCCCCGAGCGGATGACCCGCAGCCGCGCGTCCTGCTCGAGCGTCGCCAGCCGGGCCGTGGCCTCGGCCGGGAGGTCGGTCGACTGCTCGACCACGATGACCTCGAAGCTCTCGTGCTCCTGGCCGAGCAGGACGTCGATCAGCTCGCACAACGCCGGCAGGCGGTTGTAGGACCGCACCACTACCGAGACGCGCGGAGACGACATGGACGTTCTCGTATCGCTCAACCGCGGCCGTTGCGCAACCGCGGCAGCGGCGGAGGGGCGGCCCCGAGCACCGCTCCAGGTTCTCCGAGCCGCGCGGCGATGGTCGCGGCCACCCCGGGCACGAACGGCGCGATCTCGTGGACCGCGACGCGGGCGGCCTCGAGCGGCGCGAACAGGGCGGCGGCCGCGGCGCCGTGATCGGTCCTGGCCAGGCGCCAGGGCGCGGTCTCCTCGAGGTAGCGATTGGCGGCGTCGATCAACTCGACGATGGCGGCGGCCGCATCGTCGAGCAGGAACTGGTCCACCGCGCGATCGATCCGGGCCGGAAGCGCCTCCCCGAGAGCGCGCAGCCGTGCCGCCGGCCCGGACTCGATCGCCGGCCTCGTGACCCTGGCCGACAGCCGGGCGCCGAGCGTCGTAGATCGCTGGACCAGGTTGCCCAGCCCGTCGGCGAGGTCTTCGTCGTGGGTGGCGGCGATCGCGTCGATGCTGATGTCGGCGTCGTTGCGGGTCCGGCAGCGGCGCACGAAGTACCAGCGCAGCGCGTCGACGCCGACCCGCTCGACCACCGGCGGCACCTCGACGCGGCGCTGGTAGGCCTCGTCGGTCCCCTTCGACTTGCTGATCTTCTCGCCGTCGACGGTCAGGTAGCCGTGGACCAGGATGCGGTCGGGGAGCGGCAGCCCGGCCGAGAGCAGGAACGCCTGCCAGTTCACGTCGTGGAAGCGCGTGATGCCCTGGCCGATGACGTGCACGCGTTCGCCCGGCGCCCGCCAGAAGCGATCGACGAGCGCAGCGCTGCCGGGGGCCCCGAGGCCCAGCGTGGTCAGGTAGTTGGTGAGCGCGTCGAACCACACATAGATGGTCTGCCCCGGGTCGTCCGGCACCGGGATGCCCCAGCCGGCGGAGCGACTGGCGATCCTCGACACGCTCAGGTCCCTCACCTCGCGATCGAGGAACGCGAGCGTCTCCGCCCGCGCCGCGTCGGGGAGGATCTGCAGCCGCCCGGTCGCGATCGCGTCGCGGACCGGGGCTCGCCAGCGCGAGAGCCGGAAGAACCAGTTCTCCTCCTCCACCGGCTCGGGCGCGACGCCGTGCTCGGCGCAGACCGTGACCTCGTCGTCGACGAACCCCTCGCAGCCGGCGCAGTACCAGCCAAACCAGGTTCGCCGGTAGAAGTCGCCGCTGGCGGCGCACGCGCGCCACAGCCAGTCGACCGCGATCGGGTGGCGAGGGTCGGTCGAGGTCCCGACGAAGTCGTCGGGGCTGAGGTTCAGGAGCGGCCCCAGCGCGCGGAACGCCGCCGCGTTGCGGTCGACGAGCGCGCGCGGCGAGATCCCTTCGCGGGCCGCGGCGTCGACGTTCTTGAGACTGTTGTCGTCGGTGCCAGTGACGAAGCGAACGTCACGCCCGCGGTGGCGGCGATGGCGGGCGAGCACGTCACTCAGGACGAGCTCGTAGGCGAAGCCGAGGTGCGGGCGGGCGTTGACGAAGGGAATGGCGGTGGTGATGAAAGACGTGGTCATGGCGATCCTCCTTGCTGGAGGCCGCCCTCGGACGACGCCGTGCCGCTGCCACGAGGGCAGCCGCCGGCACGTTCAAGTCACGTGTGCGCGCACGGATGCCCGATGTTCCGGTCGGAACCCATGGACATCGCCATTCGGCAGGCGCGCTTCACCCACCGAGCATAGCACCCTCGTACACGGACCCACCCAGCTGTCATGAGGTCGTAACTTCACACCGGGCCGGAAGCGCGTATTGTGGCGGGGCCCCGGGAACCTGCGTCGCACAAGCGGCGCGGGCGCCGACCCCACCTGTGGAGGACACAGATGAAGCGATTCGCCATGTTCGCGCTGGTCACTGCCACCACCATCACCGCGACCGCCTGCGGCGACGACGGCGGCGGCACTCCAATCGATGCCCCCGAAGACGATGCACCCGACGTCGACGCCGGGATCGATGCGCCACCGCCAACGTACTCGGGAACCATCTCCTTGCTCGAGGCGCAGGTGCTGGCTCCTGGCAACCAGGGCGCACTGTTCGGGCAGGGGGTGCAGACGAGCGTGGTGTTCACGTCGAGCGCGGATGTGCCGGCGCCCCTGATGGAGGAGCAACCGGGGCTGCCGTTCGGCTGCAAGGTGTGGGAGTACAACCCGACGCAGGCCGCTGCAGCCAGCATCGGCAACGATGAGGGACCGGTGACGTTCATGCAGATGGGCGGCGCCGCGCAGTACAGCATCCCGGCCTGCGGTTTCCGCCCTGGCGTCGGCTACTCGTGCCCGCACATGAACACGGCAGGAATGGGCGGCAGCATCGTCGCGAACGGCGGTGCCGGCACGGGCACGGGCACCATCACCGTGACCAACGGCGGCTACAACGCCATGAACACGAACGGCAAGTACATCAACATCGCCGGCGCTGCGATGGCGGGCAACAATGGGACGTTTCCCATCCTCTCGTCCGCGGGCGCCAACGTGCTCACCTACGCGAACATCGCGGTTGCCACGGAGGCACTGCCCGGCACCGCGACCCGCGTGAACCTGGCCGGAGTCGGTCCGACGCCAGCCGCCGGCGATCCCGGCTTCCTGCGCGACGACAACACCACGAGCTTCGTTCACACGATGGGCGGTGGCGGGCACTTCCTGGACTTCACCATGACCACCGGCGCGGGCACCGTCGGCGACGACTTCACGCTGGCCACGGCACAGGCCGCGAAGCTCAACGCGGTTCCACGCGACGGGCTCGCGTTCAGCATCGCCTGCGACGCAGCGGGCTGCCCGATCGGCAGTGCCAGCGGCGCGATCCTCAACATCGTGACGACTGACGGACCAGTTCCAGCCAGTGCACAGGCCTTCTTCGTCATGCCGCCGCCGGTCACCAAGCGCGTGCAGATTCGCTGTGCCGCGCTCCAGGGCAACGTCGCCGGCCAGACCATCACCGTTCCTGCGCCCTACATGGCGCGCATCATGATGTCCGGCGCGACCCGCATCCAGGCATCGTTCATCAGGCCGACCCTGATGGGCAGCGATCCGGTCACGGCGATCTCGGGTCACGCAATCGTCGGCTTCACGACGCCCTGACGGACGCGCTATCTGACCCGACGACGACGCCCTGGTTTGGGCGTCGTCGCTTTTTCGGACGCGTACCGCGCCGGTTGGGAGGGCGGCCCCGATCCTCTTTCGGCACCGACGGGCGCGGCCCGCCGCATGCGCGGCCACCTCGACAAGCGCTTCTGACCGCTGCGGGCGATTACGCGGGCTTCGACGAGCCGAACCACCCTCAGAGGGTGAGCGGCAACCCCTACAGAGATCGAGGAGGATTGTTGGGGCAAGTCCGTACTATGGCGGACTCGGTCCATACTCTCCGCCTCGCGAGCGCCTCCTTCACTTTCTTCGCAACCAGCACCCATTCCCCGCGATACAGACCGCAGTGACGCGACAACGCAACGATATCAACGACTCCGATCAGGGTGGCCGCACCAGCACGCACGATGGTGGCGCGTGCGTCACACGCGTGGGCGGCGCTGCGGGTGCTGGTCCGGTGTTGCGACGATCGCTACCGCGGACGACGCGCGACCTCCCATCGCGTTCAGCCGGCGCTCCACCCACCCATGGGGTCTCCAACGCCGCCGCCGAGCCGCACGAAGACCCGTTCGCGATGCATCTGATCGATGATGCCGGCGTACACGCGGCCGCCGCGCGCGGACTCGCCGAACCCGCTGCGGCGCTTCCGCACGTCGATCAGATCCAAGCTTCCTTCGGGCACCACGATGTCTCGGGGATCCAGGCCCATATCGGAGGCGCGGCCGCCGAGGCGAGCGCGGCGATGGGCGCCTCTGCCTACGCAACCGGGGACCACGTCGCCTTCTCAGCAACACCAGATCTGCACACCGCGGCGCACGAAGCAGCGCACACGATACAGCAGCGGGGCGGAGTGCAGCTACGCGGCGGGGTCGGAGCCGAGGGCGACGAGTACGAGCGCCACGCTGATGCTGTGGCTGATCGCGTGGTGCGCGGCGAGTCGGCTGAAGATCTGCTCGGCACGCCGGCGGGCGGCGGCGGCGGCGCGACAGTCCAGCACAAGAAACCGGCCGGCGGCGGCACCGACGACGACAAGGGCGGCGGCGATCAGCCGAAAATGGTGACGCCGGACGGCGCGGAATGGCCGGTGTTCGCGAAGTCCGGCAAGCCGTACATCATCGAGGATCGTGCCGGCAAGCCGGGATTCTGGGCGGCGCGCGACTGGATCACCAAGGCCAGCGATCACCAGAAGCATACCGACAAGCGCACCAAGCGAACGGCACACGTCGCGCCGTCTCGCGCGCGAGAAGTGCTCGGCGCCATGGGCTGGGTCGCGGCTGACAAGATCGAGTTCGCCGCCAAGCAGCTCACCTTCGAATTTCAAGGCGCGCTCAACCACTTCGTGGTTGGCGCCGAGGCGGCGTTCGCCACCGGCCTGCCGCAGGGGCGTCAGGCGGTGGTTGACCGCAATCGCGATGGCGGCCTCATGGTCACCCTCGCGCTCGACGACGAGGACATCCCTCCGGGTAGTCCGCACCAGGCGACCACCAGCGAGATGACGCGGGCGTTCCGCGCCGCCGCCAACTTCACCAGCCTGGGCATCGATGCGCAGGGCCAGTCGTTCCTGACCAGCGGCTGGGTTCCGCCCGCCGGCACGGCCGGCAACGGGGTCTTGACGCTGACGCTCGATCGCACGGTGTGCCGAACTCTCTTCGGCATGGCCGCGTACGACGAATGGATCGGGGAGAAGAGAAAGAAGAAGGGCGCCGAGGAACCCAAGACCCCCAAGCTCAAGCTCGAGAACTTCTACAAGCGTCCGATCCCCGGTCAACTTACCCACTACGGCGACATCGTCGAGTCGGGCGAGGCGCTCCGTCTCGAGGTTCTGGTCGACTGGCCCCACCACTACCCTGACCACGAGATCTACGAGTCGCCGCCGATGGTCACCCCGAGCAAGTTCGGCAACGTCGCGCTCATGAACTGCTCGTGGCGGTTCGAGCGCATCGACGGCACCGTCGCTTCGGTGGAGTCGCAGTCGACGACAGTTGCCGAGGCAACCCACCGCTTCCGCCTCGCACAGGGCGAGGCGGCTGGCACGTTCCGCGTCACCTGCGACGCACACTTCGACGAGTACTTCGAGCCCGCAAGCTTCACCCGTGACGTCGTGGTGATGTCGAGCGCGGCGGCGATGAACAAGTTGAAGTCCGAAGCGTTTTCAGGCCTCGGTGCGCCCGACACCGATCGCCAGAAGGACTCGTGGACCGGCGACGCCCGGCCTGGTTTCAAGGCGAGCCCTCTGGCAGGCAGCGGCGGCAACGAAGACGATCCGATGGCCACCGATCGCGCCGGCCAGCGCGAACGTCTGCAGAGCGTCGCCGACTACCTGCGCGGTAGCCCAGCGAGCGAGGAGGCGGTCGCCGCGCTCGATCGAGAGCTGGCGCGGCAGAAGCAGGCCGAGAAGCTGCTCGCCGATGACCACGCCAAAGGATGGCAGGCGTTCCAGATACGCGGCACCTACCTGTCGCGAACTGAGGGTCTCGCCAGCGGGCCACTCGATCTGCACGGCACGGTGCACGTCGAGCGGCACTACGACACCTATCCCGGCGATGGTCCTTCGACCACGATGCGTGTGCGCAACGACAAGACTGTCGTGCGCATCCGCGACCTTTCGCGGCGCTTCGAGCAGAGCGACTTTGTTTTCGAGGGCAAGGGCGGTTCGTTCGAGGAGGCGATCAAGCAGGCGTTCGACGACCTGGCGGTCGCCTACCCCAAGGGCCTGGTTTCGATCGAGGCCGAGCAGATCAAGGATGGCGCGCTGACCAGGCCAGAAGGCGTCGCCGGCCCCGACGCGGCGAGTGGTCCCGGCAACGGTAAGGTCATCGGCTTCCAGCGCAGCACCGAGACGACGTGGAAGAAGGTCAAGGAGGTGGTGTGGGACCCAGTCGCGTCGATCGTCGTGAACCTCGGGGCGATCGCGCTGATGACGCTGGTGCCGGGCAGCGCGCTGATCGTCGCGCCGGCGCTGGTCGCGTACAACTCAATCCCGTCGATCGATCACATCAAGATCGAAGCCGATCGCGGCACGCTCACGGTCGGCACGTTCGCCATGTCGACGGGCGAGATCGCGCTCAACCTGCTGCCGCTGGTCGCGCGCGCCAAGCCCTTCACCACAGGCTGGTTCATGGTCGAGACCGCCAACTGGGGCGGTCAGGTCGCCCTGATGCGAGCGAGTGCCGTCGACATGGCGAAACAGCTCCAGGCGACCCAGGTCGCGGCACTCGCGCAGGAGTACCAGCAGTTCCTCGAGTTGCAGAAGACCGGCCTGCCGAGCGACCCGGGGCTTGCGATCGCTGAGGACCGCATCCGCCGCAAGGCCGCCGCACTCGACGGCGAGATCAGCCGCCAGTTCTGGGCTCAAGTTCAGGGCAACTTCTTCCAGATGGTGGCGGGCTCGGTCATTCACAACACGTCGACGCACGCGCGAACCGCGATACTCGAGCATCTTGGCACGCGCACCGGCGCCACCACTGCCGGTGGAGTCGGCGCTTCGCCTGCCTCCGGTGATGGCGATGCGCCCCCGGCCCCTCCCGGGCCGCCACCCCATGGCGGCCCGCCGCCGCCCGGTGGCGCACCGGCGCCCGGTCGCCCGACGCCCCAGCCTGACGGCGGTCGTCCGGCCCCCCCGCTCGATCGCCCGGCACCGAAGCCCGCCGGTGACGCGCCCACCCCACCTTCTGCGCCGGCGTCACGTCTCGCCACCGAAGCCGCAGGCGAGAAGCGCTTGCGCTCCTCCGGCAACGAGAACGACTTCCGAGCCGACGCCGGCGACCTGCACAACGTCCACCACGCCTGGGCGAACCGCAACGCCGGCGACACGGTCACACCAATTCACTACGACCCTGATGCAAACACTGCGCACTTCGACGTTCACCGTGGCGGCGAGCGCATTCGCGTTTCCGCGGAGCTCGCGCCGCGTATCAAGACTGCGGCCGAGTTGACCTCGATGAGCAACCGGGTGGTCGGCACGCCGATCAGCGCGAGCGACGGCCTCGGCGTCTTGCGGGCTCTCAACGAGGGCCGCCTGGACGCGCTCGCAGCGGTCGGGGTCGAAGTGCCGCCGGGCACCAAGCTGGCACCAGGCACCGAGTTCGGCCTTGGCGAGATCGCGGGCGGCAAGGTGGTGGTGGTACTCGGCGAACGCGCCGCCGTTGACTGGGCGCACCTGCCGGGCGTCAAGCCGAAGGCTCATACCCATCCCTCTGTCCCCGGCAACGACCTGCTCAAGAACACCGGCAGCGATTCGGTGCCGCTGACGCGCATCCTCGAGCCTACGAAGGACCCGTTGATCGCACGCGAGCTTGTGCTACCGAGCCCGCCTGACGTTGCGGTGATGGCTCGCCTTGGCGTCGACGGGCACCGCGTGATCACACCGTTCGTGGTGCACGACGGCAAGGTGATGAAGCCGAAGGCTGGCGACAACTCGCCACGCCTCGAGTGGGTGATCGAGCAGCCGCGCGAGGTCGGTCGCACGGCTGACGGCAGCGTTGTGTATGAAGCGACCTTGGTCGCCGAGGTCGGCGGCAAACCAGTGGTGCAAACCAAGGTCTGGTCCACCGAGCCGCCCCATCCGACGCCCGACAATCCCGGCAACCACTACATGACGGCGCCGGAGATGACGCCGA
>SXJR01000181.1 GCA_005779305.1 Myxococcales bacterium
GCCCTCGCTGACCAGCTCGAGCGCGCCGCCACGAGCGTGGCGCTCAACATCGCCGAGGCTGGCGGCCGCTCGGGCCGCGACCGCGTGCGCGTCCTGCGCATCGCCGCCGGCGAGGCCCGCGAGGTCAAGGCGGCGCTCGCCGTCACGGCGGCCTGGGGCTACTTGCCGGCCGCCGAGCTGGCGTCGGCGCTGCGGCTCGCCGATCGGCTCGGCGGGGTCCTGCACGGGCTCATCGCAAAGCTGGCCTGATGGCCCATCCGGGGCTCACGGGCCCCGGGTTTCGGTTTCGGTTTCGGTTTCGGTCTCGGTTTCGGTCTCGGTCTCGGTCTCGGTTTCGGTCTTCGGTCCTCGAGAGGTCGGCGCCGCAGATCGCCAACCGCCGTGACGGCGATCTGCGATATCCTCGGTGGGTGACGGCCCGTACGCTCCTGGCGATCGCGATCATGGCGGCCGGATGGGGCTGCGGTGGCGGTGGTGCAGGTGACGACGGTGGTGACGACGACGGGATCGACGCGCCCGCCGGTGACGGCGACGGCGGCGGCGATCCCGACGGCCCCGGCCCGGGCGTGACCCTGCCGCCGGTGAACGGCCCGGTCGACTACCAGCTCGGCGGTGCCTACGCGCCGCCTGGGGGAGTCACCGTGGTCTCCCGCGACCGCAACGCGCCCATCGCCGCCGGCATCTACAACATCTGTTACGTGAACGGCTTCCAGATCCAGCCCGACGAGGAGTCGTTCTGGCTGAACCAGCACCCCGACCTCATCCTGCGCGACGGACAGGGCAACCCGATCATCGACACCGACTGGAACGAGATGCTGATCGATGTCAGCACGCCGGCCAAGCGCACCGCGGTGGCGGCGATCGTCGACACCTGGATCGCCGGCTGCGACACCGCCGGCTACGCCGCGCTCGAGATCGACAACCTCGACTCGTTCACCCGCTCGGGCGGTCGCCTCACCGAGGCCAACGCGGTGGCGGCGATGCGGCTGTTCGCCGACGCCGCCCACGTCCGCGGTCTGGCCGTGGCCCAGAAGAACTCGTCGGAGCTGGTCGGCCGCAAGGCCGAGATGGCCACCGACTTCGTCGTGGCCGAGGAGTGCAACCGCTTCAGCGAGTGCGGGGACTACACCGCCGCCTACGGCGATCACGTGATCGTGATCGAGTACCGCCAGGTCGACTTCGATGCCGGCTGCGCGGCGTTCCCGGGGTTGTCGACGGTGCTGCGCGACCGGAACCTGGTGACGCCGGGTACGGGTGGGTACGTCTACGCCGGGTGTTGAGGCCCGATCGTAGAAGGGTAAGGGTAAGGCTCAGATCGAGAGGGTTTCCGGTACCAGTTTGCCTTCGGCGAAGCGGGTCGGCCGCAACGGCGTGCAGTCGAGGGTCTCGAAGCGACGTGCGGTCACCAGCTCGGCGGCGGCGCGGCCGGCGGCCCACGACTGCATGGCGCCGCGGCCGGTGAAGCCGAACGCCTCGATCACGCGATCGTGACCGGGCGCGAAGCCGATCACGCCGCACAGATCGGGTGTGTACTCGTAGAGGCCACTCCAGCCCGAGCGGTGCTTCATCGACGCGCAGCGCGACATGCGCGCGGCCAGCGCCGGCCAGATCTTCTCCTCGAACCAGTGCTCGCCGTCGTACTTGAAGCGGAACTCGTCAGGCTCGTCGGGGTCGGCCCAGCCAGCCAGGATGTGGGTCGACTCGCGGTGGAAGTAGACGCCGCTGGGATCGACGAACATGCCCCACGGGCGCAGGTCGACGTCGCGGGCGTGGGCGATGGCGATCTGTCGCCGCACCGGTCGCACCGGCACCACGTGGCCGTAGAGCGGCGCCACTCGCCGCGCCCAGGCGCCGGTGCAGTTGACCACCACGTCGGCGGTCAGCTTGACCGCGGCCGCGTCCTCGGGCGGCATGGCATCGCACAGGATCGCCTTGATGGCCTGATCGCCGGCCGGTGAGAACTCCTGGAACTTGAGCGCGCGCACGATCACCTTGTCGGGCTCGGGATCGACGGCGACCACATAGGCGTAGTTCTCGAAGCGCACGCTGGCCGCGGCCCGGGCCCGGGCCCGGTACAGCTCCTTGACCAGGTTGGGGTTGAGCAGGCCATCGCGCGGCGAGAAGGTCGCGCCGGCCACCCCGTCGAGCTGGTCGATCACCGGGCAGTGGGCGTGGATCTCGTCGGGCGTGAGTGCCAGCACGCCAAGGCCGTGGGTCCGGTTCTGCCATTCCATGGCCTCGATGGCGCCGGGCCAGCGCGCCTGCTCGTACATCCACAGGTAGCCCTTCTGATCGAAGCCGACCTCGTCGCGCACGCTCTCGTAGAACTCGATCGATGCCAGCGACAGCGCCACGTTCATCTCCGAGCGCCAGGTCGCCCGCACGCCGCCGGCGTTGAGCTCGGAGCTGGAGTAGCGGCCGCCCAGATCGACATCGAGCACGGCGATCGATTTCACGCCGCGCGCGGCCAGGTGCATGGCGACGCTCGAACCGAGCAAACCGCCGCCGAGGACGATCACGTCGAAGCGATCCACGCCGGCATCCTATTCCAGAAGCCGCGGCGATGCGTATGATGCGCCGACCTGCATGGGGGACGCCTATACACCCGGCCTGACCGTCACGCGCCACGCGCTGGTGCACAAGACGCGCCGGTTGCCGTTGCCGGGCCAGGTGCTGCGTGCGGTCGGCGACGTGGTCAAGAGCGGCGACGTGGTCGCCCGCACCGACCTGCCCGGCAAGGTCCACCTCAAGAACCTGGCCACCGCGCTCGGCGCCATGCCCGACGAGGTCGCGGCCCAGCTCCGGGTCCAGCCCGGCGGCGCTCTCGAGAAGGGCACCGTGATCGCCGAGAGCAAGGGCTTCTTCGGCTACTTCAAGAACCGCATCACGTCGCCGATCGAGGGCACGCTCGAGTCGGTCTCCGAGATCACCGGGCAGGCGGTGCTGCGCGAGCCGCCGGTGCCGGTCGAGGTCAAGGCCTACGTCGACGGCAAGGTGGTCGAGATCATCGCCAACGAGGGCGTCATCGTCGAGACCGAGGCGGCGCTGGTCCAGGGCATCTTCGGCCTGTCGGGAGAGGTCAACGCGCCGCTGGTCGTGGTGTCCAAGGGGCCCGATCGTCCGCTCGAGGCCGGCGATCTCACGTCCGCTCACGCCGGCAAGGTGGTCCTGGGTGGCGCCCGCACGTCCCTCGCCGCCATGCGCCGGGCCATGGAGCTGGGCGTCGCCGCCATCGTGTGCGGTGGCTTCGCCTACCAGGACGTCAAGGAGCTGCTCGGTTACGACGTCGGCGTGGCGGTCACCGGCACCGAGGGCCTGGCCACCACGCTGGTGGTGACCGAGGGCTTCGGCGACATCGCCATGGCGACCGCGACCTACGAGCTCCTGGCCAGCCTGGCCGGCAAGACGGCCTCGGTGTGCGGCGCCACGCAGATCCGCGCCGGCGTGATCCGCCCCGAGGTGGTGGTGCCGGGCCGCGCCGACGTCGCCGCCGGTGACCAGGCCGGCGGTGGCCTCGAGATCGGCGCGCCGGTGCGCTGCATCCGCGCGCCCTACTTCGGCCGCATCGGCACGGTGTCGTCGTTGCCGGTCGAGCTGGCGACGATGCCGTCGGAGACCAAGGTCCGGGTCCTCGAGGTCGACCTCGGCGGGGGCGAGATCATCTCGGTGCCCCGCGCCAACGTCGAGGTGATCGAGCGATGAGCGCCGCCGTCCTCGTCCTCGCCGCCGCGCTGGCCGCCCCCACCGCGCTCGACGTCCGGCCCCCGGACAACGACGACGGCCGCCACCTCGAGGTCAGCTTCACCCGCGCCGAGGCCACCGCCAAGGAGGGTCGCAGCGTGGCCACGGTGGTGTTGCGCCACACCGCCGTCGGCGCCGCGGTGGCGGGACCGCCGGCGTTCACCCTGGGCGCGGCGCTCGAGGTCAAGCAGGAGCTCGCTGGGGCCTGGACCGTGGCCGCGGTCTTCGAGGCCGGCGAGACCGCCTACACCGACGAGATCGACGCCGACGGCCGCTACGCCTACGCCGTCGCCGAGCTGCGCCGCGACGACGACGGCAAGATCCTCGAGGCGTCGCCGGTGGTGGTCTCGTCCACCGTCGCGCCTCACGGTGCCTGGTTTCACAGCGATCGTCTCGGCTACCTCGGCGTCGTCGTGCTCATCGCCGGGCTCATCGGCTACTACATCCAGCTCGCCCGGCGCCGGCCCAAGGACATCTACGTGCGCCGCATCCCCGGCGTCGACGCCATCGAGGACGCGGTCGGCCGCTCGACCGAGATGGGACGGCCGGTCCTGTACGTCACCGGTCTCGAGGAGATCCAGGACATCCAGACCCTGGCATCGCTGCTCATCCTCGGCCACGTCGCCGAGCTCACCGCCACGTACGACACCGAGATCAAGGTCGCCAACTACTACCCGCTGACCATGGTGGTCGCCGAGGAGATCGTGCGCCAAGGCTACGCCAACGCCGGCCGCATGGACGCCCACCGGCCCGAGAACGTCATGTTCATCACCGCCGAGCAGTTCGCGTTCGCCGCCGGCGTCAACGGCATCATCCTGCGCGATCGCCCGGCCACCAACATCTACTTCGGCAAGTTCTTCGGCGAGTCGCTGCTCCTGGCCGAGACCGGCTTCCTCACCGGCGCGGTGCAGATCGCCGGCACCGCCGAGCTGGCCCAGCTGCCGTTCTTCGTCGCCGCCTGCGACTACACCCTCATCGGCGAGGAGATGTACGCGGTCTCGGCGTACCTGTCGCGCGAGCCGACCCTGCTCGCCAACCTCAAGGCCGGTGATCGCTTCAAGCTCGCCGCCATGATCTTCATCGTGGCCGGCGCGGCGCTGGCCACCGCCGGCCTCTACGCCCTCGGCCCCAAGGTGTTCCCGTGAAGAAGACGGTGCCGCTGTTCCTCGGCATCCTGGTCGGCGCCTACGCGCTGGCCGAGTTCTACATCCCGCACTGGCGGGTGCGGACCATGACCGAGGAGTTCCAGGCCTGGGCCGCGGTGCTGACCGCGGCGGCGTTCATCCTCGGCGGCGTCAACATCATCCAGGTCACCTGGCCCAAGATCCGGCGCCGCGAGTCCGACTGGCAGTACAAGATCCTGCTCCTGGCCGCGGCGGCGATGATGCTCCTGTTCGGCCTGCCGTGGCACAAGCTGGGCCAGGGCGGCGAGGCCAAGCTGACCAGCGCCGTCGTCGGCGGCTTCGGCGAGGCCGAGGGGCGCGGCCGCGTCGTCGTGGCCGCACCCACCGACGTCACCGTGACCATCGGCACCGTGACCGCGCCGGCCAGCCAGCGCGGCCGGGCCTTCGCGCTCGACGTCCCCGCCGGCGAGGTCGAGATCAAGCTGACTCGCCGCGTCGCCGGCTATCGCGAGCTGAACACCAAGGTGACGGTGGCGGCCGGCGAGATCGTCGAGGTGCGCGGCGATCCGCCCATGTTGTGGGGCCGCGAGGGCCGGGTGTTCGTGTGGGTCTACGATCACGTCTTCGACCCGTGTAACTCGACGATGTTCGCGCTCCTGGCCTTCTTCGTGGCCTCGGCGGCGTTCCGCGCCTTTCGCGCCCGCAACGCCGAGGCCGCGCTGCTGCTGGGCGCGGCCATCCTGGTCATGCTGGGACGCGCCCCGCTCGGCGGCGCCATCTCCGACATCTTCCCGACCGTATCGCAGTGGCTGATCGACATCCCCAACAACGGCGGCCGGCGCGCCATCATGATGGGCGCGGCCATCGGCGCGGTCGCCACCGGCCTGCGCGTGATCGTCGGGCTCGAACGCTCGCACCTGGGGAGTGACTGATGGCGCCGGGACTCGAGAGCGCTGAAACGGCCGCGCCGCGGCACTGGACCGAGCGGTTGCAGACGTTCGATCGGCGCTGGATCTTCCTGGCCATGGCGATGGCGGTGGTGCTGCCGTTGTTCTTCCCGCTCGAGCTGCCGGCCAAGCCCGATCCCATGACCCGGGCCGCCTTCAACGCGGTCGAGTCACTGCCGCCCAACGCGCGAGTGTTCGTGTCGATGGACTTCGATCCGGCGTCGACGCCGGAGCTGGAGCCCTTCTACCGGGCGGTGATGCTGCACCTCAAGCGCAAGGACGCGCGCCTGGCCATCGCCACCACCTGGTACCAGGCGCCGCCGCTGGTCGAGCGCCTGATCCGCGAGACCGTCGACGGCACCATCGCGCCGACCGGCACGCCAGGCTACAGCGGCCTGCCCGATCGCCCGTACAAGTCCAACGTCGACTACGCCTACCTCGGCTTCCGCGACGGCAAGGGCGTGACCATCGCCGGCATGGGCTCGGATCTGCGCAAGGTCTTCGACGGCAGGACCAACGATGGTACGCCGCTCGAGCGCATCCCGTTCATGAACGGCATCAAGCGGCTCGAGGACTTCGATCTGATCGTGCTGGTCAGCGCCGGGTTCCCCGGCGCCAAGGAGTACGTCCAGTTCGTCGGCACCCGCTACAAGCTGCGCATGGTCGCGGCCTGCACCGCGGTCTCGACCACGGATCTGTCGCCGTATTTCCAGACCCGCCAGCTCGAGGGCCTGGTCGGCGGCATGGCCGGCTCGGCCGGCTACGAGAACCTGGTCGGCAAGAAGGGCGCCGGCACGGTCGGTGCCGACGTGCTCAACATCGGCAACGTGGTGGTGATCCTCGCCATCGTGTTCGGCAACGTCATCTTCTTCGCCGGGCGGGCGCACCGCCGCCGCGGCGCTGTCGCCGGCGGAGGAGGCAAGCGATGACCGCGTTGCCCTTCGTCGACGTCGTCGGCTACTGGCTGGGGATCTTCCTCACCTTCTGCATCCTGTCGTTCCTCTACGCCGACAACCCCTTCTACAAGCTGGCCGAGCACCTCTTCATCGGCGTGTCGATCGGCTACCTGGTCGTGCTCCAGTACAACGACAACATCGATCCCAAGCTGGTCGATGCGGTGCAGGAGAAGACCGGCTGGTGGTTGTTCCTGCGGCTCGTCGCCGTGCTCCTGGTCGTGCTGCTCTTCGTCAAGGCGGTGTCGCGGCGCCTGCACTGGGTGGGCCGCTATCCGCTCGCCTTCGTGGTCGCGTTCTTCGCCGGCTTGCAGGTGAACGCGGTGGCGCAGGCCGAGCTGGGCGCGCAGATCGCGTTCTCGGCCCGGACCATCGACTCGACCAAGACCGATCTCAACACCGCCAGCGCCGAGGCACTGACCAAGCTGCCCGGGGTCTCGCCGGGCACGGCCGAAAAGCTCATCGCCGAGCGCAGCACGCGCCCGTTCACCAGCGTCGATGACGCCGTGCACCGGCCCGGCCTGACCCCGCTCGAGCAGACCACCCTGGCCGAGGAGCGCGGCTCGTTCGTGGGCCTCGACGCGCGGGCCGCCGCCGGCGCCGGCAAGCGCAACTGGTTCGGCGTGGTGTCGAACGTGCTGCTCCTTTTCGGCCTCCTGTGCTCCCTGGTCTACTTCTACTTCTCGGTCGCCCACACCGGCGTGATCGGCAAGGTGTCGCGGCTCGGCGTTTGGGTGCTGATGATCGGGTTCGGCGCCAGCTTCGGGTTGACCGTGCAAGGTCGGCTGTCGCTAGCCATCGGCCGCGCCTCGTCGGTGCTGGGCCGTACCGTCAACCCCAGCGACGCCGAGCAGATCGACGCGCCCTACGTCTCGCTGGTCTCGCTCGCCATCATCGGGCTGGGCCTCACCGCCTGGGAGATTCGCCGGCGCAAGGCCGCGGCGACCGGTGCCGCCGCTGGCGGGGCCGGCCAAACCTGATAGGTTCGCCGTCCGTGTCGTACGAGACCCAGATTGCGAGCCGGTACCTGTACGCCGGCCGATCCGAGGGCGGCACGCTGGTCGGCGCGGCGCTCTCGTTGCTGGTGGCGGGCATGGGTCTGGCCATGCTGGTGCTGATGGGCGGCGGCTCGGCCGTGGGCGTGATCATGTTCGTGCTGGGCCTGCTCTCGGCCGCGGTGTTCACGCTCCTGGGCTTCATGTCGGTGCCCACCAGCGTCGCGATCTTCGGTGTCTCGCTCGGCGTGTCGGCGCTGACCGTGGTGCTGTCGGTGACCAGCGGCTTCCAGGATCAGTTCCGCGAGAAGGTGCTGGGCGTCAACGCCCACGTCATCATCATGAAGAGCTCGACCGACTTCGCCGAGTACCGCGAGGTCATGGACACGGCGCGCAAGATCGATCGCGACGTGGTCGCGGTCCAGCCCTTCATCTTCGTCGAGATGCTGGCGACCACCGGCAAGGGCCGCATCGCCGGCGTCGCCATCAAGGGCGTGGATCCCGATCGCGTCACCGGCGTGCTCGATCTCGAGAAGCACATGATCGAAGGCTCGGTGAAGGCGCTGGCGGTGCCGCCGGCGGCCGGCGAGCTGCCGCCCATCATCCTGGGCAAGGAGCTGGCCCGCAAGCTTCGGCTCAAGGCCGGCGACGACGTCACCGTGGTGGTGCCGATGTCCAACGTCGACCTCGAGACCTGGCGAACCACGGCGGCGGCGCCGCGCACCCGTCGCTTCCGGGTCGCCGGCGTGTTCTACAGTGGCTTCGACGAGTACGACCGCCGGCTGATGTACACCAGCCTGGCCGAGACCCAGGCGCTACTCGATCGTGGTGACAAGGTCATGGGCGTCGAGCTCAAGGTCAAGGACGTCGATCGCGCCAACGTCATCGCCAACAAGCTCAAGCGCCGGCTCGGTGAGCCGCCGTTTCAGGTCCAGGACTGGTACGAGCTCAACCAGAACCTGTTCAAGGCGTTGACCATGCAGAAGCTCGCGCTCCTGATCGTGCTGACCCTGATCATCGCCGTGGCCACGGTCAACGTCATCTCGGCCATGGTGATGATGGTGACCCAGAAGAAGCGCGAGATCGCGATGCTCAAGTCGATGGGCGCCGGCTCGTTCGAGCTTGGCTGGATCTTCGCCATCGTGGGCACGGCGATCGGCGCGGTCGGCACCGTCATCGGCATCGGGCTCGGCATCTCCACCTGCTTCGTGGTGCGGGCCTACGGCTACCCGCTCGACCCGAAGGTCTACCTGATCGACAAGCTGCCGATCAGCGTTCATCCGAGGGAGGTCGTGCTGGTCGCGGGCGTGACCATGGTGCTGTGCATCGGCGCCGCGTTGATCCCGGCCCTCAAGGCGGCGAGCCTGCGCCCGGTCGACGGGCTACGGCACGACTAGCGAGCGATCAGCGACCGCTTCAGGGGACGATCGACGCGGGCGTCGACGAGCTGAGCACGTCGACCTGGAGGTCCCGCAGCGCGACCAGCTCACCGAGCTCGTCGACGACGCCATCGACGCGGGCGGTGATCGAGGCGTGAAGATCGCCGGCGGCGTCCATCTCGACCGCGACCGCGAACGGCACGTCGGCGATGCGGCGCATGGCCAGCGGCAGGTGCTGCTGGTTGTCCCAGGACACCATGGCCCAGTCGAGGAGCAGGTCGGCGTCGCCGCGGCCGATGAGCGAGACGTCGCTGTCGTCGATGGGCGCCAGCGGGGCGATCGCGAGCTGGGTGCCGAGGCGAAGGGCCAGGTCGGTGAACACGACCGGGCGATTGGCGAGCACACCGGCAGGGACGGTGACGTCGTCGAGCGGGATCTCGAGATCCTCGACCAGGAGCCAGCCGTCGGTGGTGGTGCGCAGGACGGCCTGGCCGCCGAGCACGCCGGGGTCGACGTCGAGGTTCAGACCGCCGCGGGCGGTCGCCGATACGGCGACGTCGCTGTCGGTGGAGACGTCGAGGAAGGCGCGCTTGCGGAGCTGAGTGGCGAGGCCCTCGCCGCCGCCCTCGGGGGTGAAGCCGCAGGCGGCGGCGAGGATGGTGAGGGGGAGGACGGCGGGGAGGAGCGAGCGGACGGACGTGCGTGACTTGGTCGGGGTCTTGGGATTGGTCATGAGAGTTCTCCGGGTCAGGGGGTGACAGCCGGCTGCGTGACTGGGGCAGGAGTGGGACGGGCGGTGGCGCTGACGACGTCGACGATGGCGGCGAGGCGTTCCTCGTCGACCTCGGCGCGCGGTCGCGCCGACCAGCCGAGCTTGGCCGACCAGTCCTCGGAGGCGAGGTGCCACGAGACGCAGAGGTCGACGATGGTGATGAGGAGATGGGGGGCCGAGACCTCGCGGCGGACCGCGCCGGCTTGCTGGGCTTCCTCGATGCGGCGGATGAGGCGCGCCATGAGCGCGCGGGTCAGCTCGAGCTGCGGGCCGTCGCCGAGGAGGACGCGGCGCATGGCCAGCGTCCAGCTCAGGAGGCGTACCAGGTCGGGATGGCGGCCGAGGAAGCGGAAGAAGCTGCGCGTCGCCTCGCACAGGCCGTCGACATCGGGGCGGGCCTGCAGGAACTCGACGTGGGACTCGAGGAACGCGGTCAGGGGGCGTACGAGGACTTGATCGAAGAGGGCATCCTTGGTGCGGAAGTAGTGATGGATGAGGCCGCGGTTGACCCCGGCGCGCTCCGAGATCTCGTCGATGCTGGTGGCGCCGGGGCCGAGCCGGGTGAAGAGGTCGGTGGCGGCGGTGAGGATGCGAGCCTTGGTGCGTTCTGCGTCACGCAGCCGGTTCTCGGTGGAGTGCCGCCGGGGCATGGATATTAGTTAGCCATGTGTACAACTCAGTCAACCTTCATACCGAGGTTGATGTCATAAATCATTGATACTACTACTGTTAAATACTGAAAAAATATTCATGAACTGGCGACATAGGACTGTTCATATGTCAGCCAACTGACGTCGCGAGGCGCGGTAGCGGCTCCGCGGTGGCTCCAGCGTTCGCGAGGTGCGTGCTAGCGTGCGCGGCAAGGGAGGGACCCATGCGCCAGCTTCGTCCGGAGATCGTGTGCGTGCTCGTGCTCGCGGCCGCGTTGGTAGCGTGTGGAGGCGGTGGTGGTGGGGGCGATGGCGACGACGTGCCGGACGAGTGCGTGGCGGGCGAGACCCGGTGCCAGGGCAACACCTTTCAGGTCTGCAGCGAAGGCATGTTCGTCACCGGCGAGTTCTGCAGCGGCACCTGCGATGGCAGCCTCGGCTGCATCTCGTGTACGCCGGGCCAGCGCTATTGCCTGGGCGAGGTGGTCCACGAGTGCACGCCCGATGGTGAGCAGGGCGCGCAGGTCGAGACCTGCGCGGGCAACGCCCACTGCACCGGCGGCGTGTGTGTCGACCCATGCGTGACGGCCGCCGAGACCCGCAGCTACCAGGGCTGTGAGTACTGGGCGGTCGATCTCGACAACGCGCACGACGTGTACACCACGCCCGACCAGATCCCGCTCGGGCTGGGTTGCCAGCTCATCCCGGCCCAGACGCTGACCGGGCCGATCTGCTTCGATCCCACCAGCACCACGCCCGATCCGGTGACCGGTGGCGTGAAGAAGACCGCCGGATTGTGTGACCCGGGGCCGAGCGGGCCGACGTGTCCGGCGCCGTACACGTGCCAGACCACGCAGTACTGCGGGCTCAACGCGCAGACGTCACCGTTCGCGATCGTCGTGTCGAACCCGCAGACGTACGCGGTGACGGTGACGCTCGGCAACGGCACCACCACGACGAGCCAGACGCTCGCGCCGGGGGCGGTGCAGCCGCTGTTCCCGCAGCAGCTCGGGTTCCCGGACGCTTCGCTCGACCACACGATGCAGGCGCGCAAGGCCTACAAGCTGACGTCGACGGCACCGGTGGTGGCGTACCAGTTCAATCCGCTCGACAACGTCAACGTCTTCTCGAATGACGCGTCGCTGCTCATCCCGCGAACGGCGTTCGACCGCGAGTACGTGGCGATGACGTGGAAGACCGAGGGGCAGCGTCCGGACTCGAGTGACTACAACGGGTACCTGGCGATCGTGGCGTGGCAGGACGACACGACGATCACGGTGACGACGACGGCGGCGACCAAGCCGGGGTACGGTTCGCCGGCGATCCCGGCGCTGGTGGCGGGCACGCCGGCGATGTTCACGCTCGACGCCTACGAGGTGCTCAACCTGGCGGCGGTGGGGGGCGCGGATCTGAGCGGCACGTTGATCACGGCGATGGACCCGGCCAAGACGGTGGGTGTGTTCGGCGGGACCGAGGCCGCGTTCCTCCCGCACGGTCAGTCGCCGGCGGCGGGGACGTCGGGCCCGTGCTGCGCCGACCATCTCGAGGAGATGCTGTTCCCCACGTCGACGTGGGGCAAGGAGTTCGCCCTGGCGCGCAGCCAGATCCGGTTGCCGCAGGTGATGGAGCCCGACGTGGTGCGGGTGCTGGCCCAGCGCAACAGCACGACGGTGACGTTCACGCCCAACCCGATCTCAGGCTCGTGCCCGACGCTGGCGGCGGGCGCGTATTGCACCGTCGAGATCGCCGGCGACACGATCATCAGCGCCACCGAGCCCGTGATGATCGGCCACGTCCTCAAGTCGGTTCTGTGGAGCAACGCGCTGGGCGGCATGTCGTACGGCACCGGCGACCCGTCCATGGCCATCGCCGTCCCCACCGAGCAATTCCGCACCAGCTACGCCATCCTGGTCCCGCAGCAATACATGGCCAACTACGCCTCGATCGTCGTGGCGGCCCCAGGCGCCGTCTCTCTCGACGGCAACGACATCACGTCCATGCTCTCCTCGTCGTTCGGCTCCTTCAAGGCCGGCCGCATCCCCCTCACCCCCGGCCCCCACAAGATCGACTGCCCCGCCACGGGTTGCGGGATCGAGATCTACGGCTGGTCCCGCGCCGTCTCATACATGTTCGCCGGGGGCCTTGATCTCCAACAGATCGTCATCGGCCGCAACGACGTTGATGTGGCACAGGTGCCCGGCGGAACGGTTCCGACGCCGACGGCGAGGTAGTCAGGGGACGCTGACCTGGTCACCGTTGCCATCGTTGTTTCACGCCGCGACGGCGCGATCCATGAGAATCACGCCTGGTTGGCGCCACCAGCTCCGGAGCGCTCGCAAGCTGATCAACAGGCGGTCGCGACAGGAACGTTTGCGAAGCGACGCAGCCAGTAGGTGCCCGCCGGGAACACCGTCGGCCACCCTGCCAGCCACGCGGCTCGAGCCTCGCGGTAGGCGGACTTGAACACGTGGTACCGGCGCAGCGCCGCGAGGCGCGACTCCTCCTTCAATGCGGCGAAACGAGGACGAAGCCGGCGACGTGGCTCGTTTGTATTCGGCGACGCCCGCCACGAGGTGCGCAGGATGGCTCGTCGACCTACGATCTTGGCACCGGTGCGGGCGCGTTCGGCGGCGATGCGTTCTTCGAACTCGGCGATGGCCTGGCGGAGCCAGCTGCGGATGTCGCCTGCGTCCCCGAGTTCGGGTGGAATCACCAGGTTCAGCGTGACCTCTGCCGGCATAGGCCCTTCGGTACGGAAGAAATGGCGAGGGCGGGTCGTGTGGATCGGGCGGTCGTTCAACAGCGCCGTCGTGCCATTCAGGCCTGGCCACTGGTGCACGCGCTCGACCAAGCCGTCCTTCACGGGATTGGTGGCGGCGTAGACGAGCTTGTTGAGGACGTCTTCGCGGTCGATCAATTCGACGGCGCTGACTTCCTCGCTTGCCCACAAGTTCTCCCACCGGCCCCGCAAGGAATTCTGTGACTTGGCTGTCATCTTGTGAAAGTGCGCCATGAACTCGACGAGCCGACCGTAGCGGTCGAACACGATAGTGTGATGGTGGTTCGAGAGCACGGACGGCAGGATGATGTCGATCTGGAAGCGCTCGGCGGCCTCCGCGAGGCAGTACGCGAACCCATTGTTGGTCTCGTCGTCGGGGCGCAGCAGGAACTGACGCTGGGTTGTCCGACGCGTGATCATCCAGAACTTTCCGGGCAGGACCTGGCGAGGCTGGGACATGGCCGCGCATCGTTGCAGGGTTCTTGCCAGATCGAACCCAGCGACTTCCTTGGCCTTGAGCCGCGATGGTCCGGATACCGGACGCAAACTGGCCGAGAGCCGGCCATGCGTCCGGCATCCGGACACCCGTCGATGGTGGCAGCCGTTGTCACGCCCCGCCGCACGCCACATCAACCCTGGTGCGGCTCTGACTCACATCAACCCTGGTGCGGCTCTGACTCGTCGATGGTGGCAGCGGTTGTCACGCCCCGCCGCACGCCACATCAACCCTGGTGCGGCTCTGGCTACAGATCGATGCCCTTGCTCTTGCACGCCCGGCGGGTGGCGCGCGCCAGCGCGGGCTTGCTGATGCGACGGAAATCGGAGCGCGCGGCCTCTTGATCCTGCAACCCGCAGTTGGCGCCCGCACGGACGGCCCAAGCGGCTTGCGCCTTGGGGAACTTGTTGGTGATCTTCTTGGCGAGCCGGAGCGCGCCCTCGTCGTCGCCTGCGAGAAGAAGGGCGTGGGCGTCGCCGAGCATCTGGCGCAGCTCGGGGTCTTGACCGGTCTCTTCGTCATCGGGCGGATCGCCGGTGGCGCCGCCGCTACCTGCGTCGACCTTGGGCTTGTTGACGCCGGCATCCACGGTCGGCGCCACGCCCGCGTCGACCATCGCCAGGGCGCGGTCGGTGCTGGCGTCCTGGATGTCGCCGAACCCGACCATCGTGCCGGTTCCTGAACCGATGCCCCCGCCCGAGCCGGTGTCGCCGCCCGCCCCCCGCCCGCTGCCGCCGATGCCGCCGCCGATGCCGGCATGATCGATCTGGCTGCCGCTGCCGCCGCCGCTGGTGCCGCCGCCGCTGGTGCCGGCGCCGCTGCCGCCGGTGCCGCTGGGGCCGTCGCCGCCCGCCGTGTCGCGGCCCTTGCCCACCGGGGTCGTGTCCGTGCCCGAGCCTTCGAGCGCGATCTGCCCACCCGCGTCCTCGGACTTCTTGCCGCCGCCGACCACCACCACCGCGACGATCGCCGCCGCGATGGTCATCACCGTGATGGTCACGATGACCAGCGTCTTCGACTTGCCGCCCGGCGACTCGGTGACGATCGGCGGCGTCGTCACCACCACCGGCGGCGAGACCGGCGACGGTCCGTTGCCGCTCTGCGCCGTGCCGGCGACGGTCGCCGCCGCCGCCATCGATGCCCGCATGCTGGCCGCCATCGCCGACGCGTGGTCGCCGGAGCCGACCGTCGCCGCGAAGGCGTCCTGGCCCGTCTTCGGCGTGTTGCCCACCGAGCCCATCCCCGCCGCCGTGCCGCCGCCACCACCATCGCCGCTGAGTCCCGGCACCAGGTTGCGTTTGCCGCTGGTCAGGGGCGATCCCGTCAGCGCCTCGACGAAGGTGCTGACGTCATCCCAGCGATCGACCGGCTTCTTGGACAGCGCGCGGTGCACCCCCGACGCCACGTGCGGTGGCACGCCGGGCACCTTCTCGGCCAGCGACGGCGTCTCCTCGTACACCACCTTGAACACCACCTCGGGGATGGTGGTGCCCTGGAACGCCGGCACGCCCGCGAACATCTCGTACACCACCGCGCCGAGCGCGAACACGTCGGTGCGACCGTCGACGTTGGAGTGCTGGCCGGTGGCCTGCTCGGGCGCCATGTACTGGGGCGTGCCCAGCATCGCGGTGTCCTGGGTCTTCACCGTCGTCGACCCGCGGATCTTGGAGATGCCGAAGTCCAGCACCTTGGCCTTCACGCTCACGCCGTCGTCGGCCTGGACCAGGAAGATGTTCTGTGGCTTGAGGTCCCGGTGGACGATGCCCTCGCGGTGGGCGGCGGCCAGCGCCGACCCCACCTGGCGCAGGATGGCCATCGCCTCGTCGTAGCCCATCGGTCCGCGCCGCAGCCGGTCGGACAGCGACTCGCCCTCGAGCAGCTCGTAGACGATGTAGGGCGTGCCGTCGGGTAGCTGGTTCCAGTCGTGGACCTGGACGATGTTGGGGTGGCCCAGCCGCGACGCGATCTCGGCCTCACGCTTGAAGCGGGCCAGCGATTCGCCGTCGGCGACGTCGGGGTGGAGGACCTTGATGGCGACCTTCTTGCCCGGCAGGCGGGCGTGGCTGGCCATGAACACGGCCCCCATCCCGCCCTTGCCGATCAGCCCCTCGATCGTGTAGGTGCCCGCGATCACGGACCCGACGTCGAGGGCGCGCGCGGGTGAATGGACCATCGCGGTCATCGTATAATGAAGACACCATGCGCGCAGCCCCGATTGCCGCCGCGATCCTCGCTGTCTTCCTGGTGCCGTCCGCCGAGGCGCGCCCCAAGAAGAAGGTCGTCAAGGATGCCCCCGAGGACATCAGCAAGTACAAGAAGGACCTGGTGGTGCTCACCGACGACGAAGGCGACATCTACGTCATGGAGAGCAAGTGGGGCGCCGCCGGCGACGAGCACGTCGCCTTCTTCGGCGACGGCAAGGTGCTCCACAAGCAGCGCATTTCCGGCGGCGGCGCCGACGGCTCCACCGGCCAGTTCGATCTCAACTTCTGGTCGCCGCGCTCCAACGGTGGCGAGATCGGCCGCAACCCCAAGGGCGAGTACTACCTGACCTGCGGCCGTGGCGACGAGGCCGAGACCGTCACGCTCAAGCAGATGTCGGACGCCGACTCCAAGAAGATCCTGGACACCGCATCGTTCCGGAAGGTGTTCTGGAAGCGCGGGGCCCAGGCCCTGGCCCGCGACGACTCCGGCAACTACTACTTCGTCGATCGCATGCGCGACGAGTACGGCGGCAAGGGCCATCGCATCTTCGCCGGGCCCAAGGGCGGCCTGAAGGAGCTGCCCATGACCAACGTGGTCTCGGACTCGGTCGGCGAGATCTACGCCACCCGCAAGGGCGAGCTGCGCTTCGTCACCGACCGTTCCAAGGCGATGTGGATCAAGGGCACGGCCAAGACCGAGCTCACCATCATCCCGATCGAGGACAACATCGGCCTCATCTACGGTGATCTCGGTGTCTACGACGGCTCGCTCGGCACGCCCTGCGACGACATGTGACGCCGTATGACCGGCCGCCGCGGCGTGTTATGCCGGCGCCATGAAGCTCTCGCTGACCATCGTCGGAGCCCTCTCACTCGCCGCGGCCTGTGGCGGCAAGGACAAGGGCGCGCCGACCGGGCCCGGAAACAGCGGCGGCGGCGACGTCGCCGGACCGCCGTACGCGGCGCTGTTCCAGGACGGCAAGGACCTCCGCTACAGGCGAGTCTCGAAGTCGTCGATGTACGACCCCGACGATCCCAAGGCCACCCCAGACGGCCAGGTCGTCGACGAGACCGTGACCGAGGTGAAGTGCAAGGTCGCCGCGCGCGAGCTGGGCGCGATCAGAGTGGCCCAGATCACCTGCGAGGGCGGCGCCGAGGGCGACTCGCTCTTCGACGAGCTGACCGCTGTCTACGTCGCCGACGCTCGCGGCGTGTGGCGCGCCATCGGCCAGTCCCTGCCAGCCGACGAGGCCGCCGCCCGCGCGCTCGCCACCAGCGAGACTGGCAAGCCGCTCCTGGCGCCAAGCCCGGTCGCCGACGAGCAGAAGAAGGAAGACGAACAGGAGGGGTTCGGTGAGATGGTGAAGACGTCGCAGGACCAGAGCGGCGCTTGGTGCCACGAGTGGGGCAGCTGGGGCGGCGACGAGGGCGGCGGTGGCGTGTGTTTCGGCGCCGGCAGGGGCCTCACCAAGGTGAGCTCATACTTCGCCGGCGGCATGGTCCGGGACGACTGGTTCGAGCTTTTGCCGTGAAACGGCGCGGCCCATGGATCGTCGGGGTCGCGCTCGCGGTCGCCGCCGGCATCGCGGGCGCTGGCGCGCTCGGCGCGTGCGGCGACGGCGTTCCCAGGCCGCCGGCGATGGATCCGGTCTCGGCTGATGAGGCGGCGACGCTGGCCCGGGAGTTCGACGCCGCCATCGAGCCGTGCGATGCCGACCGCCTGGAGAAGTTGTTCGACAGCGAAACCGTCGCGCGCCGCATCGTCAACAAGGCCGACATCCCCGCCAGCGAGAAGCGCGGCGGGCTGAACGAGCTGCAGCGGCGCAACTTCTCGGTCGCCAGGCAGCTCTGCCTCGGCTTCGTCTCCGCGGCGCGCTTCGATCTCCTGCGCATCCGCCAGAACGGCGCGACCCATCGCCCCCTCTTCCGCATGCTGACCGACGGGACCGTCAACTACTACGACCTCGAGCTCGGCAAGTCGAAGACCAGCGGCGTGGTCCGCATCGTCGACCTGTACGTCTACACGTCGGGGGAGGATCTGACCACGACCCTGGCTGGGCTCATCGAGCAGGGGCTCGCTGCCGAGCGGCGCGGTCAGACCGTCGCCGGTTTCCAGGATCTGGCCAGCGCGCGCCGCGAGGGCGACTGGGCCGAAGTCCGGCGCATCGCCGAGGCCATGCCCGAGCGGGTTCGCAACACCAAGGCCGTCCGGCTGGTCGAGTTGCAGGCGGCGATGGAGCAGGACGCGCCGGACTACCTGGCGATCATCGAGCGCTTCGAGAAGGACTTCCCCGACGATCCGGCGGTGGACCTGGTGGCGATCGACGGGCACTTCCTGCGCAAGGACCTGCCAGCCCTGATGAGGGTGATCGAACGCCTCGAGCGGCGCGTCGGCGGCGATCCCTACCTCGCGCACGTGCGCTCGTCGGGCTACCTGCTCGAGCCCACGAACGACAACCTGGAGAAGGCCGAGCGCTGGTCGCGGGTCGCGCTCGACGCGCTGCCCGACGTGCAGGACGTGTGGTGGAACCTGGCCACCGCCCAGCTGCAGCGCCAGGACCACGTCGCCGTGGTCGCCACCCTCGAGACCATCCGCACGCGGTTCGGGGTCACCTTCGACCGCGACGCGATGGCGGAGCAGGACATCTACCAGCGCTTCCTGGTCTCGCCCGAGTTCGCGGGCTGGTGGGCGCGGGTCAACGGCGCTACTGGGCCGTGAGCCCGCCGTCGAGGCTGAGCTCGGCGCCGGTCATGAAGCGGGACTCGTCGCTGGCCAGGTAGACGATCAGGTTCGACACGTCGTCGACGTGACCGAGCCGGCGGAGCGGGACCGCCTTCTCGAGCTGGGTCCGGACCTTGGCGAGGTCGCCGGTGGCTTGCGCCATGCCGTGGGCCATGGCCTCGACCATCGGCGTGTCGATGAACGATGGGTGAACCGAGTTGCAGCGGATGCCATAGCCGGCGCGTGCGCAGTGGAGCGCGATCGACTTGGACAGCAGGCGGACGGCGCCCTTGCTGGCGCAGTAGCCGGCGAGGTCGGGTACCCCGATGAGGCCGGCGACCGACGAAAGGTTGATGATCGAGCCGCCGCCGGTCTTCTTCATGGCGGCAATCGCGGTGCGGCAGCCGATGAACAGACCCTCGACGTTGACCGCGTACATGCGCCGAAAGTCGTCGACGGTGGCGCGCTCGACGTCGCCGAGAACGCCGATGCCTGCGGAGTTGACCAGGATGTCGAGGCGGCCGTGTGCGGCGACGGTCTCGTCGACGGCGCGGACCCAGCCGGCCTCGTCGGTGACGTCGAGCTCGATGAAGGTGTGGGGCAGGCCGAGCTCAGCAGCGGCGGCAGCGCCGGCGCCGCCGTTGCGGTCGGTGAGCACGATGGTCGCACCCTCGCGGGCCAGGTGCGTAGCGCAGGCCTTGCCGATGCCCGAGGCAGCGCCGGTGATGAGCGCGATCTTGCCGTGAACACGTCCGGTCATTTCTTCATCCTCTTCCTGGTCGCGAGGGTCGCGAGCGACGCACCCAGCGCAGCGCGGGCCTCATCGAGGGTCAGCCTGGCTGCCGCGCGCTTCACATCCGCCGGAACCCAGCTCGGGTACGGCGTGATCGTGTTCTCGTGCTTGCCCGAGGGCGTGTGCTCCTGGCGGACCTCGGCCATCCGCGCGGCGCCGAGTTCGTCGGCCATCCGGACCAGCGCCGGCCACAACCGGCGGTGTACGAAGGTCACCTTGCCGTCGACCAGCTTGAAGCAGCGCACGTCGGCCGAGTCGGCGACGATGCTGAGCGCCTCGAAGATGGCCTTGCCCTTGTCGTGGGCCCACCAGCTCCCATGGATGGGCTCGCCGGCCACGGCCTCGGCCAGACTGGGAACCGGGCCGCGGGCCGAGGCCAGTACCACCCCGTGCTGTTCCACGAAGGCCACCGGGTCCCGCACCGCCGCGAGTCTACGCGCGGCCAGGGAATCGCGGCACCGATGTCAGGGGCGAACTCGTCAACTACCCGACCCCACGTCTCGCCCTGTCCGGTCCATCCCTTGCAACCACCGGACATATGCCGCGAGGGTGCACAGCCTCTGTACCGGCCGCAGGCCCGATAATCAACCCCGGTGGGGTGAGGGGAGGTGCCGGGGGCTCATGGACCGTCAGCGCAGTGGCCGCCGCCGGACTCGTCACGGCACTGGCGCGACCGGCGGCGGCCGAGAACTGCGTGGACAAGGAGGTGTGGCGGGAGCAAGGGGGACGACCATGTCTGGATGTCGGGACCAGCATGGGGCGGGGGGAGACGTGGATGGCGCCCGGGTTCAGCGATGTGCGTCTGAGCGTCATGCGGATGGGGTTCTACGGCAACGACGACGCGCGGCGAGGCACGGTCGTGGACCTCGTGTCGTGGGAGGCGCTCGGCGACGGCGACGAGCTCGAGGGGCCGCGTGACCAGAGCCCGGCGTCGGCGTCGCACGTGCTCTCGCTGCGCCGACAGATCGATCGCGACGACTGGGGCGCCTACGTCGCCGGCGAGGTCTTCACCCGCTGGTATGGGTACAACCGCTTCGTCACGCCGCGCCTGGGGCTGCGCCTCGGCCGCTTCGATCGCGCCGCCGCCATCGTCGAGGCCAGCCTGGCCGGCGCCTACCTCGGCGGCCTCACCGACAAAGACCGGCGCTCGCTCACCCGCGACGTCGACGTCGCCGCCCGCACGTCGTTCGTGCTGTCGCGCCGCCTCCGCCTCGAGAGCCGCGGCCGCTACCGCGATCTGAGCGCCACCGACGGCCGCCGCTTGCGCGACGTCCTCGTCGCCGCCGGCGTCGAGGGCGAGGTCAGCCCGCCCGCGTCGAGCGATCCCGGGCCCAACACCTGGCGCGTGGTGACCCTCTTCGTCGGCGTCGGTCTCCGCCGCGCGCTCGTCGACGTCACCCCCGACCAGGCCGCCGCCACCACCATGGGCGGGCTCAGCGATCGACCGGTCACCGAACCATCGGCCGACCCGTGGGCGCTGATGGTGTGGGTCGACCTCGACCTCGCCATCAACTCGCAGCGGACCATCTGGTGAGCGCGTGGCCCGTGAGGGCCAGGCGGCCTCGGGCCTCGGGCCACGGCCCAGAATCGGGCCCAGCGGCCTCGGCCCTCGGCCCTCGGCCCTCGGCGCAGGATCGCGGCCGTGGCTACACGCCCGTCACGATCGGCTTCCGCAGGCCGAAACACCGTGCAATGACGGCAATGGATCACAACGCGGAGAAGCCGCCCACCGCCTGGCCTGGGCCCGAGGCCCGAGGCCGGCCGCGTTTCGCGGGCCAGGCTCCTAGCGGGCGATCCACGCCCGCATCAGCTCGACGTCGCCGGTGATCACCGCGAACGGCTGGATGCGGTCGATCGCGTCCAGGCTCTCGACCGAGAGCACGTGCGACCACACCACCAGGTCGAGTCCGGCGTCGCGATACGCGATCACCTGCTGATCGGTCGTCCACCGCGGGTGCAGCGTCACCCCGGCGAGCGGGACGCCGTCGAACGCCGCCAGCGCGCGGCTGTCGCCGAGCGGCCGGGGCGCGCCGGTGCCGGCCAGCAGCGGGAACGCCGCGTCGGCCAGCTCGCGCAGCGCCGCCGGCTCGCTGCTGCTGACCAGCACGTACTCGAGCATCACCGCGGCATCGCGCGCGCATCGCGCCACCGCATCCGGCCGCGGCCCCGGCTTCAGATCGAGCAGGAACGACAGCTCGCGCTGGTTGGCGGCGCGCCACGCCGCGATCTCACCGACCGCGGTGACCAGGTCGGCGTGGGTCATCGCGCGCTCGCCGTCGTGGGCGTAGGCGCAGCGCGCGTGGGTCTCGTCCCAGGCGACATCGAGCTCGATCCCGTCGAGGATCGGCCGGCCATCTCCCTCGAGGGCCAGCGCGGCGCGCAGGCCGTCGAGCGTGTCGGCCCGCGACGGCGCGGTGTCGCCGGTGCAGTTGGCGTTGTGGCAGAACACCAGCGGCTGCGGTCGGTCGCCGAGCGAGCACGCGGCGGCACCGAGCGTGATCCCGGCCACCGTCATGGCGAGCGCGCGGTGCCGCACCGTCAGCGCTCCCACGCGCGCGCGATCCGCACGAACATCCCTGGCTGCACCAGGTCGAGGACGCGACCGTCGACCGGCACCCAGGCCGCGTCGATGCCGCCACCGTGTCGCACCGCCGTGATCGCCAGCTCGACCCCGAGCTGCGCGCGGATACCGCGCACCAGGCACGGCAGCTCCGCGGTGGCGCCGATCAGGAGGTGCTGGTGGAAGCGGCTGCCGTCGTCGAGCGCGATCGCTGACGCCCGCCAGCCGCCGGCCAGCGCCCAGCCTGGATGGACATCGCGGCCGACCAGCACGTCGGTGTCGAGCTCGCCGTCGACGGCGACCAGCGGATCGACGACGAGCGTGAGATGCCAGGGCCCACGGCCGATCCCACCGTCGAGCCTGGCCTGGTGCACCCCGGTGTCGGTGCGCAGGTTGAGGCCGGCGTGGAATGCGATTGCGTCCTTCGACTCGCCGCTGCGCGGCTCGCTCAGTGCGACCGGGCTGTTCCCTGCCAGCGCCAGCGTCAGCGCGCACGCCGACACCGCCGATGCGCGGCGGCTCATCGCTCGGCGTGACGCGCGATCACGTCCGACACACACAGCGTCAGCCGCTTGGCCGTCGGGAGGTCCAGGAACTCGTTGGGGCCGTGGGCGTTGCTGCCCGGCCCGAGCACGCCGGTGATGAAGAACTGCGCCTCCGGGTACCGCTGCCCGAGCATGTGCATGAACGGGATCGAGCCGCCCTCGCCCATGAACACCGGCGGCTTGCCGAAGTGGGCCGCCGATGCGGCCTCGAGCGACGCCTCGAGCCACGGCGCCAGCGCCGGCGCGTTCCAGCCGGCGTTGGCACCGGCCGACTTGAAGGTCACCCGCGCGCCGTACGGCGGATCCTTCTCGAGCAGCGCCTTGACCCGCCCCGCGGCCGCCGCTGCGTCGAGGGTGGGCGGCACCCGCAGCGACAGCTTGAGCGTCGTCATCGGCCGTAGCACGTTGCCGCCGTCGGCCGACGCCGGGATGCCATCGGCGCCGGTGATGGCCAGCGCCGGTCGCCAGGTCCGGTTGAGGGTCAGCTCGGCGATGTCGGCGGTGACCGGCGCCACGCCCGGGTGGAGCGGGAACTTGTCCCACACCTCGGTGCCCAGCACCTCGGCGACGCGCGCGGCTTGCATCACCCGTCCGCGCGGGATCTCGACGTACAGGTCGTTGGGCTTGATCGCGCCCGTGCCCGCGTCCTCGAGCCGGTCGAGCAGCTGCCGCGCCACCCGGAAGCTCGACGCCACCACGCCCGAGCCGTCGCCCGAGTGTACGCCCTCGCGCAACAGGCTTACCTCGAGCGTGCCGATGACCAGGCCGCGCAACGACGTCGTGCACCACAGCTGATCGTAGTTGCCGCAGCCCGAGTCCAGGCACACCACCAGGCTCGGCGTTCCGATGCGCGGCGCCAGGTGCTCGATGTAGGCCGGCAGGTCGAAGCTGCCCGACTCCTCGCAGGCCTCGATGATGATCGCGCAGCGCGCGTGCGGCCGCTGCTGCGCCCGCAGGACGCGCAGCGACAACAGGCGGGCGAAGATGGCGGAGCCGGCGTCAGCGCCGCCGCGGCCGTACAGCAAGACCGTGTCGCCGTCGCGAGCCGTGCCCGGCACGTCGATGAAGATGACCGGTGTGCGCTCGCCCAGCCGCACCACCTCGAGCGTCGCCCCGTCGGGAAGGTGTTGGCGGGCCCAGCCGGCCAGCAGCTCCACCGCCTTGTCCATGTGGCCGTTGGCCCGCCACTGCGGATCGAACATCGGCGACTTGTTGGGGATCTGGATGTACTCCGTGAGCGTCGGCACGATCGAGGCAGCGAAGGTCTCGTCGACCTGGGCGCGGGCGCGGGCGGCGTCGAGGGTCATGATGCCGATTCGTACCGCCAAATCCCGCGCGACGCGACCGGCCGGGCACCCTCACCGATCTTCTACCTGCCCGAAATGTCGGGTGGCGCGCCAGGTGCCACTCGTCACAAACTGCGCCACTATAGTGATGCCATGGTCTCCGCGGTCCACCGCATGGGTCCCGACGACAAGAAGCCCGAACGCCCCGCCGCGCCGCGCGGCGAGACCGGCCTCGCCCTCGACGAGCGAACGCGGACCAAGAAGCCGCCGATGTACAAGGTGCTGCTCCACAACGACGACTACACCACCAAGGAGTTCGTGGTCTTCGTCCTCCAGAGCATCTTCCAGCGCAGCGAGTCGGACGCGGTGGCCATCATGAGTCACGTGCACAACCACGGGGTCGGCATCGCCGGGGTCTACACCTTCGAGATCGCCGAGACCAAGGTGACCAAGACCGTCCAGCTCGCCCGCTCCCACGAGTACCCGCTCCAGCTCTCGATCGAGCCTTCCGAATAACGAGGTCCGCCGTGCTGTCACCCGATCTCTCCGCCACGCTGCAGCGCGCCGTCTCCGACACCCGGGAGCGGCGCCACGAGTACCTCACGCTCGAGCACCTGCTCCTCGCCATGCTCGACGATCCGACCGCCGTCGACATCGTCAAGAAGTGTGGGGGCGAGGTCGACGGGCTGCGCAGCGAGCTCGAGACCTTCCTCGGCGAGAGCGTCGAGCCGCTTCCCGAGGGCGAGGAGTCAGGGCCGGACCAGACCCTTGCCTTCCAGCGCGTCTTCCAGCGCGCGGCCATGCACGTCCAGGGCGCCGGCCGCGCCCAGATGACCACCGGCAACCTCCTGGTCGCGATGTTCCGCGAGCGCGACAGCTTCGCGGTCTATCTGCTCGAGAAGCAGGGCGTGTCGCGCTTCGACGTCATCAACTACATCTCGCACGGCGTCAGCAAGGTCGACCCTGGTGCCGGCGTGGTGCCGCGCGCCCGTGGCGTCGACGCCGACGGCGAGGCCGGCGGCGACGATCAGAAGCTCAAGAACCCGCTCGAGAACTTCTGCGTCGACCTGTCCGCCCGCGCCGCGGAGGGCACGATCGATCCGCTGATCGGCCGCGCCACCGAGCTCGAGCGCATGATCCAGGTCCTGTGCCGCCGGCGGAAGA
>SXJR01000182.1 GCA_005779305.1 Myxococcales bacterium
GCGGTCACCCGGGTCTTCGAGCGGATGCCGAGCACGTGCACGTCGCGCACGCGCTCGACCAGCTCGTCCTCCTTGAGCGCGCCGGCCACGCGCTCGATCTGGAAGCCCTCGCTCCCGAACAGCTCGTCGGCGCTCGGGTGCACGTTCTCGAGCAGGAGGACCTTGATCTCGCTCTTGGGGAAAGACGTCGGTGGCAGCACGGCCCGCTCACCGTACCTCACTCCGCCGCCGGGGCGGCGGTGGACGAGCTTCAGTCGAGCATCGCGATCCGTTCGCTCAGCGCTCGTCGGGCGCCGAGGCGTTGTCGTCCGGGGCGTGCGGCCCCGGATCGTCGTCGGGTGACCACGGCTCGCCGTCGCTGCGCGGCTGCCGCGGCAGCCACGACGGCGGCCCCTGATCGCCGGGCACGACCGGGATCGGCTGGAGGCCCTCGAACTTGCCCTGCCGCTCGAGCTCCCAGATGTCTTCGTCCGTGACGGTCTGCTTTCCGAGCAGCTCCATGGCGCGCTTGATCTTGGCCGCCATCATCGGGTCGCCGACCGGGATGTGCTTGTCGCGGGTCGGTCCGTCGGGCGGACGCATGATCGAGAACGCTCCCGAGGCGCGGAGCCCGCCGGCGGCGGTGCCGCGCAGCTCGTAGGTGATGAAGCCAACGTCGGGGTGCTGGGCGACCTCGAGCACGGTGCGGATGGTGAGGCCTGCGCCGGGCGGCACGGCGCCGACACCGAGCATCGCGACCGGTTGCACCGGACCGCTGCCCATCTCCTTGCCGTTCACGTCGAAGAAGTAGGCGGTGATCCCGTCGATCGGGACCTCCTCCTTGCGGAAGTGCCAGATGCGGACGGTCTGGATCACCTTCCCGTCGACGAGCTCGGGGAAGCGCGGCGTGTTGAGGGTCATCAGCTTGACGATCTGCTTCTGGGCCAGCTCCTCGTACGCCGGGTTCATGATCTCGAGGGAGTCGCGGGCGACCTCGGTGCGCCCGCGATCGTCGGACGCGGTGACCGAGAGCAGGTGGTAGGTGAAGTAGGTCGACTGATCGCGGAACTCGTAGCTGTGGGTCACGTAGGGCATGGTCGTGGTCGTCTGCTCGCCGTCGCCAAAGTTCCAGGTGTACCGGGTCGGCGTGAAGTCTTCGTTCTCGAAGCGATCGGGCCTCGGCTGCCCGGGCGAGACCCCGCGGATGAGCTTGGCCTCGAAGCGGTACTCGGCCGTCGCGTTGGGCAGGAGGAAGTGGCGCATGCGCAGGCGCGCGGCCGGGGCGCAGCGCTTGATCGTGTAGGGCGGGATCGGCACGGTGGTGGTGGCGCCGGTCGGGCCGACCACCAGGACCACGCGCGGTGGCGCGGTGGGGTCCTCGGTGTTGTTGCGGGCCCGGACCGGAACCGATGCGCCGGGCGTCCCGTTGACGAGGTAGCGCAGGCCGGTGCTGTCGCCGCGCGGATCGTGAGCCTCCACCGTGACGAGGTTCTCCTCCCCCTCGCACACCTCGGGCTTCTCGACGAGAATCTTGTCGATGATCGGCGCGCTCGGATCGTGGGCCGGCGTCGGTGGCGCCGCCCGCCCTCTGGCTTCGCGGTCGACGGCTGCCGGCGCCGGCGAGGCGCCGCTCGCGCTCGGTGCGGCAGGGGATTGTGGGCGCGACGTCGCGCCGCGACCGCGCCGGCTCGCGTTGACCAGCAGGACGAGCAGGAGCGCCACCGCCGCGCCGAGGAGCAGCAGGAGCTTCCAGCGACGTCCAGGGTGCTCCGCCCCGCTCACTAGAAGAAGCAGCTGTACACCGAGCCGCCGGTATTGAAGTTGACCGGCTGGTTGCCGTCGCTCGACCAGACCGAGGCGGTCGGGGTGCTGTGGGCCCAGCCGCTCCAGCCGCCGATGTTGTCGGGGCTGATCGACTTGGCGATCGAGTAGCCGCTGGCGTCGACCGGACCGCCCGGCCACTGGTTGTTCTTGACCTGCTCGGCGCGGTTGCCGTCGTTGTAGCAGACGCCGCTCTTGCCGTCGGCGAAGCAGTTCGAGACCTGGCGCGCGGCGTCGTCGCAGATGTCGGTCTCGCCGCTGCAGGTGAAGAAGACGCCGACGCTCTCGAGGAAGCCGTTGCCGTCGCTGCAGTCGTTGTAGACCGAGTTGTAGAGCGCGTTGAGGCCTGCGACGACGTAGTCGTGCGTGTACGAGTTGGGCACGCCCGGCACCGCGTGGTGGCTGCGGGTGTTGTTCACGACGCCCTTGCCGGCTTGCTGCTGGGCGTAGGCGAGCTGGGTCGAGCACACCGCGCCGTAGTTCCACGGGATGCCGCCGTTGTTGATGTTCTCGTAGTCGCGGTACTGGTACAGCGAGTACTGCGAGTACGGCGTCACGCCGGTGAAGCCGACGCGGAAGAAGCCCTGCCCGCCGTCCTGGCGCGAGGTGACCCAGGCGTAGGTGGAGTTGCTCCACAGCCAGTTGGCGACTGCGGCGCCGCGCGCGTCGGGCGCGCCGGCGGTCAAGCTACGCTGGTAGTAGAGGAAGTTGGGGGCGACGCCGTTCTTGACGTTGTAATAGAAGTTGTAGAGGCCGCCGGCGGTGATCTGCGAGGCGCCGGGGTACCCGTTCTGCAACTCGAAGCCCTTGAGCGGTCCCTGGCAGCAGTAGTCGCCGGTGATCCAGCCACACGAGCACTCCGAATCGTCCCAGTCGCGGATCCGCGGCTCGTACGTCGTCGAGTGCGTGTACCAGCCGTTGCCGTGCGAGATGCCCGAGTGAGATCGGGCCTCGCCGACCGCCGCCAGCGTCGCCATCACCGGCCCCGATCCCTGGCTCAGGAACACCGCCCCGTTCGGGATGTTGGTCCCGCCCGGCGATGATCCGCAGGCGACGGCATCCGACGCGCTCGCGACCCGCGTCCCACCTACCAGCGCCACCATGAGAACCACACCGACAAGGATCCGCATGCTGCCACCTCCAGGAAACCAAGGTTGTGCAGCTCACGTGCCTAACGGGAGCTTGAACAGATTCAAGCCGTTTCACCCGCCGCTCCGACCCGCCGCCCATTCCTTGACCGAAACCGTTCAGATCCAATGTTCAAGACATGAACAGCGGGAGAGAGAACGGGTGTCACCCGTCCGATCCACGGACAGGGAGAACGGGTGTCACCCGTCCGATCCCACGGAGAACGGGTGTCACCCGTCCGATCCACGGACAGCGAACACGGAGAACGGGTGTCACCCGTCCGATCCACGGACAGCGAACACGTCGACTAAGATGGCCGGCGCATGAAGGTCCTCGTCCTCAACGCTGGCTCCACATCGCTCAAGTACGACCTCTACGAGATGGACCACGAGGCGAGCCTCGCCCGTGGTCGGGTCGAGCGGATCGGCGGGGCGGCGTTGCACGTGCACGACGGAGGCGAGCAGACGGCGACGGCGCCCGACATGGCGGGGGCAGCGGCGGTGGTGCTCGCGCACCTGTCGCGCGCCGACGGACCGCTCGCCGACGGCAAGCTCGGCGCGGTCGGCCATCGCGTCGTCCACGGCGGTGAGCGACTGGTGCAGCCGGTGCGCGTCGACGCTGCGGTCGAGACCGTGATCGAGGAGTGCGCCACCTTCGCGCCGCTGCACAACCCCGCCAACCTCGCCGGCATCCGCGCCGCACGCGCGCTGTTCGACGTTCCGCAGGTGGCCGTGTTCGACACCGCCTTCCACGCCCAGATGCCCGAGCACGCCTTCCTCTACGGCGTGCCCTACGACCTCTACGCCAAGCACGGCGTCCGTCGCTACGGCTTCCACGGACCCAGCCACCAGTACATGGCCACGTGCGCTGCCGAGTACCTCGCCACCAGCCTCCCGCGGCTGCGTCTCGTGACCTGCCACCTCGGCGGCGGGGCCAGCGTCGCGGCCATCAGCGGCGGGGTCTCGATCGACACCTCGATGGGCATGACCCCACTCGAAGGGCTGCTCATGGGCACGCGCTCGGGCGATCTCGATCCCGCGATCCCGCTCCACCTCGCCCGCGGCGGCCGCACGATCGAGGAGATCGACGAGCTGCTCAACCGTCGCTCGGGGCTGGCCGGGGTGTCGGGCATCGGCGCCGACTTCCGCGACGTGCAGGCCGCGGCCGACAAGGGCGACGTGCGCGCCCGCCTCGCCATCGATCTGTTCGTGCACCGCGTGCGCAAGTACGTCGGTGCCTACGCCGCCGAGCTCGGGGGCGTCGACGCGCTCGTGTTCAGCGGCGGCATCGGCGAGAACGCGGCCGCGGTCCGGGCCCGGGTCTGCGACCCGCTCGGCTTCATGGGCATCGATCTCGACACCGACAAGAACGCCAGCGCCCGCGCCGCCGATGGGGGCGGCGTGGTCGACGTCGCCCAACGTCACGCCCGCACCCGCGTCCTGGTCATCCGCACCGACGAGGAGCGCATGATCGCCCGAGAGGTCATGCGCTGCATCGTCGGCCCCACCGCGGCCATGCGCAGCGTGCGCACGCGCCCCATCCCGGTCGGCGTCTCGGTCCGCCACGTCCACCTCTCGCGCGCCGACTGCGACGCGCTCTTCGGTCCCGGGTACGAGCTGTCCCGCCGCCGCGACGTGACCCAGCCCGGTCAGTTCGTGACCCGCGAGACCGTCGATCTCGTCGGGCCGCGCGACCAGATCACCGGCGTCGCCATCATCAATCCGCTGCGCAAGGAGACCCAGGTCGAGCTGGCCCGCACCGACGCGTTCCGGCTCGGCGTCGAGCCGCCGCTGCGCGAGTCGGGGAGCCTGGACGGCACGCCCGGCATCACCCTGCGCGGCCCGTACGGCGAGGTCGCCATCACCCGCGGCGTGATCCTGGCCCACCGCCACGTCCACATGAGCCCCGACGAGGCCAGGACCTTCGGCGTCGCCGACAAGGCCATGATCAAGGTGCGGGTCGAGGGCGATCGCGAGATGACCATGGGCGACGTGATCGTGCGGGTGCGCCCCGACTTCGCTCTCGATCTGCACATCGACACCGACGAGGCCAACGCCGCCGGCCTCGGCAACGACAGTGTCGTCGCCTTCGACGGCGTGCAGTAGCGCGGCGGCGGGCGGCTCAGTGCCGCTGAGCCGCGCCGGTCATGGGCACGAACCGCACCGGAAAGACGGTCTGCTCGACGAAGTCGTCCTCGCCGGTGCGGGTGATCACCACCAGCTCCTGGTACAGCGACCCGATCGGAATGACCAGCCGGCCGCCAGCGGCGAGCTGCTGGCGCAGCGCGGGCGGGATCGTGGGCGGCGCCGCCGTCACGACGATCGCGACGAACGGGGCCGCCTCGGGCCAGCCGATCCAGCCGTCGCCGACCCGCAGGTGGACGCGGTCCTCGCCGACCCCGAGCTCGTGCAGCGTGCGCGCAGCCGTCGCGCTCAGCCCGGCGTGGATCTCGATCGACCATACCTCGGCGCCCATCGCCGCCAGCACCGCGCACTGGTAGCCCGAGCCGGTCCCGATCTCGAGCACGCGCGACCCGTCGCCGACGCGGGCGAGCTGGGTCATCGCGGCCACCACGTAGGGCTGGCTGATGGTCTGCTCCTCGGCGATGGGCAGCGGTCCGTCGTCGTAGGCATGGGCGGCAAGCGACGCCGGCACGAAGCGATGGCGCGGCACCGCCGCCATCGCGGCCAGCACCGCGGGATCGACGATGTCCCGGGCGGCGAGCTGGGTCGCCACCATGCGGCGTCGTTCATCGGCGCGTGAGTCGTCCACCGGCTCGCTCATGCTGCGCTAGCAGTCGTCACATTGGTTCGGCTGCGCCGTGCACTGTCCACCCGACGTGCACGGGCCGGGTTCGGGACAGTCGATGGTCCCGTTGCACGACCCGGCGCCCGGACACGCCGTGGTGCACGCGCATGCGCTGTCGCAGAAGATGCCCTCGTTGCAGCTGCCGGTGCCGCCGCACGTGACCGTGCACGCGCCGTTGCCACATCGCACCTGCTGGCCGCACGCTCCAGGTCCGGAGCAGCTCACGTCGCATGCGGCGGCTGCGTCGCACTGCACGCCGGCGGCGCACGCATTCGAGCCGGCGCAGCGGACCTCGCACGGCATGGCCCCGGGGCACATCACCTGCGCCGCGCACTCGCCGGCGCCGCACTCGATGATGCAGGTGCCGTCGGTGCAGCGCGTGCACACGCTGGGACACGCCGTCGAGGCGTCGATCTCGCCTGGATCGATCACGCACCAGCCGTCGACGCAGTCGCGGCCCGGCGCGCATTCACTCGGGTTGCGGCACTCGAAATCGTCGGAGCGCGAATCGATGCTGCAGGCCGGCGCCAGCGCGATCGCCAGCGCGACGGCGGCCGCCGCCGAGATCAGCGCTGCGATCGGCGCCCTCACCAGCGGCCCCCGAGAACCAGCCCGGTGCGTTCGCGGCCGATGATCGGCGTCAGCGTGAGCCCCGCCGGCGTCGCAGCCGGCGCGGGCGCGGGGGCGGCGTCATGGGTGCGGCCCGCGCGCCACCACCAGATTGCGCCGGCCGCGGCTGTGATCCCGCCCGCGAGCACCATCGCGTTGCCGGCCGATGCGTAGCGCCGCGCCGATCCCTCGAGCTCGACCAGGCGATCGAGATCTTCCGCAGTCGCCGTCGGCGCGTCGTCGATGTCGCCCTGCTTGATCGCGGCCATTCCCCACGCGCCCAGCCCCACGAGCGCGACGGCCCCGCCGGCGATCGTCAGCACCATCGGCGCCTTCGACGATCCCAACCCGCCACCGCCACCAATCCCCGTGTCCCCGCTACCGTTCCCCGCATCCCCGCTACCGTTCCCCGCATCCCCGCTACCGTTCCCCGCATCCCCGCTACCGTTCCCCGCATCCCCGCTGCCGTTCCCCGCATCCCCGCTGCCGTTCCCCGCATCCCCGCTACCGTTCCCCGCATCCCCGCCCCCCTTGACCTGTGCCGCCGCGTCCGCGTCCAGCATCGCCGGCACCGCCGCCTGCATCGCCGCCAGATCCTGCTTGCGCGTGGCCGGCTTGAGCACGAACTGCCGCGTGATCGGGTCGGCATCCCGGCTCACCGCCGTCACTTCGACCGTGACCTCGCCGTCGGCGCCGTCGCGCACGGTCACCAGCAGCATCTGATCGACGTTGAGCGCCGCCGCCACCGAGTCGAGGCAGGCTCGCTCGGCCGGATCACACCCGACGATCACGGCGGTGTCGGCGAGCGACGCGGTGGCGCGAGCCACGTTGGGCGTGACCAGACGCGCACCGTCGCCGAGCGCGCGCGCCACGTCGGCGGGGATCTCGGCATCGGCCGAGCTCTGCGCCGGCAGCACCATCACGCGCGCCTCGAGCGCTGCGTGGGCCGGGCCGACCCCGGCGGCGAGCGCCAGGGCCAAAGCGAGCCAGGCCCGCCTCACGCGCCACCCCGCCGACGCGCGCTACAGCTTGGCCAGGCGCGCGCGGATCTGCTCGGCGTCGGCCGCGTCCGGCGCGAGCTGGAGGTACGTCCGGAATGATCTCGCGGCGCGCGTGCGGTCGCCTTTGCGCTCGTAGGCCATGCCCAAGCCACGGTGAGCGGGAGCGTAGCGCGGATCGCGCTGGAGCGCGGCCTGAAAGCGCCCGATCGCGCCGCCGGTGTCGCCGGCGACGAACTTGCCCAGACCGTCCTTGTAGAGGGCGCGTGCCGAGGTGGGTTCGGTGCGTTCGGGGTCCGTGCGATCGACCTTGCCGTTGCGCCCGCTCTTGGGTTCGGGCGCGGCGTCGGGCTCGGGGACCGACGCGTCGAGCCGATCGACCGAGGCCTCGACGCTCCCGTCGCTGAGCGGATCGACACCCGCCACGCCGGCATCGATCACCGCCGGCGCGCGGGGCTCGGCGCTGGAGAGGCCGCCGCCGCTGGCGGCGGTCGAGCGCGAGTCGCCTCGCGTCGCCACGAAGATCACCAGCAGCAGCGCGAACGCGCCGGCCGCGATCGCGATCGCCACCCGCCGCCGCGCGCGGGCGCGAGGTGGCTCGATGAGCTGGACCGCGCTGCCCTCGAGCAGCTCGAGCTCACCATCGCCGGCCGGCGTGTCGCCGGGCGCGGTCGGCCGGCGAACCGCGCCGTGGGCGCCTTCGACCACCTCCTCGGCGCTGGCCGGGGTGTTGCTGATCGGCTCGTCGTCGTGCGCGCTCATGCGCTCGATGACCTCGGGGCGCGGATCCTCGCGCGCGCCCAGATCGCGCAGCACCTCCTTGCGCGCGGCGATCTGGGTCGCGAAGGTGGTGCGCATGAAGCGCGCGATCGGCTCGCTGTCGCCGCTCCAGTTGGCGCCGCGCAGGACCGCCATCAGGTCGTCGTGCATGGCCCGCGCGGTCTGGTAGCGCTCGGTCGGATCGCGGGCCAGCGTCTTCATGCACACGTCGTCGAGGTCCTTGGTCACGGACAGCGCGAACTTGCTGGGCGGATCGACGCTGCCGGTGCGGATGCGCGCGAAGGTCTCCTCCTCGGTCTTGGCCGCGAACAGACGGCGCAGCACCAGCGACTCCCACAGCACCACGCCGAGCGCCCAGACGTCGGATCGACGATCGGCGTGGGCGCCCTCGAACAGCTCGGGCGACAGGTACCCTGCCTTGCCCTTGACCAGGCCGGCGTCCTCGCTCGTGCGCACCTTGGCCACGCCGAAGTCGACCAGCTTGACCTGGCCGGTGTAGAGGACGATCACGTTGCCGGGCGTCACGTCCTGATGCACCAGCTCGAGCGGGTCGCCCTTGAGATCGCGCAGCTCGTGAGCGGCGTGCAGGCCGGCGGCGCAGTCGGCGATGATGCGGGCGGTCGAGAACGGATCGAGCCGCGGGCCGGTCCGCGACGCCTTGAGGATCGCCGCGAGCGACTCGCCCTCCAGGTACTCCATGGCGATGAAGTAGGTGCCCTTCTCTTCGCCCAGATCGTAGATGTCGACCACGTTGGGGTGCTTGACCAGGGCCGCGATGCGGGCCTCGTCGAGCAAGGCTTCGGCCAGCGCCGGCTTGGACGCCAGCTTGGGGTGTACCAGCTTGACCACCACCAGCTTCTGGAACTTCTTGGGTCCGCGCTGGCGGGCGAGGTGCACCTCCGCCATGCCGCCCTCGCCGATCTTGGCGACGAGCTCGTACCTGCCCAGCCGACGTGGGGCGGTCATGTCCCGGCGACATTGTAGCGCGCGGCGTAACCTCCGGCGCGGACTCCCGTACCATCGCGACCACCATGGAACCGCACTGGACCGACCTCGGACCCGTCGACGAGCTGAAGCGGACGCCCCTGCAGCAGCGCATGGTCGGCCGGACCGCCATCGCCCTCTCCTGCGTCGACGGGCGCTTCGCAGCGATCTCGGGGGTCTGCAACCATGTGGGTGGTCCGCTCGGGGAGGGACGGCTCGACGGCGACTACGTCGTCTGTCCTTGGCACAACTACAAGTTCCATCGGGCCACGGGCGAGGGTGAGCCCGGCTACGAGGCCGACCTGGTCCCTCGCTTCGAGCTCCACGAGGAGGGCGGTCGCCTCTACATCGACCTCGATTCGGCCACCAGGCGACAGAAGGCCAAACACGCCCGCCATCCCCTGGATCGGCCGCTCGGCCGCGAACCCGGCGGTCTGCGCGTGGTCGGGATCTCGACCACCAACATGGACGTCGCCAACCCGCGCTACTCGACGTCGGACGCCTTGCTCGAGACCGCACTCGAGCACGCCGGGAAGGTCGGCTGCGAGACCAGGCTCATCCGCCTGCGCGAGCTCGCGTTCCGAACCTGCGAGGGCTACTACTCGAAGGCGGCGCGGGCCTGCACCTGGCCATGCTCGATCACGCAGATGGATCCGGGCGACCAGCTCGATCGCGTCTACGAGGCGATGGTGTTCTGGGCCGACGTGGTGCTGGTCTCGACGCCGATCCGCTGGGGCGTGGCCAGCTCGCTCTACTTCAAGATGGCCGAGCGCCTCAACTGCGTGCAGAACCAGATCACGCTGCGCAACCGGGTCATGCTCAAGAACAAGGTTGCGTCGTTCATCATCACCGGCGGCCAGGACAACGTGCAGGGTGTCGCCGGCCAGGCGCTCTGCTTCTTCTCCGAGCTCGGTTGCCAGTTTCCGCAGTTCCCGTACGTCGCCCACTCGCGCGGCTGGTCGGCCGAGGACATGGAGGAGAACGTCGACTACGTGAAGCACAGCGCGGAGCTGCATGAGGGCACCCGCGCGCTGGTCGATCGCGCCGTCGATCTGGCCCGGCGCCTGGCGGCGACCGCGCCGGCGGAGCATCAGCACCGGGCGGGGCGGAAGGCGTCGGGGTACTTGTCGGCGAAGCCGTCGTTGCCGGTGGTGATCGGCGACGACTGAGCTGCCGCCTGGTCGAGCAGCGCGCGCGATCGGCGGTGTTCCGGGTGTTCGAACTGAACTTTGGGGTTAGGGTCGCGGCATGCGGGACTTCGACCCCAACGCGGCCGCCAGCCCCGACAGCGGCATCTTCTGCCTTCCACACACGCCGGACGAGGCGGCTGTCGTGCTGGTGCCGGTGCCGTGGGAGGTCACGACGTCGTACCGGACCGGGACGGCGCAGGGGCCGGCGGCGATCCTCGCGGCCTCGCGTCAGATCGATCTCTTCGACGTCGAGACCGGCCGGCCGTGGACGCGCGGGATCGCGATGCTCGACGAGTCGGCCGACGTTCGCGCCTGGAACGCCGAGGGCCGCGCGCTGGCCGAGCCGGTGATCGAGCTCGGCGGTCGCGTCGACGGCGACGCCGGGCTCGAGGCCGCCCGCGCGCGTGTCAACGAGCTGGGCGAACATCTGAACGCCTGGGTCCGTGCCGAGACGTCGCGCTGGCTCGACGCGGGCAAACTCGTCGGCATCGTCGGCGGCGATCACTCGGTGCCGTTCGGCGCGATCCAGGCGATCGCGGCGCGTCATCCCGGGCTCGGCATCCTGCACGTCGACGCGCACGCCGATCTGCGCGACGCCTACGAGGGCTTCACCTGGTCGCACGCGTCGATCATGTACAACGTGGTCGAGCGCATTCCCGATGTCGCGCGCATCGTCCAGGTCGGCATCCGCGACCTGTGTGAGGCCGAGGCCGAGATGATCCAGCGCTCCGAGCGACGCGTGGTCACCCACTTCGACGCCGAGCTGGCGTCCCGCCGGTTTGGCGGCGAGGGTTGGGCCACGCAGTGCGAGCGCGTGCTCGAGGCGTTGCCCGAGAAGGTCTACATCTCGTTCGACATCGACGGCCTCGATCCGGCCTCGTGTCCCCACACCGGAACCCCGGTGCCGGGAGGGCTGCAGTTCCTCGAGGCGCAGTTCCTGATCGGTCAGGTCGTGCGCAGCGGCCGCACCATCGTCGGCTTCGACCTCAACGAGGTAGCCCCCGGCGCGCCCGGCGATGAATGGGACGCCAACGTCGGGATGCGGGTCCTCTACAAGATGATCGGCTGGGCGCTGCGCTCGCAGGGGCAGATCTGAAGGGCGCCGTCACTCGAACCAGAACCCCAGCGTCATGTGCACGCCGAAGCCCGTCACCTTCGGCGCATCGATCGCCGTGCCGGCCTTCGCCGTCAGGTCGTGATCGAACGTCGGGCCGACACCGATCAGCACCTGCGGGTACGGGTTGAACATGAACGGCGCCGACACCGACAGCCGCGTTCCGCGCACCGTGTACTCGGTGGTCTGGGTCTGGAACGTCCCGTTGCCGAACGACAACCCGGCCCGCATCCACAGCGACGCGACCGCGCCCAGCGGGAGGACGTAGCCGGCGCGGCCACCGAACCGGAAGATCTTGGCGGTGTCGTAGCCCTCGACACCGGAGACCTCGCCATCGATGCCGAAGTCGATGCCGAACGAGATGCGGCGAAACGAGGTGTAGTCGCCGGCGACGTGGAACGAGAAGCGGGTCCGGGTCTCGTCCTCCGCGCCCTCGATGCGGATGGTGTCGCGCTGGTAGTCCAGCGCGGCGGCGGTGGTGACGATGTACTGGCCCTGCTCGCCGAACGGGCGGGCCTGGGCCGGCGAGGCCCCGAGGACGAGGACGAGGGCGACGATGGGAGCGAGCGAACGGCTGGTCCGGAGCGGCATGGGCGGAACGGATGTCAGCACGGCAGGTTGGGCGTGGCAGCTAGCATCGAGTGACGCGGTGCGACGGGAGGGCCTCGCATCTCGCCCCACATCGGGGGAGGTCGCCGGTCCTCCGGACGTACTAAGGTGGCAAACTCTGCACACTCAGCCCCGAGGGCCCCATGAGCGAGAACGACCGCGACCGCAGCTCTTCGTCTGACGATCTGTTGACCACCACACAGGCCGTCCAGCGCGCCGCCGGCAAACGCAGCCTGGTCGAGAGCCGATATCCTCTGGCGGTCCAGCTCCACGGCGCCGTCCAGGCCGCCGGGGGCGCCCTCGACAGCGATCAGGTCCATGCCACCGCCGATGCAGGCTTCGGCGGCGCCGCCGAGAAGCTGCCGTTCATGGACGCGATCCAGAAGTCGTTCGGCTCGCACGACGTGTCCGGCGTGAAGGCCCACACCGGCGCCGAGGCCTCGGCGGCGAGCACCTCGCTCGGCGCCACCGCCTACGCCAAGGGCAACGACATCGCCTTCGGCGGCTCGCCCGATCTTCACACCGCCGCTCACGAGGCCGCGCACGTGGTGCAGCAGCGCGCCGGCGTGAGCCTGAAGGGCGGCGTCGGCGAGAGCGGCGACGCCTACGAGCGTCACGCCGACGAGGTCGCCGACGCGGTCGTGCGCGGCGGCAACGCCGAGCCGATCCTCAACAAGATGGCGGGCGGGCCCGGTGAGGGCGTCGCCGCGTTGCAGTCGAAGAAGAACGCGGTCCAGTTCATCGGCGTCCCGCTCGATCAGGCGCTGCCCGAGGGCGAGAAGCCTCCCGAATTCGGTGAGGACAAGGGCACGCAGCGTCGCTGGTCGCCCGAGCAGTACATCGCGCAGTGGGAGAAGGAGCAGGGCCGCAAGATGACCGCGCAAGAGCGCGCCACCATCGATCGCGGTTGCATCGGCATCACCGCCCAGAACATCGCCGGCGGCGGCAACCCGCTCGACTACGCCGAGGGCATCTGGGGTGACTTCGAGCACGCCCAGAAGGCGATGAACGACAAGAACAAGCTGCTCAACGACGCGGCCGCGGCCGGCGGCCAGGTCGATCCGACCCGCTACGTCTTGTTCGCCAAGCTGTTCTGGTCGAATCAGTCCGACGACTACGACGAGCGCTTCAAACCCGACGAAGACGCCTTCAAGCCCGATCCGAAGACCGGCGAGGTCGACATGACCGGTTACGAGTACAAGGCCCAGTCGCGGATCAAGAAGGATCCCAAGACCGGCGCCGACATCAAGAGTAGCTACATCAACTTCGACTATGGCTTCTGGGACGAGTCGTCGAACTGCTTCTGGCACGCCAACCACATGCAGTACAAGGATCCGGTCAAGCGCGCCGAGAGCCCGATGATGGTGCTGCAGAGCACCAGGTCGAAGTTCGTGAAGGGCTACTTCGATTTCGACCGCATCATCTTCTGCATCGCCAAGTCCTCGAACTACGATCCGGGCCTGGCGGCCATCACGCACGCGGGGACCCGTTGAGATGCTCAGCCTGCGATTAACGCCTTCTGCGCCACCGCTTGGGCGCGTGGGAAAGGACCTCCGCTGATCATGAGCGACCTGGACACCACCATCATCGATGCCGATCCGTGGAAGCTGATCGGTCAGCAGGTGACGATCGCCGGCACCGCGCGCGATGCGGCCGAGGGCGCGATCGTCCTCCTGTCGGATCGAACGCCGGTCTACGTGAAGGGCCTGTTCTCGTGGGACGACGCCCTCGATCGCAAGCGGGTGGTCGTCACCGGCACGCTGCGTCTCTCCGGCGGCTCGAACGAACCCCTGGTCAACGCCAACGGCGAGCACAGCCACGGCTCCGAGGGCGACCTGCTGATGATCGTGGACGCGTCCTGGAAGGAAGCTGACTGAGATGCACGAGCTGCGAGGGTTCGCAGTAGCCGCCGGTCTGTTGTCCCTCCTCGTCGCCTGCAGCCAGCCCGACCCCAAGACCGAGAACAAGCCGGTGCAGGCGGTGGAGAACAAGCCCGTGACCCAGCCTCCGCTCAGCGTCACCACCTTCGATCAGCTCAAGGCCGCCAAGGGGCAGGTCGTGCGGGTCAAGGGACCGGTCCAGCACGAGAAGCTGGGCGACACCATCCTGGTCGACGGCCTCGACATCCTGTGCCCCGACCTGCGCCTGCCAGATGGTGTGACCGAAGCCGAGCTGCAGGGCCGGCTCGAGCTCTGGGAGCCGCCGGTCGCCGAGATCAGCGACCGAGGCGAGATCAGTCAGGGTGTGGCCGAGGGCACGACTCGCTGGGTCCTGCGCGAATGCACCCGGGTGTAGGCTGGGAGGATCATGCGGATCGCATTCATCGTCGTACCGTCGCTGTTGTTCGCCGTAGGCTGCGGCCGGGTTGAGACCGATCCCGACGCCACGGGGCCGGATCCGACGGTGGCGGTGACACCGACGCGCCGACCGTCGATGCACCGATAGGCACGATCGACGCCGCCATCGACGCCACGCCGATCGACGCGGCGCCGCCAACCGCGCCGTTCGACATCGCCTACACGAGCCGGTGGACCATCATCAACACCACCGGGATCGGCGCGTCGCAGATGGGGCTCATCATCAACAAGAGCACCAGCGGTCAGTCCATGGATCTGAGCGTCCCCAACCTGACGGTGGTGAGCTCCACCGACGACAGCGCGGCGGCGACCTTCACGTTCATGATCCTCAACCCGGCGACGTACACCCTGCCGGCTCAGCAGGCCGGCGGCCTGCTCATCGGCGCCAACGCGACCCTGATCAACCCGCTGGTCGGCGAGACCCGGTTCAACACCCAGCGGCCGACCTTCGACTTCAACTTGAGCAACATCCCGATCGCCAACACGACCATCAACGCCTCGGCGGTGGTCCGTCACGGCAACCAGGTCGCGACGCTCAACTTCGTCTTCACCATTCAGGCCAGCGGCACCAGCGGCGGGACGCCAGCGGCCGCGTCGCGCGTGTCGTCGGTCCCGATGTGACGGCTACGCGGCGAAGCGCGCCGCGTGCCACGGAACCAGCGCCGGCAGCTCGTCGATGACGACGTCCGCGCCGGCGGCGGACAGCACCTCGGCGGGATCGCTGCCGGTGGTGATGCCGACGCACACGGCGCCGACGGCGCGGGCGGCGTTGACGTCATGGACGGTGTCGCCGACGACGACCACGGTGTCGGCGGGACCGGCGCCGGCGCGTTCGACGGCACGGGCCACCAGGACGGCGCGCACCGCCGAGTCGCAGCCGTAGCCGCCGGTGCGATCGAGATCGAAGTGGGGGGCGAGGCCGGCGTGGTGCAGCTTGATGCGGGCGCCACCGCGGACGTTGCCGGTGGCCACCGCCAGCCGCACCTCCGGCCGCGCCGCCAGCGCGTGTAGGGTGTCGGCGGCGCCGGGCAGGACCCGCAACGTCGAGCCGGACGTCCCCAGCGCGCGATCGAGCTCCTCGAGGTACGCGGCGATCACTGCCTCCGACTCGCCCTCGGCCGGCGCTCGGCCCAGCGCCTTCTCGAAGATCTCGTGGACGATGGCCGGATCGGTGCGGCCGGCGGCGCTGATGCCACGGCAGGCGTCGGCGACGCCGTAGCGGGTCATCATGACCGCCGCCAGCGAACGCGCGCCGGCGCCGCCTGCGCGCACCAGGGTGCCGTCGATGTCGAAGAGATAGTGGATCACGGCTGCCGAGCTTCGTTGCGCTTGGCGTAACGCACGGCCACATCGAGCAGGCCGTCGAACATGTCGCGCAGGGCCCACGCCTTCTCGGTGAAGCTCTCCATCGTGCTCGAGCGCAGGAGGCCAGCCCCGAACGCATCGCGCACGCCCTTGCAGGTGCTCTCGCGCTCGTACTTCATCGAGGTGCCCTCGTAGATGCGGTAACAGGCCTCGTGGTTGCCCTGGTTGTAGAGCGGCGCACCCAGCTCGATGGCCTGGCTGATCGACTCGATGGTCTCGGCGATCTGTTTGTCGCTGCAGCCGGCGAAGATGGTCAGCTCGTGACGCGGGACCTTGCGCAGGATCGACTTGCCGGCCACGTCGATGGTCTCGGGCCGGGGCCGGGTCAGTTCGGCGAAGTCGGCCACCGTCATCGGTCGCTGCGCCTTGTGCAATTCCCGGATGTAGTTGGAGGGCACGCCGAAGTTGAGGTTCTGACCCTCGTTGAAGATCGCGGTCGCGACGCCGATGACCTCGCCGAACGAGTTGAACAGCGGGCCACCGCTCGAGCCTTGGGAGATCGGCGCCGAGATCTGGAGCAGGGTCAGATCGGCCGAGACGTTGCGCACGCTCGAGATGAGACCGTCGCTGACGGTGTAGTCGAGCACGCCCAGCGGGTTACCGATGGCGATCACCGGATCGCCGGCCGAGACCTTGTCGCTGTCGCCGAGCTTGAGCACCGGCAAGGGCGATCGGGGATCGACGTCGAGCAGGGCCAGATCGTGCTCGGGGTCGAGGGCCAGCACCCGCGGTACGGTCAGGACGGTGCCGTCGAGGGTCCGCACCTTGATATCGGAGCCGCCGACCACGACGTGCAGGTTGGTGGCGACCGCGCCGGTGGCGTCGATCACGAATCCGGTGCCCACACGATCGCTGCCGACCTCGATGCGCACGATCGCGCCTCGTGACTGATCGACGATCTGCTTGGGCGTCAGCCGCGCCGGCGTCGACTTCGTCGTGGCGCCGCAGCCAGGTCCGCCAAGGGCTCCCGCCAGCGCGGCGACGACGAAGAAGGGCCTCACCACCGGATGATAGCAGCTACCGCCTAGAACAGCACCGAGGCGACCACGCGGGCCATGCCGGTCCACGTCGGCTCCAGCTCCTGCTGGATCAAGCGGCGGGCCACCGCTGCGGCCTTGGGGTTACCGGTGAACCACAGCGGGCGCGGGCGTACCACCAGCGGGCCGCGGATCACCGACTTGTCGATGCCCTCGAGCATGTACGTGTTGTGCACCCAGCCCAGGCCGCTCTGGATGTTCTTCATCGTGGCCGACGGGTGGCCGCCCCACGGCAGCGAGGCCAGGCCGTAGCCGAGCGCCGGCCAGTGGTTGATCGCCACCGTGCCGTAGCGCAGGTCGGTGATGGCGCGCTCGACGCACGCCCCCACGGTGGGGTCGCCCTCGAGCTTGCCGTGCACGAAGAGGGCGGCGTTGAGCGTGCCCCACAGCGTGTCGTTGCAGAAGCGGGTGGCGCGATCGAGGAACTCGACTGGATCACCCGACGAGCCCGGCGGGCCCAGTGGCGCGTCGCTCAGGATCCCGCAGAAGGGCTCGATCGAGAACACCGGGTCACTGGCGTTGGTGGTGTCGACGTCGCGGATGATGGTCCACGGCAGCTCGCCTTCGCCGGCGCGGCCGGGCACGTTGAGATCGCGGCCGGTGGTGAGGCGGGCGTAGCGCTCGAAGGCGCCCGGGTAGTACGCCTTGCGCGCCGGCGACCGGCCGAGCTCGCGGGCGACCAGGCCAACGAACGCGTCGCGCTGCGGCCACGACCGCGACGTGATCAGCATCTTGGCGGCGTTGCAGTTGAACGACGCGTTGTTGGTGACCATGGTCGCGACGTTGGCGGCCATGAAGGCCAGCTCGTCGTCGTGGTAGGTGTAGGGCACGATCACGACCGGGCTGACGTTGCCCAGCTCCGACGTGATCGGCTTCTTCAGCCGCGGCTCGTTGGCGGCCAGGCGGCGATCGCGCTCGGGGCCGGGCGGCCCCCACACGATCAGATCATGGGTCGTGTCGGAGCCCGTGATGTGCACGTCGTGGACGCCGGCGTGCTCGACCAGGTACTGCCCGACGTCGCCGCCGCCATAGACCACGCGCAAGAAGCCGCGATCGATCAGCGGCGCCAGCGCGCGCTCGAGGATCGGCCCGGCCCACTCGTTGACCGGGTTCATCTTGAGCAGGCAGACGAAGCCTTCGATGAACATCTTCGAGAAGACGTCCATGGGCGGGATGTTGGAGACGTTGCCGGCGCCGAGGATGAGCGAGACCCCGCCCTCGGGTTCGCGCGTGCTGTAGAACGACGCCTGCCGCCGCGCGGCCTCGGCGCGATCGACGCCGGCCTGCATCAGGCAGTGGCCGCGGAAGCCGGTGAACGCGATCTTGTCGAACGTGCTGGTCGGGAAGACGTCGACCTCGAGGCGGCCGTCCTTGCGGGTCCGGGTGCGGGTGCCGAGCGGCGGCCGGCCGGCGCGCACGATCGCTTCGAGGCTCTCGGCGAGCAGCCGGGCCATGCGCAGGGTCGGCAGCGGACCGGCCAGCCACTCCTCGGCGACGAACGCGCCGCTGATGCCCTTGGCCTTGCACCCGGTCGCCACCCACACCTCGGCGGCGTCGGCGATGCGCGGCATGCACTCGCGCAGGAGCACCGCCTTTTCGCCCGGCGCCATCCGCGCGAACGCGCGTGCGCGTTCACCGAGGCGCGTGACCGCTTCGTCGAGATCGGCGCGGTTGCTGGGGCGGATGCTCTGCGCCGCCTGGCTCATGACCGACGTCGCAGGCGCGGGTGACGTGGGCGTTGCCATACGCCGTCCACTGTACGATCACACCCGGATCACCTCCACCTCCGTCGTCCGCTCCTTCGTCGCCGGCGGCGTCGCCGCGCGGCTGACCCGGGCTCGCTGCCACCAGCGCGCGGCATCCTCCCGCTTCCAGCCCGGCATGAGCCGCGCACAATCCTCGAGGGCGGTCCCCAGCGCCGCCGCGTCGGCGTAGCGAGCGGCCGGCTCCTTGGCCAGGCAGCGGAGGATGATCTTCTCGAGCGGTCGCGGCACCTCCACCTGGGCCCGCAGCGACGGCGGCACCAGCGGCGCGTGCTGGTGGGCCCGCCTCAGATCCGAGGCGTTGTCGCCGTCGAACGGCGCCGACCCCGTGAGCGCGTAGTAGCAAGCCGCGCCCAGCGCGTACACGTCGCCGGCGGCGCTGACCGGGGCGCCGTCGAACGACTCGGGTGCCATGTACGCCGGCGTCCCCACCACCGTGCCGTCGAGGGTGACCCCGGGCTGATCGATCGTCCGGGCCACGCCGAAGTCGAGGATGTGGAGCTCATCCTCCTCGTTCTTGCGGTCCGAGCAGTGCAGGTTGGCCGGCTTGACGTCGCGGTGGACCACGCCCACCCGGTGGGCGACCGCGAGGCCGCGGCAGGCCTGAGCGAACAGGTGCACCGCCCGCTCTGGCGGCATCGGCCCGAACGCGGTGACCATCGCGTCGAGATCCATACCGCGCAGGTACTCGAAGGCGATGTACGCGAAGCCGTCGTCGGTGACGCCGAAGTCGTAGATGCGCGCCACCTGCGGGGCCCGGAGCGATCGAACCAGCTCGACCTCGCGGGCGAAGCGGGCCCGCGTCGAGTCGGGAGTGCCGGGCGTGCGCAGGAGCTTGAGCGCGACCTCGCGCCGGTGGGCTTCGTCCCAGGCCAGCCAGACCTCGCTCATCCCGCCGCCCAGCGGTGACATGAGGCGGTAGTCGCCGAGTTGTCGCGACGCGAACAGCTCGTGGCGGAGGCGCCAGGTCCGGTGCGACGCCGTCACTGCCACCGCCAGGAGCGCCGCCTGCGCCAGCGCGCAAGCGGCCAGCCGCGGCGCGAGATGCGGGTCGCCGTGCATCGCCGCCGCCGCGACCGGCGCTCCCAGGTAACAGACCAGCCAGCTCGCCGCGATGGCCGCGCCGATGCGCCAGCCCGGCACCATCACCAGTCCGACCCCGGCCACCATCAGCGCAGGGATCAGATCGTAGGGGCTGCCGGTTCGCGCCGAGCCGGGGGCCGTGATGGTCGCCAGCACTCCGGAGAGCGCGCAGATCATGGCTCCGCAGCCGACCACCACCGACCACGCGCAGCGATCGGTGCACCTGCGCTGCCGGATGGCCAGGTAGGCGCCGCACAGCGCCGCGGCGCCCAGCGCGCGCAGCTCGATCACCCGCCACGTGGCGGTGTCGGCGTCGGCCAGGACCAGCGGATCGATCGCGACCGCGCCCAGCACCCATGCCGCCATCCCGAGCACGACGAGGGTTCTGGCCTCGCGAACCAGGTCGCGGGTCTCGTTGACCACGGCCACGCGCGTGGTCGTCCGCGCCCGCCTCGCGGAGACTTCTCCGTTCCCCGTCCGCCCCTCCGGGGTGAACCGATGCCCACCCCTGGGCTCAGCCAGGCCCCCCATGAGGGGATCAGAGCACTACTGATCCACACCGTCAACGCGCGACTTTGACTGCGGAATCCGGATTGGACTCGCTCAGGGCGAGGGGCTCAGGGCGAGGGAGGCGGAGCGTGCGGAGGCGGCTGCGGGGGTGGCGTGTTGCTGCCGGCTCCGATGGCGCGCACAGAGCGCAGCGCGGCCTCGCCCTTCTCGCGGAATCCCTTCGGGTCCTTCTTGGGATCGATGCCCGACTTCACACCGGCATCGAGGTGGCGCTGGTACAGCTCGACGCGCACCTCCTCGTAGCTCGGGCACGCGACCTCTCCCACCTCGGCGCACTCGGCCATCGTGTGGTTGGCGAGCTCGAGCGCCTCCTCTACCTCGAGGCGGTCGGCGTGGGCGATCGACGCCGCCAGCAGCGCCCGCCAGCGGGTCGGCGAATCATGAGCGCGCTGGGCGCCGACCGCCGCCGCCTGCACGGCCCAGTCGTACTGACCGGCCTCACCCAGCCGGCGCGCCACGTCGGCGATCGCCTTGCCATCGGCAGGGTTCGCCCGCGCCCGCGCCTCGGCGAACGCGAGTGCGAGCCTCGCGTCGGGGTCGACCTTGCTCGGCGGTCCGGCCGTCACCGAGCGCGGCGGCAGGAACAGCACGACCGCCACCACCACGAGGACGACGAGATCGGTCAGCGACAGGAAGCGATGGATCTGCACGCTCTGGTTCCGGTCCTTTCTGACACCAGTGGTGAACACCTGGTTCCCCTGGTCTGGCGCGGCGATGTTGTCGGGGCATTTCGCCCCGCGCCGTTGCGTGTTGCCCCGCCGAACGAGCCATGTGGGCACACGCCGACACCCACGAAAGCAAACAATCCTGAAATCTTACGCCCGTGGATCTGCTCTTGCAAACTCGGCGGTCTCGAACCGCGAACCGCCCGCCCGGCCGTTGCCGGTGCTCCTCTGGAGGTACTCCGACCATGCTGCAGACGATCTCGACCGCCTTCCACCGTGGTGGATGGGGCATGTGGCCCATCCTCGTCACCTCGATCATCACCATCGCCGTCATCGTCGAGCGTGCGGTGTACCTGTTCAAGGCGTCCGTCGACAAGGACAAGCTGCTCGCGCTCCTCAAGAGCCAGGTCATGGCCGGCAACGTCCAGGGCGCCATCAAGGTGTGCTCGGGCAACCCGACCCCGATGACTCGCATCGTCCAGGCGGGTCTGATGAAGTTCAACAAGAGCGACGACGAGGTCCAGGCCGCCATGGACGAGGCCGCGCTCCGCGAGCTGCCCAAGATCAACGCGCGCACGCCGTACCTGGCGATGCTCTCCAACTTCGCCGTCATGGCCGGCCTCCTCGGCACCATCACCGGCATGATCAAGTCGTTCGGCGCCGTCGGCAGCGACGAGGGCGGCAACAAGTCGACCGAGCTCGCCAAGGGCATCTCGGAAGCCTTGAACTGCACGGCCTTCGGCATCGGCACCTCGCTGGTCGGCCTGCTCGGGTTCTCGCTCCTCCAGGGCAAGACCACGCGCGTCACTGACGACATCAACGAGGTCACCGTCCAGGTCGTGAACCTGGTCGTGAATCACCGCTCGCAGATGCAGCAGCCCCAGGGCTGATCACTCGGTCATCACTGACCGCTACGATCGGAGGTACCCATGGGTGCTGCAATAGATACCGGTGGAGGGGACAAGAAGAGCGTCAACATCGAGCTCAACATCGTCCCCTACATCGACCTGATGAGCTGCCTCACCGCCTTCCTGCTGGTGGTGGCGGTCTGGGTCAACCTGGCCCAGATCACCATCCAGCCCAAGGGCAAGAACCGTAACCAGCCGATCGACACGGTGATCGATCCGCCGCCGGTGATCTCGGTGCTGATCCAGGCCGACATCATCTACGTCGGGGTCTCGCGCCTCGCCATCGATCCGGTCCAGATCAAGAAGGGTCCGAACGCGGACTACGACTGGAACCAGTTCGAAAACGCCCTCATCGCCCTGAAGAAGGAAGAGGCGTTCGCCGAGCGCAACGACATCGAGATCGCGGCCGAGAGCACGACGGCCGCGCCGGTGAAGTACGACCACGTGGTCCACGCCATGGACCTCGCCGTCAAGGTCGGCTTCATCGGTGTCGGACTGTCCGAGCCCACCAGCCTGTCCTGGCGACCCACGCTGTAAGGAGAAACTCCGATGCCAGTCAAACAGGCAGGTCCACGTCTCTATCGCTCGGTGCCGTTCAAGCATCTGGGCAAGGGCTCGGCGACCGGCGCCACCCGGTCGTCGAACGTCTCGCTCAACCTGGTGCCGTTCGTCGACACCATGACCATCCTGGTCTGCTTCCTGCTGATGGTGTTCTCGACCTCGGGCGAGCTGCTCAAGGCCCAGAAGGGTCTCGAGCTGCCCGAGGCGATCAGCAAGGACGCACTCCAGGAGGCGCCGATCATCGTCATCACCAAGGCGGACGTGTCCTTCATGGGCACCCAGGTCGCCACCATCGATAGCCTGCTCCGCGACGAGACCCCGACCCTCAAGATCGAGGCCCTGTTCGAGCGTCTACAGGCGGTGGGCAAGAAGCGTCGCGAGGAGATCAGCCTCGGCCGCGACAAGCGGGCGAAGAAGGCGTGTGACGACCTGAAGTCGGGCATCATCGATCCCTCCAACCTCTGCCCCGAGGGTCTCGCCATCCTCCAGGCCGACAAGGAAGTCGACGCGCGGGTCATCACGATGGTGGTGACCACCGCGAAGTACGCCCAGTTCGACAACCTCCTGTTCGCCGTCAAGAACAAGTAGAGGACCGATCCATGACCCTTCAAAGACGGAAGCCGTCCGTCCTGAGCGTCGTCGTCTCTGCCGTCGTGCTCGGCACGGCGGTTTTTGCGATCTCCGGTTGTTCGGATGATCCCTTCGAGTACACGACCTGGACCAAGAAGCTCGATGACCCCAACGAGGTCGAGCGCGCGGTCACCCAGCTCGAGCGCCTCGGCGACAACCGCGCCATCCCGGCGCTGGGCAAGTCGTGGGAGCGCCAGGGCCGTCCCGACACGATCCTGAAGGTCATCATCGACCTGGCCAAGCCGCTCACCGAGCAAGAGGCCAAGGCCAACTTCAAGAACAACGACAAGGCTCGTCCCGCCGCGTGGGACAAGGCCCTGCCGATCCTGACCAAGGCCATCGAGGACGTCGACCCGGCCAACCCGCGCTCGGTCGAGAGCGCGCGCCTGGCCGCCGAGTCCCTCGGGCTCTCCAAGGTCGACGGCGCCCTCGACGTGCTGGTCGCCGCCGCCAACAAGCCCACCGACAAGCAAGAGGTCAAGCAGCTGCGCGGCCAGGCCATCCTGTCGCTGGGCGAGCTCGGCGATCCCGGCGCGGTGTCGGTGCTCAACACCATCATCCGCGAGGAGTTCGTCCCGTCGAAGCCGGAGATGCACGGCGCGGCCATCATCGCGCTGGGCAAGCTCAAGAGCCCGAACGCCATCCCGGTGCTGATCGAGTCGATGTACCGGCTGCCGTTCTTCTTCAAGCAGGTCCGGCGTTCGCTGGTCGCGTCCGGCGGCACCGTCGGTGATCGCATGCGCTCGATCCTCGAGGGCTCCGATACCGAGGTGAACACGCTGTTCACCGAGAACAGCCTCGGCATGTACAAGGGCGACCTGGGCAAGGATCCGCTGCCCCAGGCCGAGTGGCAGAAGGTCTCGGCCATGGACTACTACGCCGCGATCATCGCCGGCGACCTCTACGATCCCAAGGCGGTGCCGGCGCTGCTCAAGGCCCTCGCCCGCGATCCTGTTCCGTCCTACTTCGTCGACTCGGCGCCGGGGCCGGTGGCGCACAACGCCGTCCTCGACGCGCTGCGCAAGATCGGTTCGCCCGAGGCCACCAAGGCCGTCCTCGACGTCTGGACCGTCGGCAAGAACGAGGACATCAAGCCGATCGCCGCCAACGTGTACTCGTTCGTGTCGCGCGACGGTTCGGAGAAGGTGGGCAAGGGTTCGGCGCTCGACGCGCTGGGCGCCATCGCCGAGAAGAACGACGCCGACCAGCAGTTTCGCCTCGAGGCCTCGGTGGCGTACGGCCGCCTCGCTCGAAGCAAAGACCGTATCCCGCTGTTGATCGGGCAGGCCAAGCGGTTCAAGGACGAGAGCGACAAGGCCCAGAAAGAAGCCGACGGCCCGCCCAAGGCTGCCTACGAGAAGCAGAAGGCCATCTACGAGGCGGCCAAGGCCACGCTCGACGCGGCCAAGGCCGAGGTCGCGCGCGCCGGTGGTCCCAACAAGGCCCCGGTCCAGATGATCGAGGCCAGCACCAAGGCCAAGGTCGATTTCGACAAGGTCAAGGACCCCTTCACCGCGGCCAAGGCGACCTGGAAGGCCCTCGACGACAAGGCCAAGGCCTACCGCGGCTACCAGCGCCTGTACGAGACCCACGCGGCCCGCATCGAGATCGCGATGCACTGCAAGGACGACGCGGCCTGCTATGGCGCGACCCTGGTGCCGGTTCCGGCGCCGGAGCCCGACGAGGACGGCAAGCCCAAGCCCTCCAAGGGCCCCGACATCCAAGCCAAGTGCAAGGCTGACTGGCCCGCCGTCTCGAAGCGCCTCAAGGATGCATCGAGCGCCATCGAGGTGGCCAAGTACACCGACGAGGAGAAGATCGAGGTCTGCATCGCCCAGATCGAGCGTGCGCTGCTCGAGCTCGGCAAGATGGGCCCCAAGGCGTCGTCGCAGTTGCAGGTGCTCCTGTACAACGTGTCGAGTGACGACCGCCTGGTGCGGCAGAGCATCTTGCTCACCCTCCCCAAGGTCGCCGGCAAGGATTGCGCCGAGTGCGGCGCCAAGCTCGACGCCGCGATCAAGGCCGCCGCCGGCAAGGACGCCCTGCGCGAGCTGAACTTCGAGACCCAGGTGCTGCGCAGCTTCTTCGCCGGTGACGCCGCCGAGGCGCCGGCCGAAGAGCCCAAGTAGCCCCGGGCTGGGCCTGAAACAAGAACGGCGCCCTCGCGGGCGCCGTTCTCATTTTTCGGGGTGGATGATGGGAGTCGAACCCACGACACCCAGGACCACAACCTGGTGCTCTACCGATTGAGCTACACCCACCGTGTCTGTCAGCGGTATCTAGCCGAAAACGGAGGGTTCGTCCAGTATGGTCGGCGCCATGAAGACGTCTTCGATGGCCACGTTCGGTCTCGTCCTCGGGTTTGTCGCCGGTGCCTGTGGCGGCGGAGAAGGCGACGAGGTCGACGCTGCCGGCGGTGACGACGCCGGCGGCAGCGACGGGGTGGCGTCCGACGCGCCGATCGACGGCTCGGGAGACGCCGCCAGCGCGTGCGGCAGCATGTCGCCTACGCTGGCCGACCTGGGCGGCACCGAGGGCATCGCCATCGCCGCCGACGGCACGATCTACTACTCGCAGAACGGAGCGGTCGGGCGCTGGGTGCCGGGCGGGACCGCCGTCGATCAGTGGGTGACCCTGTCGGGTGCGACGACGGTGTGGGGCATGGCGATCGGGCCGGGCGGGATCCTGTACGTCGCCTCGCCGGGCAGCGGCGGCCGCATCTGGCGCATCGACACCAACGAGGCGACGCCGGCGGCGACCACGTACATGATGAACGCCGGCAGCGCCAACGGCGTCACCGTCGGCCCCGACGGCGCGGTCTACTACTCGGACTTCAACGCCACCGGCCACGTCTGGCGCGTCGCCGCGGCCAACACCCGCACCCAGGTGACGACCACCGCGATCAACCAGCCCAACGGCGTGCTGTTCGACGGCGACGGCACGCTCCTGGTCGCGCGTTACTCGACCCCTGCTGACATCTACCGGCTCACCCTCACCGCCGGCGCCGAGACCGGTCGCATGACGGCGCTGGCTGGCACCGTCGGCATGATCGGCAACCCCGACGGCCTCGCCCGCGACGAGCAGGGCCGGCTCTACGTCACCAACAACAGCGGTGGCCGCGTGCTCCGGTTCGGCGCGGCGACCAGCGGCGTGTTCGGCGCCCGCGAAGAGCTTCAGATGAGCGTCGGCGCCGCCGCCAACATGGCCTTCGGGCGCGGGGCGCTGGCGTGCACCGATCTCTACGTGACGTCCTCGGGCGCGCTGCGCCGGCTCGCGGTGGGCGCCACGGGCGTGCCGTGAGCGGCAAGAAGCCCGGTGGGTCGTCGAGCCCGTGGACGGTGCTGACCCCGCTGCGCGACACGCTGCCGGCCGGACCGGCGCCGGCCGCACCGGCGCCCGCGGCCGCGAAGCCCGCGCCCAGGCCGCCGGCGCGCGCGGTGGTGCGGCTCGAGAAGAAGGGCCGACGCGGCAAGGAGGCGACCCTCATCGAGAAGCTCGAGCTGCCGTCGGCCGAGCTCGAGGCGTGGTGCCGGGAGGCCAAGGCGGCGATGGGTTGTGGGGGCACCGTCGAGGACGGCGCCATCGTGCTGCAGGGCGACCTGCGCAAGCGCCTCGAGCCCTGGCTCACCGCCCGCGGTGTGCGGAAGGTGACGATCGCGGGCTGAGCGACGCGGCCAGGCCGTCGCGGATGGCGGTGACCAGGAGCCCGACGGCGATGTGATGGAGGCGGCTGTAGAAGCGCTGGCTGCGGTGGCGCAGGTAGAACGGCTTGCGCACCGGTCGGAACTCGCGCAACACGCGCACCGGCGAGCCGGGTGGGATGGTCTGGCGTGGCTTGACTGCGCGGCCCAGGCCGAGCTCGACGCCGAGCAAGATGCCGGCCTCGTTGTGCATGAACGAGCGGCGCCAGCGGCGGGGGCGGGCGCGGGCCGGCTGCTCGGCGAGAAACCAGGCAGTGGTGCGATCGGCGACGTGCGAGTCGAGGTAGACGTCGGCGGGACCGCCGGCGAGCGACTCGATCATGACGTGCTCCTCGTGGCCGACGGCGGTGCTGATCACGCCGGGATCGTCGGTGGCCTCGTCGGTGACGATGAAGTCGGCGGCGCCGCGGGCGAGGAGGCCGGCCAGGGCCTCGTTGCCGGCGGAGCGCAGCTCGAGCTGGATCGCCGGGTGCTCGCGCACCAGCGCCGCCAGTGGCGGGACGATCATGGCCGGCACGATCGACGACGGGCCGAACACGCGGATCTCGCCGCGCAGCGCCCGCGTCGACGAGGTCAGATCGCCGAGCAGCTCGTCCTCGAGGGCGCGCTGGGCCTGGACGAAGGCGAGCACCCGTTTGCCGGCGTCGGTGAGCACGGGGCCGGCCGGGCCACGGACCAGGAGCGTGACCGCGAGCTGATCCTCGAGCCCGGCGATGCGCCGCGACAGCGCCGGCTGGCTCAGGTGGATGGCGCGGGCGGCGCGGGTGAAGCTGCCGGCCTCGACCACCGCGGCGAAGGCGGCCAGCTGGTCCTGCGAGAGCGGCGTCGTCATGCGTCTAGTGCATCATGACATGAGAAACATGCAATGGACGCATCCGGGCGCCGGCCCCACAGTGGTTGCCATCATGCTGGCTTCGGCGACTCCCCTGGTCCTCACCATCGGCAGCGGCGTGCTCTACCACCTGGCCCTGCGCGGCTCGGGCGGCGGCAATCCCTGGGCGTTCCTGACCCTGGCCTACGGCGCGGCGCTGGTGCTGTCGGCCGGGGCCTGGCTCGCCACCGGCGGCGGGCTGCCGGCGATCGATCGCCGGGTGGTGAGCGGCGCGTTGATGCTGGGTGCGGCCGCCATCGGCATCGAGCTCGGGTACTTCCTGGGCTACCGCGCCGGCTGGGCGCTGGGCCAGGCCTCCCTGGTCAACGCGGCTTGCGTGGCCGCGATCCTCGCCTTGATCGGTGCGATGGAGCGGCGCGTGTGGTAACGAGCCGGGATGTCCATCGAGCCGGTGGAGGGCGCGGGCGAGCCGCCGCCCGCCGAAAGCGACGCGCTCTACCTGGCCAAGTGCCTCGTCGCCGATCACCGCTACGTCCCGGCTGACCTGCCCGAGCTGGCGCCGCTGCGCGAGGTGTGCGACCTGGTGCTGATCGGCGGCGACGGGGTCGGCCTGTCGATCGCATGTATCGTCGATCGCGACGCCGATCCGACCCGGCGCTTCACGCTGGCGCCCGAGCGCGTCGACGAGATCGCCGCCGCTTGTCGCAAACACGCCGGCTCGATGCACGGCATGAAGGAGGACGTCATCGTCGAGATCTGGGAGATCGGCGCGGGCGTCCCCGATCCCGACGACCGGGCCCGGCTCGAGGGCTACGCCTTCCGGCGCGTGACCCAGAAGGGCGTCTCGGTGCGCGGCTACGCGATCGACACCTCCGCCGCTGCTCGTGGTTCGATGTTCACCACCGCCGCCGGCAGCACCGATCGTTCGATCTGGGTCGAGCACATCCTGACCAGCCCGCGCCGCTCCAACGCGAGGCTTGTGGCCGCGGCCCAGGCCCACGACAAGGTGGCGCGCTTCGACACCCGGCCGCTGGCGACCTGGGCGCTGATCGCGTCGTTCGCGGTGATGTTCATCGTCGAGCTGACGTGGACGGTGATGCCGGGCAGCGGCGTCTCGCCCTCGATCGGGACGTTGATCTCGCTGGGCGGCCTCGAGCACGCTCGCACCCAGGCCGGCGACTGGTGGCGCATGCTGACCTGCGCCTTCCTCCACGGCGATCCGATTCACCTGCTGTTCAACTGCGTGGCCATGTACATGGCCGGCGGCGTGCTCGAGAACCTGATCGGGCGGCGCTGGATGCTGGCGCTGTTCGTGATCGGCGCGCTCGGCGGCTCGGCGGCGTCGCTCACCATCAACGCCGCCAACGTCACGTCGGTGGGCGCGTCGGGGGCGATCATGGGCCTCCTGGCCGCGGCGATGGTGGCCAGCCTGCGTTTGCCCAGCGGACCGGCACGCACCCAGATCCTGGTGTCGCTCGGCCAGATCCTCATCCCCAGTCTCCTGCCGCTGGCTGCCCACGGCAGCAGCGGCAAGGTCGACTTCGCCGCCCACCTCGGCGGCGCGGTCGCCGGCGCGGTCGGCGGCCTGCTCCTGCTGGTGACGTGGGCCAGGGACGCCGAGCACCCGCGTGGAACCAAGTTCGCCGCGGTGGTCGCCGCCGCCGGCCTGGCCTTCACCGCCTTCGGCTGGGTGAACCTGGTCGCCGACCACGAGCAGTACCGCAAGGACTTCGCCGGCGCCTCGGTCCTGGCCCGCAACCCCGAGCTGGCCAAGGCCCTCATCCCCGACGACGAGCTGCCCCAGGATGACGCCACGATCGCCGCCCGCGCCGAGGAGCTGATCGCCAGGTACCCGCGCGATCCGCGCGCCCACTACTTCGTCGCGGCGATCGCGGTCGACGCCGGCGAGATCGAGAAGGCCCGCACCCACCTGCAGCAGGCCCTGGCCGAGAAAGAGCTGCGCTCGCTGCTCACCAACCCGGAACGCTTCGAGGTCTACCTGCGCTGGATGCTGGCCCTCACCTACGAGCGCGAGGACAACGCCGACGAGGCCCGCAGGACCGTCGAGCCGAGCTGCAAGACCGCGATCGCCATGGACGACCCCCAGATGCGCGAGTTCTACACGCGCCTCTGCGCCGCTCCGTGAACGGGTGACCCCTGCTGGGCTCGAACCAGCGGCCTATCGCTTAGAAGGCGATTGCTCTCATCCAGCTGAGCTAAGGGGCCGGATCGTCGGGGTGAGAGGATTCGAACCTCCGACTCCCTGGTCCCAAACCAGGTGCGCTACCAGGCTGCGCTACACCCCGATCCACTCGCCTGCGCGAGCAGTGAAGGGATACAGGGAAGTCCGCGACCGCGCAAGGCGAGACCCGCTCAGCGCGAAAGGTACGACCTCAGCCGCGGCGCCAGGGCGGCCATGGCCCGGGCCCGGTGCGAGACGTGGCCCTTGGGTCCGACCCCGGCCTCGGCGAAGGTCTGTCCGATCTCCGGACAGAAGAACAGCGGATCGTAGCCGAAGCCGCCGCTGCCGCGGGGGGCCTCGAGGATCACGCCCTCGACCACTCCGTCGCTGGTGACCAGCTCGTCGCCGAGCGGTCCGGCCGGGTCGGCGAGCACCAGCGCGCAGCGGAATCGGGCGGTGCGGAGCTCGGCCGGCACGTCGCCGAGCGCGCGCAGGAGCTTGGCGTTGTTGGCGTCGTCGTCGCCGTGGCTGCCGGCCCAGCGCGCGCTGTACACGCCGGGCGCGCCGTCGAGCACGTCGACCTCGAGGCCGCTGTCGTCGGCGAGCGCCGGCCAGCCGGTGCGGAGCGCCACCTCGCGCGCCTTCTTGGCGGCGTTGCCGACGAAGGTGTCGGCGTCCTCGACCACGTCGGGGAGGTCGCGGCCCAGGACCTTGGCCGCGTCGGCCACGCCCAGCACCTCGATCTGGGTGCCGGCGAGGAGCTCGTGCAGCTCGACCAGCTTGCCGCGGTTGCGGGTGGCGAAGACCAGCGGCCTCACCCGAACACCAGCGCCCGCTGGGCCGCGGTGAGCTGGGCGATGCCGACGGCGGCGAGGTCGAGCATCGCGGTGAGCTGGGCCCGGCTATAGGTCGCGCCCTCGGCGGTGCCCTGGACCTCGATGAGGCCGCCGTCCTCGGTCATCACCACGTTCATGTCGACGTCGGCGCGCGAGTCCTCGACGTAGGGCAGATCGAGCACGACCTCGCCGTCGACGATGCCGACCGAGACCGCGGCCACCGGCGGCTTGAGCGCGCTCATGTCGGCGAGGACGCCCTTGCCGACCAGGTGACGCAGGGCCAGGCCGATCGCGATCCAGGCGCCCGTGATCGACGTGACCCGCGTGCCGCCGTCGGCGTTGAGCACGTCGCAGTCGATGGTCAGGGTGCGCTCGCCGAGCCCGCGCAGATCCACCGCGGCGCGCAGGGCGCGGCCGATCAGTCGCTGGATCTCCTTGCCGCGCCCGCCGGGGTCGCGCTTGCTGCGGGTGTGGGTCGAGCGAGGTAGCATCGCGTACTCGGCGGTGACCCAGCCCTTGCCCTTGCCGGCCAGGAACGAGGGCACGCTCTCTTCGACGGAGGCGGAGCAACACACCCAGGTGTCACCGAGCTTGACCAGGGCCGATCCCTCGGCGTGTTTCTGGAAGCCGGGGATGATCTCGAGGTTGCGGAGCTGGTCGGCGCGTCGGCCGTCGGGGCGCATGGCGCGGAGAGTCGTTCACGTCGACGTCGCCGTCAACGATCACCGCCACGACCACGGCCACGACTACGGCGTGAGCTGCGACGCGATGGCCCGGGACAACGCGGCGGCGAGGGCGGACTGCGTCTCCGGGCGGGCCAGCTCCTGGCCTTCGATCGGGTGATCGATGAAGCCGACCTCGATCAGGACGGCGGGCATGGTCGCGCCGAGCAGGACGTGGTGCGCGTCCTGGCGGACGCCGCGATCGCCGGCCTCGCCGCGGACGCCGCGCAGCTCGCGCTGGACCGCGGCCGCGAGCTCGGCGGCCTCCCACTGGCATGCGCCGCGCTCGACGTCGTCGAGGATGAGGGCAGTGGCCTCGTCGAGGGCGGGGCGAGGCGTGCCGGTCTCGCTGCGCAGGGCGCGGCCGTCGACGTCGACACCGGCGGCGGTGAGCACGAAGGTCTCGAAGCCGCGCTGCACGCGCTCGGGTGAGGCGTTGGCGTGGATGCTGATGAACAGGTCGGCGCCGCGCCGGTTGGCAGCCGCCACCCGCTGGCGCAAGGTCAGGGTCGTGTCACGATCGCGGGTGAGCACGACGTCGATGCCTCTGGCGGCCAGGTCCTCGCGCACCGCGCGGGCCAGGATCAACGTGAGCTGCTTCTCGACGATGCCAGCGGCGCCGGCGGCGCCAGCGTTGGAGCCACCGTGGCCGGGATCGAGGACGACCAGCGGCCGCGCGCTCGCCGGGACCGCGCTGGTGACGAGCGCAAGGGCGACGAGGGCACGGCAGAGCGACACGAGATGTAGGATACCGTGCGACATGCCCTGGTGCGCCAGTTTCCGGCCGACGCCTTGACCCAACTGCCCGAGGAAGCTACGTTTTTTCCTTCGCCCGTGCCTGCACAAATGAGTGACCGTCGCTCGCTATCGCCCCTGGAGCTCGTGATGCTCGGGGCGGTCGTGGCGGAGGCGACGATCGGTCGCTTGCTGGTACGTGGGCTCGAGAAGAAGCCGGCCTTCATCAAAGGCCAGGCCCAGAAGCTCGTGCCGCCGGCGTGGTTCGTCGCCCTCGATTACCTCGCGCTCTTCCTCGTCTACTTCGTCGCGCTGCTCGGCGTGATCGTGCTGGCCCAGCGCGCGCGTGCGGAGCTGCCCGGCGCCGCCCGCGGCCGCCCGCTCGATCGGCTTCACGCCGTCGGCGGTGGCGCCACCATCGCCGCCATGGCGCTGGTCGCGGCCTTCGCCGCGGTCGCCGATCCGACCGAGGTGCAGACCCTTCTGCATATCGCGCTGCTCGCGGTCGCCCTCTACCAGGTCGCGCGGGTCTGGAGCCACAAGCCGGATCTGGGCGCGGCCGTCGGCCTCACCATCTGCGCCGCGCCCATCGTCATCTATTGCGGCGCCTCGCTGCTCGCGAGCCAGATCTGGACCGAGGACCAGATGCTGGGCGGTGAGGCCAAGGCGGCGATCGGCAAGCTGGCCCGCAACGCGCTCGCGGCGGCGGCCATCGCCTCGCCGTACTGCCTGTCGCCGCGGCCGTTCGCGCGCTCCATGACGCGGGTGCTGCCGTTCGCGATCGCCCTGGTCGTCGCCGGCGCCGGCGCGGTCGCGCTGCGCCTCGACTACGTGGCCACGGTCAAGGCGGTCAATCGCGTGCTCGGGCTCGATCTGCGGATCGACGCACCCCAGGATCAGATCGCGCTCTACTTGCTCGCCTTCGCGACCATCACCTGGACGGTGGTGGCATGTGTCAGTGCGCCGTCGGCGGCGCGCCGCCGCATCGGCTTTGGCCTGGCCCTCCTGGTCCTGGCCGGTCACGGCTTCGCCTGGCCGGCCGCCTTCGCCACCGCCGCGGTCGGCCTCGTCCTCATCGCCGACGGCGCGGTGCGCGTGCGCGCCGAGGAACGCTCGGCCTTCGTGCCGGTGACCCCGGCCATCGACGACGAGACCTGGCAGAGCTTCATCGGCCACGTGGTGGCCGCGCTGCGCAAGCTGGCCGGCAGCGACGCCGCGGTGAGCGCGGTGTCGGTCCGCGGCGAAGGCGAGCACACCTCGACCGTGGTCGTGACCGAACGCAACGGTGTGCCGGTCCGGCTGCGCATCGAGCGCATGGCCCGCGCCGTGGTGGTGGTCGATCTGGTGTTCGGGCGCGAGGTCGACGCCGGTCGCGCCGCGACCTGGACCATCGTCGCCCGCGGCGGCGGCCTGGGCAACAGCCACCCCGAGCCGCCGCCGGCCGGGCCGCTGATCCGCACCGACGACGTGCCGTTCGACGAGCGCTTTCGCTCGCGCGGGGATCGCGACGTGCTCCTCCGCCTGCTCGATGACGGTCTGCGCGCCCGCGCCGCCGCCACCCTCGACGGGTGGCTGGCCTACTGGCATGGCCAGTCGCTGCGTCATCGCGTCTTCCCGGGCCAGGGCGCGCCGATGGACCTGCCCATCCCGCTCTCGCAGCTCGCGGTGGATCGGCGGTCGACGCCGGAGAGCGCCGAGCGGCTGGTGCGCCTGGTCGAGCTGTGCGCCGAGATCGCGGCGTCGCTGGCCGCCGAGGACGAGCCAGTGGCGCTCGCCGAGGCGCCATGAGCCGGATCCTGCTCGGCGCCGCACTCGCGCTCGGCCTGGCCGCGTGCGGCGGCGGCCAGGGCGGCGTGGTGCCGGTGGCGCCGCCGGCGCCTGAGCCC
>SXJR01000183.1 GCA_005779305.1 Myxococcales bacterium
CGCCTGGGATCGTCGCGGGTGGCGAGCCAGCGATCGACGTCCTGGAGCACGGGCTCGGCCGAGGCGCCGACCCGCGCGTAGATGGCGCGGGCGTCGGTGGCGAGCGCGCGGGCGCGGACGCGATCGCTGTCGGCGTCGCGGTTCCACAGGGCCTGGGCGAGGAGCGTCATGGTGTGGCCGACGTCGAGCGGGCTCTCGCTGGCGTCGCGATAGATGGCGAGCGCGCGCTCGATCTCGGCGACGGCCCGGTCGAGTTGACCGAGGCCGGCGTGGGTGCGGCCCACCGAGTTGTGGAGCGCCGCGAGCTGGGGGTGGCCTGGGGTGACCGCCTCGTAGACCGCGCGCGCTTTCTCGAGCCGGGGCAGCGCCTCGCGGAAGCGGCGCAGCGTGGCGAGCGCGACCGCGACGTTGACCTGGGCGGCGGCGGTGTCGGTGTGGCCGGGACCGTGGAGCCGTTCGAACAGCGCCAGCGCCCGCAGCGCGTGGGTGAGCCCGCGCTCGCCGTCACCGAGCTCGACGTACGCGCCACTCAGGTTGCCCGCGATGACCGCCATCTGCACCTCGTCGTTGACCTCGACGAAGATGCCCTGCGCCGCCTCGAGCGCGGCGATGGCCCGGTCGGGCTCGCGGCGGGCCCGCCGGATGTTCGCGATGCGCACGTGGATGCGGGCGACCTCCGGCGACCGGACGCCGCGCGCCGCGGTGGCCAGGCGGAGCGCCCGCTCCTGGAGCAGCAGCGCGTCGCTGTGGCGGCCGACCTGGACCATCAGGATGCCGAGGTTGGAGAGCGGCACCACCAGCGCCGACGACTCGGGGCCGTAGAGCTCCTCCATGAGCGTCAGCGTGCGCTCGGCATGCTGGCGCGACTCGTCGTAGCGCCCCAGGTAGTCGAGGGCGGTGCCGACCGCGCTCTCGGCGCGCAGCACGATGGCGTCGTGATCGCCGGGCAGCCGCGTGGCGACGGCGAGCGCGCGTTCGCCCTCGGCGAGTGCCTCGGTGTAGCGGCCGGCGACCTCGTGCATCAGCGCTGTCGAGACGCGCGCCATCGCGTCGTGGTGGGTCGCCGACAGCGGACCCTCGGCGAGGGCCAGGCTGCGCTGGCTCCACGTCGCCGCCGCCACCGCCGCGCGCGGGTCACGATAGAGAAGCTGGACCAGGCGGACGGCGGCGCGCATCGCGATCTCGGGATGTTTCACCCGGCTGGCCAGCGCGTACGCGGCCTCGAGATCGGTGACGGCGCTGTCCTTGTCGCCGCGCGCCGCATGCACGGTGCCGCGGGCGAGCTGCGCCTCGGCCAGGAGCGGCTCCCAGCCGCGGGCGGCGGCGGTCATCGCCTTGGCGGCCGCGTCGGCGGCCGCGTCGAGCTGGCGCACGCGCAGGCGGGCCAGCGCGGTGTCGATCTCGCTCTGCCACGACGTGGTGTAGCGATCGATCGCGGCCGTGGTGCGGCGGGCGATGTCGCCGGCGTTGCCCGCGCCGGTCGCGGCGAAGGCGCGCTCGACGACGGCGCGCCGGTTCGGGTTCCAGATCGCGGCGACGCGCGCCTCGCCTCCGCCGCAGGGGTCACCGGTGGCTGCGCGTTGTCCGCCGCGATCGAGCACCAGCCATCCCACGACGCCGACCAGCACCACCGCAGCAGCCGCGATCGCGCCTCGCCGCACGCGGCGCGCCGGGTCGCGGCTCAGCTCGGCGAGCAGCGCCGCCATGGTCGGGAAGCGATCGTCGGGATCGGGCGCGAGGCCGCGCTGGAGCGCGCGGCGGATATGGCGCGGCACGCCGCCGGTGTCGGCGGGCTCGGTGCGCTTGCCGGCCACCACCGCCTCGCGGACGCTGCCGCTGTCGTCGGGGAAGAACGGTCGCTGCGCGAACAGTGCCTCCCACAGCGCGACGCAGAACGCGAACTGATCGGCCGACGCGTCGACGTCGTGGCCGAGGTGCTGCTCGGGCGCCATGTACGCCGGCGTGCCCAGCACCGCGCCGGTGGCGGTGAGATCGTGCAGGAGCGGTCCGTCGGCGCCGGCCCTGATCGACACCGAGACCAGCTCGTTGTGGGCGCGGGCCAGGCCGAAGTCGGCGACGCGCACCCGGCCGTCGTCGCCGACCAGCACGTTGTCGGGCTTGAAGTCGCGGTGGACCAGGCCGGCGGCGTGAGCGGCGGCGAGCCCGCGGCCGGCGGCGGCATAGAGGTCGAGGATCTCCGGCCAGGTTCGCTTGCGCGCGCCCAGCCACGAGCGCGCGGTCCCGCCGGCGACGTACTCCATCACCACGAACGGATGGTCGTCGTAGGCGCCGACCTCGTAGACGGTCACGACGTGGGCGTGGATGACCTTGGCCATCGCCATGGCCTCGCGACGCAGGCGCTCGGTGCCGGCCGCGCCCAGCGCGCCGCTGTGCAGCTTGAGGGCGACGTCGCGATCGAGCCGCAGATCGTGGGCCAGGTAGACCACGCCCATGCCGCCGACGCCGAGCACGCGCACGATGCGGTAGGCGCCGTCGACGACCTGGCCGGCGGCCAGCCGCGACGGCGGCGGCGGGGCGTCGGCGACGCGGGCCACGCGGCGGAGCAGATCGGCGGTCTCGCCCGCCGCCTGCGTCGACGGGGTCGTATTCGACGCGACCTCGGTGTCGGCCGTGCTGCTCGCACCCGACGCGTCCGTTCGATCGGTCCCTGCCATCCCCTGACGGTACCAGCGTCGCGCTATCGTCGCTGCATGAACCCGCCCGTCGAGCGGCCGGTCCGCTTCGGACCGCTGGTGCCCTACCGCCGCGGCCGATTCGAGGACCTGCCCGAGACGCCGTGGCGACCGCACCCGTTCGCCGACACGCAGCTCGAGAGGATCCCCATCAACACCGCCGAGCTCGGCCGGTGCACGGCGGCGGTGCGCACTTACGGCGCCGGCCCGCCGCTCGTGCTGGTGCACGGGCTGATGACCACGTCGTACTCGTGGCGCTACGTGCTCGAGGAGCTGGGCGCGCGCTGGACGCTGTACATGCCCGACCTGCCCGGCAACGGCGAGAGCGACCGCCCGCAGGATCGGGCCTATCACCCCGAGGCGATGGCGATCTGGATCGGCGAGGTCATGCGCGCGCTCGGCATCCGCGGCTGCCCGGTGATCGGCAACTCGATGGGCGGCTACCTGTGCATGCGGCTCGCGCTGCGCGATCCGGGCGCGATGTCGAGGCTGGTCAACGAGCACTCGCCGGGCGTGCCCGAGCTCCGGCTGTGGGGACTGCGGGTCGGGCTGGCCCTGCCGGGCGCGAAGTCGATCCTGGCCCGGGTCGCGCGCCGCTCACCCGAGCGCTGGGTCCACAAGAACGTCCACTACTGGGACGAGTCGCTCAAGTCGCTCGAGGAGGCCCGCATCTACGGCGGCCAGCTCGCGTCGCCCGACGGCTCGCGCGCGTTCGTCAAGCACCTGGCCGAGACCATGGCCATCGGCCCGATCCGCGCCTTCAACCGCACGCTGCGCCAGCGCAAGGCCGCCGGTACGCCGTTCCCGGTGCCACTGCTCCTGCTCTACGCCGAACGCGATCCGCTGGTGCCGCCGCGGTTCGGCGAGGTGCTCGCCGACCTCATCCCCGACGCCAGGCTGGCGTGGATGAAGCAGGCGTCGCACTTCGCCCACGTCGACGCGCCCGAGCGCTTCCTGCCGCCGGCGCTCGAGTTCCTGAGCGCCTGAACGGCGCGAACGGCGCGGGCGCTACGACTACTGCCGCTCGGGCAGCGCGGCCACGCCCGGGGCGAGCGTGACATCGACGTCGGCGCCGCCGCCGGTGATGGTCAGCGTGCCGCCGATCTGGCTGGTGCTGAAGCGCACCGTCGCGGTGCGGCCGCCGGCCAGCGCGAGGCTCACGCCGTCCTGGCCGCTGCCCGGCGACGAGGTCGCCGACGTGACCGCGCCGTCGACCGAGATCACGTGCAGGTGGCGCACCGAGCCGCCCGCGCTCGCCTCCTCGTAGCGGAAGCCGCCGCTGAAGTCGCCGGTCAGCGCCCGCGACGTGCCGGCCGCCGACGCCGGCAGGATGCGCTGCGCGGTGAGGGTGTGGCCGCTCGCCGTCACCGACGCGGTCGCGCCGTTGACCGTGAACGACGCCGGCGACAGGAGCTGCCAGATCTGCTGCGCGCCCGAAGCCGAGTCGGCGCGATCGTAGACCACGACGGTGTCGGGCTCGATGTAGACCAGCTCGCGCTGCCAGCGCGTGACCGCGGGGTTGTCGCGGAACGCCGGCGTGAGATCACCGGCGGCGTGCAACCAGCCCGGCCCGCGCGCGATCGCGGCCATGGACGAGGTCGTGGGCTCGCGCATCGGCACGGTGGTGCCGCCGCTGACGAAGCGGATCAGGCTGTGGGCCTCGGGCTCCTGGGTCAGGCCCGAGGTCGAGTCGACCACGCCGTCGTAGGCCAGCCAGCCGCCCTTGTAGATCATGAACGAGCCCTGATCCTGGTGGGCGTGCGACTCGGTGTAGGGACCGGCGATGAAGTTCACGTAGGTCGCGTCCTGACTCCAGCTCGAGCGGGCGTGGAGCTGGCCGTTGCCGGGCGCGAAGTAGGCGCGGCCGAGGCCGTCGAGCGAGGCCGGAGTGAGCTCGGAGCCGTAGAGGAAGTCGAAGGCGTACATGAACGGCTGATCCATCTCGGGCACCGACGAGCTGGCCAGGAGCTGGGTCGCGTAGGGCGCGATCGGATCGTCCTTGAACAGGTGGACGAGGGTCTGCAGATAGTGGCGGTGGTAGTCGAACCACGCCGCCGACGAGTCGCGGGCGTGGTCACCGATCGGCGCCACTCGATCGAGGGTGGGCACGGTCGCGTGCATGAGGTGGAGCATCGAGGCGCGGGCGTGGCCGGTGTCGTCGGCGAGCTGCTCGCCGGTCGAGCCGTGCCACAGATCGTAGAGCTCCCACAGCCGCATCATCGCGACGCCATAGCCGGTGCCCTCGCGCGAACCGCCGCCGGTCAGATCGCGATCGAACGTCGGGACCAGCTGGTCGCGGATCTTCTGATCGCGGAAGATGTCGATCCACTGCTGGCCCTCGGGCGTCTCGCCGCGGGTGGCGACGCCGAGCGTCATCGTCGCCCGCAGGAACGAGTAGTAGTAGTTGTTGGACGGGTTGTCGACCGACCACCCGCTCCACTCGACGACGTCGCCGTGCCAGCGCGCCTCCTCGTGGTTCCACACGTTCCACACCGCCTGGTTGGCGAAGGCGATCCAGCGCCGGCGCTGATCGTCGGACACCGACTCGAAGCACCAGTCGTAGGTGAGCGCCAGGTCGCCGATGCGGGGGCCGACCTCGAGGTAGCTGTCACCGGCGACCTCCGGGGTCTGACCGGCGGACAACCGCGCCTCCTCGTCGCGCACCATCTCGTCGATCTGATCGACGGCGGCGTCGCAGTAGCGCTGCTCGCCGGTGAGCTGGAAGACCAGCGCCGCGTTCCACGCCTCGAAGGCGTAGATGTTGCCGCCGTCGAGCTGGATGTCGACGATGTTCTTGAACCGCGCCCAGCTCGGATCGTTGGCCGTGACCTTGGCGACCAGACGATCGCGGTTGCGCGGCAAGTAGATGCGCGGGTGATCGTCCTGGAAGTCGGGACCACCACCGTCGTCGCCACCGCACGCGGAGAGCGTGACGGTGACCGCCGCTACAAGGATTACAGGGAGCTGGGAGAGGCTACGCACAGCGTGCGTCTAGCATGGCCGGTGCTCACCAGGCCAGCACCGTGTCCGTCAGCGGCTCGGCGCTGGTGACGGCGGTCGGCAAGACGCGGCAAAGCGGATCGTCGGAACGGAAGTCGAGCTCGTGCTCGGCGTGACCGTTCCGGCACGCCGCCGGCGTGACGCGCACGTATTCGTAGGTGACGCCGACGTGGTCGTACCGGTCTTCCGCGCACGTGGCATGGCAGATGCCGACCATGCCATCGTCGATCCCTGGCCCCGGATTCACCACCGTGCACTGGTCGGGCGAGAATCGCGCTGCGATCTCGAGGTCGGGGTCGAAGGGCTCGACGCACGCAACTGTCCCAGCTGCCATCCAGGCAACCAGGTGCTGCTGATTCGTGGTCATGACGCGCTCCTCTCGTTCAGCGCACGAGCCCCGCCGCCCGCAGTCGATCGTAGTGGGCACGGCTTCGGCGGCCGAGAACCCACGCGCGATCGGAGGTCACCTCATCGGTGATGATGACGTGATCCGGACGAACGACCTGCGGCGGCCGGGTTTGCTCCAGCCACACGGTGTACGGCTCGTCCGCCTCCTCGACCGACGGCCCCTGTGGGACGTGCGGAAGGAACGGACCCGGATCGTCGGCACACGCCCCGAGGCCGAGCGCCGGCAGGAACAAGAGACCGATTGAGCTCCGCATGGACGCCTCCCCCCTTGTCTGCAGCGATCGTAACCACAGCGGGCGGGAGTACCAGGATTACCGTGTCCCTCCACAGGAACTCGAGTTCCTGGGGAGGGCGGTCAGCTCACCACGCCAGAAGTACCTTGCCGGTCGCCTGCTTGGTCTCGAGGAAGGCGTGGGCGGCGCCCGCTTCCTTGGCGGCGAAGACCTTGCCGACGTGGGGCTTGAGGTCGAGCTTGTCGACGGCGACCAGCGACTTGGTCATGCGCTCGACCCAGACCGGATCGCGCAGGACGTGGAGCGCGTTCAGCGCGTAGATGCCGGTGTTGGCGTCGAACAGCTTGAGCACCGAGATGCGCGGCGTGCGCAGCGCGGCCAGGGCGATGCGCGCGAAGTTGCGGCGGCCGTCCTTCACGCCCGAGCTCATGCCCAGGCAAACCATGCGGCCGGTGAGGCCGAGCCGCTTGCGCTGGCGCTGGATGTGCGCGCCGCCCGACGAGTTGACGATGAGATCGAAGCCGCCGAGCGTGCTGTCGGCGTAGAACTCGTCGAGGGTATAGGCCTTGGCGCCCAGGGCCTCGATGAAGCCCTTCTTGTGCGGGCTGGTGGTGAGGCCCACGACCTCGGCGCCGGCGGCGCGCGCCATCTGGGTGGCGAGAGTGCCGACGCCGCCGGTGGCGCACTCGATCACGACCTTGTCGCCCTCGCGGATGCGGGCCATGTCGTGGAGCGCTAGCTGGGCGGTGAAGTAGTTGACCGGCAGCGCGGCGCCGGTCTCGAGGGTGGCGTTCTTCGGCAGCGGGAACACCTGCGTCGCCGGGATGCTGACGCGCGACGCGTAGCCACCGAAGTAGGTGCCGGCCACGACCTGATCGCCCTTCTTGACGTTGGTGACGCCGGCGCCGATCTCGGAGACCACACCCGAGACCTCGTAGCCAGGGACGAACGGCTTCTTGGGCGCGTCGGGGTAGAAGCCGAGGCGCATCTGCACGTCGGCGAAGTTCACGCCCGAGTACTTCACGTCGATCGCGACCTCGCCCGGCCCGGGCGGGACGATCGCGCGATCGCGGTAGGTGAGGCTGTGGGCGGTTCCGAACTTCTCGATGGCGATCTCGTGGTGGGCGGACATGGCGGTTCTCTCTCGTTCGATAGTGTGATGAGTGTCGAAGGGTGGAGACAAAAAAAGGGCGCGCCGATCTAGCTGGCGCGAATCGTGGTCGCGAACATGGCGCGGAGCTCGTCCATGACCTCGGGCTTGACCGAGCAGACCAGCTGCTTACCGTCGCGCTGGGTGTCGATGAGGCCGGCGTCGGCCAGCTCCTTCACGTGATGCGACACCGTCGGTGCGCCGACATTCAGGTTACCGAGCAGCTGGGCCAGGAAGCAGTCGTGGACCCGGCCCTTGGCCAGATCGAGGCGGCTCTCCTCCAGCAGGTTGAGGAAGAGCTGGAGCCGGTTGGGATTCGACAGCGCATGGAAGACGCGGGCGAGGCGTTTGACGTCCGGCTGACTCACGCCGCATCAATACGATAGTTATCGAACCGTGTCAACAGTAGAACATGTTCCATTTACCTCTAGAACATGTTTCACTTCGCCCGTGCCGATGCCGATGGAAGAGGCCGAATACATTGTCGTGGGAGCCGGCAGCGCCGGGTGCATCGTCGCCAGCCGCCTGGCCGAGGCCGGCGATGCCCGGGTGCTCTTGCTCGAAGCCGGGCGACGCGACAACTCGCGCTTCCTGCGCATCCCCGGGATGATCTCGATCGTCCACACCGTGCCCCAGGTGAAGAAGAAGTTCGACTGGGGCTACTACACGGTGCCGCAGAAACACGCGCTCGATCGCCGCATCCCGACCGTACGCGGCACGGTGCTGGGCGGCGCGAGCTCGATCAACGGGCTCCTGTTCGTGCGCGGCCACCGCGGCAACTACGACGGCTGGGCCGCCGAGGGCTGCACCGGCTGGGGCTACGACGACGTCCTGCCCGCGTTCAAGCGGCTCGAGGACTGGGAGGACGGCGCCAGCGAGCTGCGCGGCGCCGGCGGCCCCATCGCGGTGACGCGGCAGAAGGGCATGACCCCGGCCTCGCACGCGTGGATCGAGGCCCTGACCGAGACCCTGGGCGTGCCGTTCAACGAGGACTACAACGGCGCGTCGCAGGAAGGCGCGACCATCTTCCAGCAGTCGGCGAAGAACGGCCTGCGCTTCTCGTCGTCGGTGGGCTACCTGCCCGGCGGCCAGGGGAAAAACCCGGCCGCCGCCGGCCTGACCGTCGAGACCGGCGTGACCGTGTCGCGCGTGGTGATCGAGCACGGTCGCGCGGTCGGGGTCGAGATCCTCGACAAGAAGGGGCCGCGGGTGGTGCGCGCGACCAAGGAGGTCGTGCTCGCCGCCGGAGTGATCGGCTCGCCGCAGATCCTGATGCTGTCGGGCGTGGGCCCGGCCGCGCACCTGAAGGAGCATGGCATCGAGGTGAAGGCCGACCTGCCGGTGGGCAAGAACCTCCACGATCACCTGTTCGTGCCCATGACGTTCCTGGCGCCGACGGCGATCCACCGCGGCACGCCCATGCACTTCCTGGGCGGCATGATCGCCGAGGCCGCCAAGGGCGACACCTGGTTCGGCCGCACCGTCTTCGAGGGCGCTGGCTTCGTTCGCAGCCAGCACGCCAACGGCAAGCCCGATCTGCAGATCCACACCCTGCCCTGGTCCTACCCGACGCCCAACCAGGATCTGCCGGTGCGGCCGGTGGTCGACAAGCGGCCGGCCATCACCGTGATGCCGACCCTCATCTATCCCAAGAGCCGCGGCGAGATCCTGCTCGCGTCGGCCGACCCGTCGGCGCCGCCGCTGATCGATCCGGCCTACCTGTCCGATCCCGACGACGCCCGCTTCCTGCTCGACGGCATGAAGCTGGTGCGCGAGGTCATGGCCAGCAAGCGCCTGGCCGACGTGGTCACCGGCGAGCTCCTGCCCGGCCCCGACTTCGCCGACGACGCGGCCCTGGCCCGCGAGCTCCCCAACCGCATCCACACCGGCTAGCACACGGTCGGGACCTGCCGCATGGGCAAGGACGGCGACGAGCGCTCGGTCGTGGATCCGCTCTTGCGGGTGCGTGGCGTCGACGGCCTGCGCGTCGCCGACGCGTCGATCATGCCCAGTATCACCGGCGGCAACACCAACGCACCTTCGCTCATGATCGGCGAGCGGTGCGTGGAGCTCATGCGCACGACCTGACCAACTACCGCCGCTTCGCCTTCGGATCGGGCGGCTTGCCACGGCCGCCCTTGCCCAGCGGCGGCGGCGACCACGCGTAGTGCTCGACGTCGCTCAACCGCCGGATCTTGCCCATGTGCATGATGTGCACGCCCTCGCGCTCGAGCAGCTTGGCCTGGGCGGCGTCGCCGCCGGGCAGCTTGTCGATCAACGAGCCGTCGTCGCGCACCACGCGCCAGTAAGGCGCCAGCGTCTTGCCGCCGGCCTTACCCGCCACACCCGACGCCCGCTCCTCCTCCGCCGCCTCCGCCACCACCCGCAGGAACATGCCGGTCGTGATCGGGCAGGTGTAGTCGGCCTGGTGGTCCTTGGCCAGCGCCGCCCGCAGCGCGCCCAGGGTCAGCACCCGGCCCTCCGGGATCCGCCGCACGTACGCATCGATCTCGAGCGGCGTCGACACCAGCATCTTGCCCGGCGGGTAGTTCCCGCCCTTGGCCTCGGTCAGAACCTCGACCTTGGCCGGCCCGGTCGTGTCGCGCTTCTCGATCGCAGTTGCCATCGCGGTGTTCTACACCGGAATGCCCCATCCGCCGGACGTCACCTTCACCGCGACGGGCCGTCGATGCGCTCGATCGCCACCGCGCAGTGCTTGTACGCCGGCTGCCGCGAGTACGGATCGAAGCTGGCGAACGTCAGCACGTTGGTCTGCACCGAGTGCATCGCCGCGAACACGCTCCCGCGCGGCACGCCACGGGTCAGGAACGCGCGCAGCTCCACGCTGCCCCGCCGCGACGACATGCGCACCCAGTCAGTGGGCGCGATGCCGTACAGCGCCGCGTCGTCGGGGTGGATCTCGACGTGCTCGACGGCCGGCGCCAGCCGGCGCAGCACCTCCGACTTTCCGGTCCGGGTCTCGGTGTGCCACTGGCTGGCGCTGCCGCGCCCGGTGAGCAGCGCGAACGGGTACGGCGTGCGCACCGTCTCCGCCGGTGGTCGCGGCGTCTCGTACACGAACCTGGCGCGCCCGTCCGGCGTGAAGAACCTCCCGTCGGCGAACAGCCGACGCTCCGCCCCCTGCTCCACCACCTCGCCCACGCGCACCGGCCACTGCACGCCGCCGTGGTCGTCGAGCTCCTTGTAGCCGCCGACGCCGGTGATGTCGCACGGCTGTCCGCGCGACAGCTCCTTCAACAATCCGAACACCACCTCGGGTGACCGCCAGCGCGCGAACAGGTCGCCGCAGCCCCAGGCGTCGGCGAGGAGCTGGAAGATGCGGAAGTCCGACAGCGCCTGCCCCGGCGCCCGCCGCACCTGCTTGATCAAACCGAGCCGGCGTTCGCTGTTGATGAAGACGCCGTCCTTCTCGCCCCATCCCGCGGCCGGCAAGACCAGGTGCGCCAGCCGCGCCGTCTCCGTGGTCGTGTACATGTCCTGCACCACCAGGAAGTCGAGTCGCGCCAGGAGCTCGCGGGCGTCGCGCTGGTTGATCCACGAGTGGGCTGGGTTGGTGCCGACGATCCACAACCCGCGCACCTCGCCGCGCGCCACCGCCTCGAAGATCTGATCGTAGGCCAGTCCCGGCCGCTGCTGGATGCGTCCATCCTCGACGCCCAGCACCCTCGACACCTTGGCCCGCGCCGCCTGATCGTCGAAGGCGTGGCCGCCGATCAGGCTGGTGGTGTTCGAGAACAACCGCGAACCCATCGCGTTGCACTGGCCGGTGATCGAGTTGGCGCCGGTGCCGGGCTTGCCGATGTTGCCGGTCATGAGCGCCAGCGCGATCAGCGCCTGCGCCGTCCGCACGCCCTGGTGGCTCTGGTTGACGCCCATGGTCCACCAGAACGAGACCCGTCGGCGGGTGTGGATGAGCCGGGCCAGGTTCTCGATGTCCTCGACGGCCACGCCACAGCGATCGGCGACCGTCGTCGGCGCGAAGCCGGCCACGTGGGCGGCGAAGCCGTCGTAGCCCGTGGTGTGGGCGCCGATGAACGCGTGATCGATCCAGCCCTCGCGCACCAGCACGTGGGCGACCGCGTAGAGCAGCTCCAGATCGGTCTGCGGCCGCAGCGCCAGATGCCGGGTCGCGGCCTGCGCGGTCTCGGTGCGTCGCGGATCGATGACCACCACCTCGGGCTTGCGCTGGTTGCGCACCACCCGCTCCCACAGGATGGGATGGGCGATGCACGGGTTCGAACCGACGAAGACCAGCAGGTCGGACTCCTCGAGATCCGCGTACGTGTAGGGTGGCGCATCGAAGCCGAAGGTCTCCTTGTAGGCGACGACGGCGGTGGCCATGCACTGGCGGGTGTTGGCGTCGCCGTGCTGCATGCCCATGCCGAACTTGGCGAGCGTGCCCAGGAAGGCCAGCTCCTCGATCGGCAGCTGACCGGTGCCGAGGAAGGCGACCGCCTGCGGGCCGTGCTCCTTCTGGATGGCCTGGAAACGACGCACGAAGCGATCGAGCGCCGTCGGCCAGCGGACCTCCTCGAGCTCGCCGCTGGCGTTGCGCAACAGCGGCATGAGCGCGCGATCGGGTGCGCTCAGCGGCGTCAACGCCTCCCAGCCCTTGGGGCAGGCCATGCCGCGGTTCACGCTGTAGTCGACGGCAGGCGTGAGGTTCACCGCCGAGCCGCCGCGCAGGTGGGCGGTGAGGCCGCAGCCGGTGCTGCAGAAGCCGCACACCAGCGTGGTGGTGCTGTCGGGCACGCGCTGGCGCGGCACCTGGCCGAGGCCGAAACCGCCGGGCGCGCGCTCGAGCAGCTGGGTGAGCTTGCCGTCGCGCGAGTGCCACATGTCACCCACGCGCGCGCGCACCGGACGCCTCCTCACGCGAAGGTCCCCGGCATGCGCGGCGCCGACGCGGCGGCGAAGTAGAGCGCGCGCTCGGCGAGCTCGCCGGCGATGAGCGCGATCAGCGCCGCCGCGGCCCACGGCGCCGACGCGGTCGCAACGACGGCGATCGCGGCCAGCGCGACCCCGAGCACGGCCAGCCCGATCCGGACGGCCAGCAGGCGGCGCAGATGCGTGATCAGGAGCAGGGCCGAGCGTTTGAGCTCGCCCTGTCGGTGATCGCCGAGGTGGGCGAGCACGGCCAGTTCGGCGACCAGCTTGGCGGCAAGAACCAGCGCCAGCGCTCGCACGAGCGTGGCGACGGTGTCGCCGCTGCCGCGCGCGCACGCCACCGCGATCAGCGCGGCGAGACCGAGCACCACCGCGGTGCCGGTGAAGCGGACCAGTGTGCGACCGAAGCTCCACCACGCGCGGTGGGTGACCGCGTAGAGCATCACCGAGCACATCACGCCGGCCGCGCCGGCCGCGGCGGCCGCGCCGCCCAGCGCCGAGGAGCGCCCGCCCAGCATGGCGTGCGTGCCAGCCAGAGCCGCGAAGCCGCCGAACGCCACGATCTCGCGGCTCACCCATGACGTACGCACGCCACGCAGCGCGCGGAACGCATAGTGCGGGCGACCGAGATGGAGCGTGCTGGCAGCCAGCGCGACCACGGCGGCGATCAGCGCCAGGCCCGCGGTCACCGACGCCTGCGACGCCGCCAGCTCCGGCGCCAGCGCGGCGAGCCCGCGCTCGACGGCAAGCGTGCCGACGGCGAGCTGGGTCAGGACCAGCATGATCACCAGCGGCATGTGCTGGTGACCCGGGCGCACCGCGAAGAAGTCGGCGGCGACCAGGTTGCGAGCCAGCACCTCGCGGGTCTTGTAGACCGTAGTCGGCACGGTGATGCCGGGCGATGGCGCGCCGGGCAGGAAGCTGTCGACCTGCGCGTCCTCGACGGCGCGGGCGCTGTCGACCACGGCGATGGTGATGGCGCCGTTGGGACAGGCTTGCACACAAGCGGGAGCCTCCCCCGCGGCGAGCCGGCCCGAGCACATGTCGCACTTGCGCACGATGCCGCGGGCCGGGTTGTACTGCGGCACCTCGTACGGGCAGGTCAGCGTGCAGTACTGGCAACCGATGCACTGATCGTCGAGGTGGCTGACGATGCCTGTGATCGGGTCCTTCTCGTAGGCGTCGACCGGGCAGCCCTTCATGCACGCCGGATCGACACAGTGATGGCAGGCGCCGGTCACCGTCTTGAGCATCGGGTTGGCCGACTCGCCGCCATGCAGCACGCCGACCTGGCGCCAGGTCTCGCCCGCATCGAGTCCGTTCTGGCTGTGGCATGCGGCCACGCACGCCTTGCAGCCGCTGCAGGCATCGAGATCGACCTCGAAGGCGTACTGCTGTCCCGGACCCGGCGGCGTCGCCGGCAGGCGCTCGCGGTAGCGCGCCTCGAGCAGCGGTGTCGAGATGTCGGCGTGACGCTGGGCGAAGCGCTCGACGGCGGTGAGGGCCTGCTGATCGTGGAGCAGGCGTTCGAGTAGACCGGTGGCCTGGACGCGCGGCGCCACGGCGCCGAGCACGGGGAGATGGACACGGGCGGTTGGGACGGCGGGCATGCTCAACTGGCGACTTTCTCGGCGGCGTCGCCGGCGCCGGTCGCGCACGATGCGCTCGACGGACACAGCTCGCGCAGCGCCTCCGCCGGCGGCAACTCGACCAGTACGCGATCGCCTTCGGTGCGGACCGGGAACGTGCGCAGGGCCGGGACCTCTCCGGCGAGGCAGGCGCCGGTGCGCAGCGAGAAGGTCTTCTTGTGCTGCGGGCACGCGACCTTGGGCTCGCCCGACGCGTCACCGAGCAAACCGCGCGACAGCACCATGTCGTGCTTGTGCGGACACATGTTCTGGGTGGCGTAGAGCGCACCGTCGGCGCCGTGCCGGAACACGGCGAGCTGCACGTCGCCGTGGTGGATGGCCACGCCGCCGTCGAGGGGCACATCGGACAGCCGGGCCACGTCGACCCAGCGGGTCTGGAGCACCGGCAGGTGCCGGCGTGGGGCCGCCGCCACCGCGGGCGCAGACACGGGCGACGTCGCCACGAGCCGCGGCCAGTCGGCGGGCCGGCTCTGGCCGCGCTCGCTCACCCACTCGATGGAGTCGTCGCGGCGGTCGCTGTTGGCGAAGGCGCGAAAGCGGGCGCGTTTGGCCGGGTCCTTCACGACCGCTGCCCACTCGCACTGGTAGCCGTCAACCAGCGCCTGCATCTGCTGTTCGAGCTCGGCGCAAATGCCCAGCGAGTCGCGCACCAGCACGTCGCGCAGGTGCTCGAGACCGCCCTCGAGCTGGCCCAGCCACACCGAGGTGCGGGTCAGAGGCGCACGTTGATCCACCAATACAAACACCGGGCGCTCGCGTTCTTCGCGATACAATTTGGTATGAGGTACTTGTGTGCGTGCGGTTACTCGCCAATCAATGCTGCGTACATCGTCACC
>SXJR01000184.1 GCA_005779305.1 Myxococcales bacterium
ACGTTGGTGCCTTCCCACAGGAGCGAGCCGTAGGCCAGGATCTCGGCCATGCCCCAGTCGAGCGGCCGCTCGCCCTTGCCCATCTGGGCCCGCTGCTCGAGCAGGCGGACGATCTTGCTGTGGGGCCGGAAGCCGGCCGGCACCGTGGTCACGCGCTCGGCGATCGCCGCCAGGGTCTCGCGCGCCACGGCGGTGTCGACGTCGGGCACCTGCGCGGCCGGGCCGCCGACGTAGCCGCGCCAAAGCCCGGTCAGGGCCTGGTTGCGCGGACGTTCGGTCTTGGACTTGGCCGCGCCCAGCTCGTCCTCGAGAGCGCGGTTGCGGCGCTCGGTCATGGCCAGCACGTCGGCCCCGCTGACCACGCCCTCCTCCATGAGGCGCTTGCCGTAGCTCTCGACGATCGACGGCTTCTTCTGGATGCGGTCGTACATGACCGGCTGGGTGAAGCCGGGCTCGTCCATCTCGTTGTGGCCGTACTTGCGGTAGCAGTACAGGTCGATCACCACGTCCGACGAGAACGTCGCCTTGTACTCCATGGCCATCTCGACCACCTCGGCCACCGCGTCGAGATCCTCGCCGTTCACGTGCCAGATCGGGCACTGGATCATGTGGGCGACGTCGGTGCAGTACGGCGTCGAGCGGGTCTCCTGCGGCGAGGCGGTGAAGCCGACCTGGTTGTTGACCACGATGTGGGCGGTGCCGCCGGTGCGGTAGCCCTGCAGGTTGTGGAGCTGCAGCACCTCGGTGACCAGGCCCTGGCCGGCGAAGGCGGCGTCGCCGTGGACCAGCACGCCCATCACGCGCCTGCGCTCGACGTCGCCGTGGCGGCGCTGCTTGGCTCGCACCCGGCCCACCACCACCGGATCCACCGCCTCGAGGTGGCTGGGGTTGAAGGCCAGCGACAGGTGGATGGCGTTGCCCAGCGGATCGACGCGGTCGCTCGAGACGCCCATGTGGTACTTCACGTCGCCGCCGCCCGACATCGCCTCGGGCTCGATGTCCTCGAACTCGGCGAAGATGTCGCGGGCCGCGCGCTGCATGATGCCCTCGAGGGCGGTGAGGCGACCGCGGTGGGCCATGCCGATCACCGCTTCGATCGCACCCAGGCGGGCGCCGTGGGTGAGCACGAGGTCGAGCATCGGGATGAGCGCCTCGCTGCCCTCGAGCGAGAAGCGCTTGGTGCCGGGGTACTTCACGTGGCAGAAGCGCTCGAAGGCCTCGGCGTCGATCAGCATCTGCAGCATGCGGCGGCGGATGGCCGGCGTCGCGCGCCGCGCCGACCGCGTCTCCATGCGCTCGGCCAGCCAGCTCCGTTTCGACGGCGAGTCGATGTGGGCCAGCTCGAGGCCGACCGAGCCGCAGTACGTGGCCCGCATGTGCTCGACGATCTGGGCCAGGGTCGCGCGCGGCAAGCCGTGCACGCCGGTCGGCGACAGCTCGCGGCTGGTCATGCTGGCCGTGAATCCCCAGGTCGCCGGATCCAGCTCCGACACCGCCACTCGCTCGAGCAGATCGAGCGGATCGAGATCCGCCGCCAGGTGGCCGCGGCTACGGTAGGCGTTGACGATCGGCCACACGCTCGGCGCGTCGGTCAGCGGCGCCAGCGTCGTCGCGCCCGGCCGATCGCCGCGCAGGATCGGCATGTGGCTCGTGACCCGCGTGTGCCCGTTGCCACCACGCCGCTGTCCGTTGCCGCCGCTCACAGCCCCGGCGTGCGGCGGGGTCGCGCCGCTGAGGAGCGGCGCCCAGCTCGCGTCGACCGACCCCGCGTCCTCCGCGTACTTCTCCGCCATCTCGTCCAGGAACCCGAGGGAGCCACACAGACCGAGCAGATCAGGCTGCATACCCGCGCATCTTAGCCCCATTTCCCTCCGGAGCCGCCGAGCCGCGACCGCGCCGTGACATGACGGTGACTCGGTCGTGGCCAGGGTCCGGCGCCGGCCGGCCAGCGACCGCTGGCGCGCCCGCGGCCTCGACTGGACTACCAGCGCACCCGAACCAACCGACCCGGCTCCGCTACGTAGACAGCGTTCTTCGCGACACCATATCGCCACGTGTCGGCACACCCACTCGCGACAATCCGAGCCGCAGGATCAGCGGGCCTCTCGCCGACGTTACGGTGTGCCCCGTCGGCGGGTTGACACTTCCGGGAGCTGGAACTCCCCTCGGGATCGGGTGAGAGACACAGGCAGTGAGGAGCGGCACCGCGCCGTACGCGAGGTGCTGGCCGGCAAGGCCACCGTCGACCAGATCGTGCGCCGGCTCGGCGTGCGCGACGTTCGCGCCGGGGCTCCGGGTCTCGCGGCGGCGGATCCACGCGATCCTTCGACCATCAATCCGCGGTCGAGTCCGTGCGTGATCGGGATGACCCACCTGGGATGAGCACGGAGGTCAGTCGAGCGCGATGCCGAACCCTCGATCCATGAGCCCACTCGGATTATCGATCGTGATGTCTGGCGTTGTGCTCGCGGTGGGCCACGTCGCGCGCCCGAACCAGCCCAGAATTCGCCCGGCATGGTTGGACGGGAGGTTGGGAGCGCCCGCGAACACGTCTCCGACGCCGTCGCCGTTGAAGTCCGTGATGGCGATGCCCGAACCCAGAGTCCCGGCGCTCCCTCCCGGCGTCAGCGTCGACAGTGGCTGCGTGGGCAGCGATCCGGCCGCATCGTAGATGTACACGGCCCCCGCGTCGTCGCCGGTCGGGGCTCCGGCGACGAGATCATCGCGTCCGTCTCCGGTCACATCGTCACACCGCATCGCACGACCCATCGCTCCCAGAAAGGAACCCGCGGGTTCGGCGAGGACCCGACTCGCGGTGGTCACCGTCGCGGGCCAGGGCTCCGCGCCGGCATAGAGACGGACCACGCCGGAGTTGGTGGCCGGCATGCTCTCGAACGGCGAGCTGATCGCCAGCGTCGGCCGCTCACCAAGGCTCGCGCACGTTGCGAACGTGTATCCGTAGAACAACATGCCGGTCTGTGCAGGAGACGGAAACGTGACGCCAGGGGTGTCGAGCGTGAACGGCGTGGAAGGGATCGTGGCGGGCGCGAAGTACATGGCGGCGCGGCCGAGGAAGCCACCGCCGAGCGCGGCGCCGGCGAGCACGTCGGCGAGTCCGTCCTCGTTGAGGTCACCGAGGCTCACCCCGAGGCCGAACCCGCCCATCGCCTCGCCGGCGGGGTCGGGAACGACCAGCTCGGATCCCACCAGCGAGAAGGAAAAGGTCGGGCGCCCGAAGCTCACATAGACGTTGCCCGCGATGGTCGGAGTTCCTCCTCCGCCGAACGGAAGTGGCACGGCGCCGATTGCAATGTCGCCATAGCCGTCTCCGTTCACATCGCCGCGTCCCGCGACCGAACCGCCGAAGGCGGTCGCTGGCGCACCGATCGCGAGCACCAGCCTCGTCGTCTCGGCACTTACCGTCGCAGGCCACGTCCCTCGTCCCAGGTAAAGGTAGACAAGGCCGGTCCGCGTCCCCTCGTCCTTCTTCCAGCTGCCGACGACAACGTCCCCGTAGCCATCGGCGTTGACGTCGCCGACCATGGCGACAGCGCTGGCGAAGCGTGCGTCGACCTGGTTGGACGGGTCCGGCAGCGTGGTGATGTTGACAGTCCCCACCGTTGGTCGACCGAACGCGAGATAGCCAATGCCGATCTGCGCGGCGCTGGTCATGGACGACTCGATCCCCACGACGAGGTCGCCGTAGCCGTCGCCGTTGACGTCGTCGGCGAGGCGGCCGACATCCAGGTACCAGACGTCACTCCAGTCGCCACAGCCGTGCACGTTGCAGGCGCGAACCCGCCAGTAGTAGCGCCGGCCCACCGGCGCGGTGAGGTTCACCCCGAGATCCGACGGGGCGGTGTACGACGTGGCGGTGAGGGTCGCGTCGGTGAGCTCGGGCGACGGGAACAGGCAGGTCTTGAACGTCGCGATCTGGCACGAGTCGTCGATGGCGATCTCGTAGGTCGCGGCGCCGGGCGTCGCGCGCCATGTGAACGACGGCCGCAGCGACGACGTCGCATGGACGCTGCCAGTGGTCTTGCCCATGCGCGGCGCGCGCAGGGACGCCTTGCCCGGCGGCAACACGGCGGCATCGACGTCGACACCGCCGTCGTCGTCAGCGACGCCCGGCCCGGAGAAATCGTCGACGCCGAGGATGAGGTTGCAGGCGCTGGTCAGCGCCAGCACGGCGACGACGAGCGTGATCGATGCCGCCTTCACAGCGAACCGCCGATCGCGAGGCCGACGCCGTCGGGCGACAGCGTCGGTCGCACGTGCACGGCGGCGTCGGGGCGCGACTTGCGGCCCGACCCGCGCACCCACAGGACGACGCCCACGCCGATACCCACGACCCCCGCGGCGGTGACCACAGTCGACAGGTTGCCGCGCAGCCGGGCCGCGTCGGTGAGCTCCTGGGCCGCCATCTGGTCCTCGATCGTGTCGCAGACGTGGTCGGTGCCGCACCGGTCCTCGGCCTCGCCGTACTTCTGCTGGGCGAGGTAGCCGAGCGTCAGGCCGGCGAGCACCATCGCGCCGCCGCCGCCGAGGAGCACGACGGCGGGGCCACGGCTGGGCGCCGACTCCGCCGGAACCGGGTCGGGCTCGTTCTCCGTGCCACCCACGATGGTCTCTGTGGACGGCCGCGCCCGGAAGCGAGGCACGTTGACCGACTTCTTGTCTTTCTCGGTTGCGACCGTGACGGTCGTCGACCAGGCCTCGTAGCCGGGCGCCTTGCCCTCGATCTGGTAGGTGCCGCCGTCGATCGGGATGTCGGTGTTCCACTCGGCCGGGTCGACGGCCACGCCGTTGCGCATGATCTGCAGCCCTTCGACGTTGGCATCGGAGGGCACGTTGACGATGAGGTACGAGAGCCGCCCCTCGAGCTTGCCGGCGCGGTCCTTGGCGACGCCGCGGAAGGCGGCGGCATCGGCCTTGTCCCGGCCCAGACGCTCGACATCGAGGAAGTAGCCCCACGCCGACGCGAGCTCGCCGTTCTTCTCCCGGCAGTCGGCGAGGTTCATCAGCGTGGTGATCGCGCCGTCCTTGCGATAGCTGCCCTCGAACGCCTTGCACGCCTCGGCGGTCTTGCCCTCGGACAGGAGCTTCTTGCCCTGACGGAAGAGCTGCTCGGCGCCGGCCGACTCCTGCGCCTGGGCGGTGTGGAACGAGAGCGAAATCGACGCGACGGCGACGGCCGCGACGACTCCGGCGCTGATGAAACGTCGGGGTGTCCTCACGTCATCGTCAGTATCACGACGTCAGCAGTCCGTGGCGGTGGCGCACTGACGGGTCGTGTCGAGCGTGCCCGAGAGGCCGCCCTGCCCATCGTTGCCATCACGCTCGGCCACCGGGGCGAACGGGGCGTGCGGCCCGCCCGCGCCGCCGCCGCCGGCCGCGCCACCGCTGTAGGTCACCGCGGTCGGCGAGATGGTGACACCGGAGGTGTACACGATGCCGCCGGAGCGACCACCATGGCCACCAGCGCCGCCGCCACCGTGACCACCGTGAGCACCGCCGGCGCCGCTGCCCGCGGCCGCCGCAGCCTCGGGAATCCCGGGGCCAGCGCCGCTGCCCGGGCTCTGCCCGCGACCGCCGCGACCGCCGTCGCCCCCACGCCCGCCCTTGCCGCGAGCGATGGCGACCGAGTCGAGGACACTGAG
>SXJR01000185.1 GCA_005779305.1 Myxococcales bacterium
ACGCCTTCATCCCGAGCGAGCGCGCGCGATCGCGATCGACGAACACCAGCGCCCGCGGCCGGGTCAGCTGCATGATCGCGCCGAAGGCTTCGAGCCGCGACGCGCGTTCGCTCACGCGGCGCGCTTCTTCCGCCGCAGGAGCGCGGCGATCACCGGCGTCGCGAAGGCCAGTGCCGACGCGCCGAACAAGAGAAAGGTCACGTCCACGCCCAGGCTCGACGAGTTGGGGTTCATCCCCCACTTCACCGCCAGGATCCGGCCGGTTCCGCGGCGTTCGCGACGCTGCGCCATGCCCGACCATACCTCACCTCCCCACCGACGGACGCGTCGCGTCCGCCGGAGCCCGGCCCTTGGGGTTGCGTGGGCGATTTCGCTGGCGCGTCCGCATCGGGTCGGCTACCTTCGTGTCATGAATACACCAATGGCCCTGCGCGCCGGCGCCGAGCACGTGAGCGTGCCGCCCGGCAAGTCGACCCTGTGGGCCGCGATCCACGTCGATCCGGTCGGCGCCGGCCTCGAGCACGAGCGGGCGCCGCTCGCCGTCGCCCTCGTCCTCGACGTGTCGGGCTCGATGGCGGGCGACCCGATCGCCAACGTGCTGGCCAGCTGCGAGATCGTGGCCGACCTGTTGACCGAGCGCGATCAGCTCGCGGTGGTGACCTTCGGCTCCCACGCCGGCGTGCGCTGCGGCCTCACTCGTGTCGACGACGCCGGGCGCGCGGCCATCAAGGCCTCGCTGGTCGGCGTCGTCGCCGACGGCAACACCAACATGCACGGCGGCATCGAGGTCGGCGCCGGCGTGCTCGTGACCGCGCCGGCCGGGCTGCGCCGCGCCATGGTCGTGCTCAGCGACGGCCAGCCCAACGTCGGGCTGTCGTCGGCCGATCAGCTGGCCGGCTTCGTCACCAGCCTGCGGCCGATCGGCGTGTCGACGCTCGGCTTCGGCCTCCACCACAGCGAGGACGTGCTGGTGGCGATCGCCACCGCTGGCTCGGGCCGCTACGCCTACATTCCCGACCCGCGCATCGCCCGGGTCGATCTCGCCCGCGCCGCGCTGGCCCACGGTGCCGTCGTCGCCGACGGACTCGAGCTCGAGCTGGCCCTGGGCGAGGGCGTCGAGCTGGTGCAGTGGCTGCCGGTTGCATCGCTGCGTCACGGCCGCGGCGGCGTGCGCGCCGCGATCGGCGACATCTTCGTCGACGAGGGCCGACTGATCGCCGTCGAGCTGGCGCTCGATCTCGGCCCGCGCGAGACTCGCGGCCGCCTGGCCAGCCTGACCGTCAGCGGCCGCGCCGCCGACGGCAGCGCGGTCTCTGCCACCGCGACCCTCGAGGTCGACGTGCGCGCCGGCGCGCCGGCCATCGATCGCGCCGTCCGCCGCGACGTTCTGTTCGTGCAGGGCCAGGCCGCGCGGGTCGAGGCCCGTGGCCACGCCGACCGCGGCGCCACCCCGGCCGCGGTGGCGGTGCTGCGCGCGATGATCACGCGCATCGACGCACTCGACGGCTTCGTCGCCGACGACGGCACGCCGCTGGCCGAGCTGCGCGAGCAGCTCCACGACGAGGCCCTCAACTACGAGCGCAAGGCCAACGACGCCGAGCGCGGCCACCAGCGCAAGGCCACGATGGCGGCGCAGCTGCACCGGGCCCACCTGCGCCAGCGGCCGCTCCTGGCCGCGCGCCTGGTCGGCCTTGCCGGTCCGGTCGCCGGACAGACCTTCGACCTCTACACCGAGACCGTGATCGGCCGCACCGCCGGCAACGAGGTCCAGATCGCCGACGCCTCGCTGTCGCGCGCCCACGTCCGCATCCTCTTCGTCGGCGATCGCTACGTGCTCCAGGACCTGGGCTCGACCAACGGCGCCCTGGTCAACGGCGTCCGCGTCACCTCGGCCGAGCTCGCCCCCGGCGACCTCATCAAGCTCGGCGACGCCGAGCTGCGCTTCGAGCTGGCCTCCTGATCGCGTCACGCTGTCACGAGGCAGCTGTCTCACCGTGACCGCGACCATCGAGACATCGGCCGGTGATTCCGGTGGCTTGGCCCCGGCACACCGGTTGCGATGGGGCGGGGCATGTCCAGATCTCGCCTGCTCGTCCCGTCCGTCGCCGCGCTCTGCGCGGTCGGCGTCATCGGCGCCATCGCGCTGCGACCCGGCCTCGCGCCGGCGCGCCGCCCGCCCGCGCCCGCGCCCGCATTCGTGTCGCCGACCGCGGCCGCCATCCGGGTCGAGCTCGCCCGCGCGAGCCGCGGCGTTCGCGCCGGCGCCGCCGAAGAGGTCGAGCGGGCGCATCGGTCCGCGCGAGACGGCGAGCTCGACGCGCAGACGCCGTCGCCGGAGGTGATCGCCGCCATCGAGGTCGGCGCTCGCACCTTCGTCCCCACCGCGGGCGACCAGGCGCTCGACGCCGAGCTCCGCGCGGCTCGCGAGCGCGAGGTGCAGCCGTGAGCCGCCTGGGGTTCGTCGTCGCCCTCGTCGCGCTGCCGTCGGCGGCGCTGGCCCAGAAGCAGGGCGTGCCACCCACCGGCGAGATCAAGCCGCCTTGCCTGGCGCGCGATCCCAACGCCCCGGTCGCGGCGGTCGATCCGTTCGGCTATCCGCTGCGCGAGATCGCGGTCGACCTGACCCCGGGTCGGACCTGGGAGCTGCGCACCGACCTGGCGCTCACGCCGGTGCCGGGCGCGCCGTTCGCCGACTCGGTGCTCGCGGTCGGACCCGCGAACGGGCCCTCGACCGCCGCCGCCGATGGCTGCGCGACCGCCGGCAACGGCTTCGCGTGGGAGCCGTCGTGTCTGTCGATCGCGGTCCCGGCCGGCGCGTCGCCGGCGCACACGGTCCGGCTCCGCGCGGCGCGGGCATGGACGGCCGGCCAGACCACGGTGTGGAAGCGCGACGTCACCAACCCGGCCAGCCCCGGCCCGCTGACGCCGATCACCAGCGGCAAGATCACGTTCGGTGGTGCGCTCGCGACGGTCTCCACCGGCGCGGGCGGCGCGTCGATCGACACCTGGCGCCGTCCCGGCAAGAACCAGCAGCACGCGGTCTGGCTCCTCGGCGCCGACGGCATCTCGATCACGAGCGTCCACGGCGGCGATCCGGTCCTGTTCGACACCGTGCGCGCCCTCCTGCCGTGCGGGCCGCAGCAGGTCGTCTACGGCGGCACCATGGGCGACGAGGTCGGTCCGGTGGGCGTCGTGCAACTCGGCCTCGACGACGCCGACGACTGGGACGGCGACGGCCTCGATCTCGCGCAGGAGCGGGCCCAGGGCATCTGCGATCGCCCCACCCAAGGCGCGCTGGCCAGCGGGTTCCGCTGCGACGAGCGCATCGGCTGCGGCGCCCTCGACACCTACGCCGAGGGCCTGTGCAAGGCCTCGCTGCGCGACACCGACCACGACGGCCTCGGTGACTACGTCGAGCTGCGCGGGATCGCCGGCGACTATCCGGCGGACTTCCCGTCGCTGGATCTGCCCGCGATGGGCGTCTCGCCGGCCCACATGGACGTCCTCATCGAGGTCGATGCGAGCGATCAGGATCCGTCGACGGCGATGTGGGACGGCTTCGACGCCGCGACCATCCAGCGCATGGGCAACACCGGGACGTTCTTCGCCGAGGTCCAGCGCGCGTACTCGGGCGCACCGGCGCGCCTCAACCCCGACGGGCTCCCCGGCATCGCGCTGCACTGGGACGTCGGCGTCGCCAACGAAGACGTGGCCACGCGCACCATCTGGAACGACTGGGGCGGCGGCAACTCCACGGTGATCGCCACCTGCAACCGCGAGGAGGCGTGGAGCAACCTCACGTCGACCACGCTCGCCGACGGCACCGTTCAGCTCGAATGCTACTGGCCGGACATGTTCGTCGACGAGCGCAAGGGCGTCTTCATCTACGCCGTCGACGGCGCCTCCGGCACCGGCGGTCAGGCGTCCTCGTGGCTCGGCGTGTACGGCGCCGACGACACCGACGTCCACGTCCACGAGCTTGGCCACTGCGGGCTGCTCGAGCACGAAGGGCCGCCGGGCTCGGCCGCGGCGGCGGGTCCGTCGGGGAACACCCGCGTCAACTACCTCTCGCGCATCAACTACCTCTTCCAGTCGGCGTTCGTCGGCTCGACCCGCTGGGGTGACATCAAGTTCAGCGACGGCCTCGCCGCGCCCATGCCCGGGGCCAGCCTCTCCGAGCTCGCGGTGCTGCCCACGGCGATCGCGGACGTCCTCGACGCCCTCGGCTTTCGCACGCGCGTGTCGGCGACGCGGCCGGGCTGGAGCGACATCGACTGGACCGACGACACCACCTACGCCGGGGCCGGCACCTCGGCGTGGGTGATGCGCGAGCGCATGACCCGCGACTACGTGCTGCGTGGCCGCCAGGCGAACCGGACCGTGCCCGAGCTGGCCCGCGTGGGCAACGGCAGCCTGGTGATGGCCCATGGCGTCCAGGCTCCGGGCGGCGACACCCTCGTCCTCCGCGTCGATCGCGACGGCGACTGCGAGGTGTTGCCGCAGCGCTGGTCACGGTCCGACCCGCCCGACGCGTTCGGCGCCCGAGGGCCGTACCCGGGTTGCTTCCGCCCCGGCAGCGAAGCGCAGGTGATCACCGGCGCCACCGGTGCGCCGTCGGTCGCCGACGCCGTCGTCGTCGCCGCGCCCTACGACGGCACCACCGTCGGCAGCGAGGCGCTGGTCATGTGGCGCAACGGCTCGGCGATGCGCTGGGGCACGTATCGACCCGAGGCCACGACCGGTCGTTACACCTATGGGGGTGTCCTCTCGCAGTTCGCGGTCAAGGCGGGCTGGGATCGACCGCTCGATCTGACGGCGGTGCCCGGCACCGGCGACCTGCGCTTCGTCTACATCGACACCGAGCACCGTCTCGTCCAGGCGACCCGCCAGAGCGGCACCTGGGGGCCGTTGCGTTTTCCGGTCCCGTCGTGGGGTTCGACGCCAGTCGCCGTCGACCTCGCGGAGCTCGACGGCGTGATCTACGCGGTGACCGCCGAGCTCGCCGGGACCCTGCGGTTGTGGCGGGTGCCGGCCGATGACACCCAGCCGTGGATCGCGGTCGCTGATCTGCCCGGTCTCTCGATCATGCCGTGGGACGGAGTCTCGATGGCGCGCACCCGCTCGACCAAGCGCGACGACACCCGGCCGTCGCGGCTGGTGATCCACTACCGCAACGCTGGCCGCAACGACGGCGCCGTCTGGGAGACGGCGGGCCGGTTGATGGGCGTCGAGTTCGTGCCGTCGACCGGGTCCAGCTTCATCAGCGGCGGGAACATCACCACCGAGGTGAACCGGGTCCCGGGCTTGGGCAAGGACGGTCCGTCGGGCGGTCCGTCGGGCGGCGTGACCTCGACGGCCGGCCGCACCGGCGCCTGGGGCGACCCGTTCTTCTTCATGGACAACAACAACGAGGCCCGCGGTCACGGCGTCGCCGACACCCTCTGGGATGACCGCCCGTCGCTCGCTCCGTCGCTCCACGGCCTGCGCATGGTCAACACGGTCGGCGAGATCGGGGCCCAGGACTGCGAGGCGGGCACGTACCACCGCGGCGCCGGCACCCGCTACCACTGCGCCGATCCGACCGACGACGCGCCGGTCATGCGCGTCGACCTCTACCCGTTCGCCGACGGCGTCGATCCGACGGTCTATGCCGACTACGACGACTGGATCGGCCTGCAGTGGGGATTCTGTCGCGCGCTCGCGGTGCACTCCGCGGATCCCTGCCGCTGTGGCCCGATGCCGTCGTTTCCCGAGCCGGTCTCCGACGGGCACGGCGGCGTGACGATGGATCCGACGTTCCATCCGCGCGAGTGGCCGGACGGCTGCGACGCGGCGAGCCTCTGAGCCGGCTCAGGGCTCGGGCGGCGCCGCCGACAGCGCCGCCATCTCGGCCAGCGGCAGCTCCTTCGCCATCTTGCGCAGGAGCTGCTCGTCGGGCGCCGACAGATCGACGGTGATGCGGGGAGCCAGGTCCCAGTGGAACGAGGCCCGGTCCGGTTTCACGATCACGCATGCGGGGTGACCCTCGACCTGCTCGGGTCGCTTGCAGGCGCGCATGAGCTGATCCTCGAGGTCGATGCCGCCGTTGCGAAACGAGTTCTTGATGTCGAGGTTGGCGTAGGAGCCGTCGTCGAGCTGGTAGGCGGCGTTGACGGCGAAGACCTGCTCGAGCCTGTGGCTGCGGGTCACTCCGGCCAGGGACGCCGGCGCGAACTTCATCAGGATCGAGCCGTCGACGGCGCCGGCGGTCATTTCCTTCAAGAGGCGCTCGGCCTCGACGGCCTCGGGATCGATCGGTACCGCGTCGGCGAGCACCGAGGCGTCGGGCACCTTGGGGGCGGGCTCGCCACGCTCACGCGCCTTCTTGCAGCCTGTCACCGCCACGCACGAGACCACGAGGACCGCGAGGCGCAGCGTCACTGGCACGCCGGGAGCTGGGCGGCGCCGGCGACCTCGGTCGCGTCGCCCAGCGGCAAGGCCAGATCCTCGACGGTGAAGCCGTGCACGTCGGTGACGCGCAGGGCGATGGGCCCGGCGCCCAGGCCGGCTGGCTCGACGAAGTAGTTGTAGGCGGCGCGATCGATCGCCTTCCACGAGCCGTCGCCGGCGCGGGCCTCGACCCTGGCGATGCCGTGGCGGTGGTTGCGGATCTGGACCGCGACCCAGAACGGGTTCGAGCCGTCTTTCCAGCGGTAGCGCAGCGGGCCGCTGACGTCGCACGGCACCGCGCGCCAGGTGATCGGAACCCGGCCCGCCGACAGGGCGGCGACGCGCGCGAAGGCCTCGCGCGAGAGATCGAGATCGCCGGCGGCGCAGCCCGGGCAACGATCGGTGATGCGCACCGTCACCGAGCCGGCAGGGCCGTCGACCGCGACGCACTGGCCGCACACCGCCGAACCGTCGTAGTCGGCCTCGTTCATGGCCGCCACCATGAGGTCATCGGGCGACGCCTCGAAGCTACAGTTGCCGCTGCCGTCGGCGGCGTAGTAGGTGGCCTCGCCGGTGTGCTCCTCGGGTGGCGCGCCGCAGGCCAGCGGCGCGTCGGGGCCACCGTCACCGCCGCACGAGCACGAGCCGCAGCCGCCGACGATCACCAGCAGCAGCGCGAGCGCGTGCCTCATCAGCCCGGCTCGCTCTTGTCGTCCTCGCCGCGGTGGATGCCCAGGGCGCGCAGCTTCTTGTGCAGGTTGGTGCGCTCGATGCCGAGCGCCTGGGCGGTGCGCGAGATGTTCCAGCCCAGCTCGGCCAGCTTCATGCGGATGAACTCGGCCTCGATCTCCTCGCGAAACTCGCGCAGCGACTTGGTCGCGTAGCGGCCGAGATCGAAGGTCGACACCGGGCCGGTGGTGCGACCGACGCCCGCCGCGCGCGGCCCGCCCAGGTACGGCGGCAGGTCGCGCTCGCGGATGACCTCGTCGGACATGATGACCAGGCGCTCGACCACGTTGCGCAGCTCGCGCACGGTGCCCGGCCACTCGTAGGTCTTCAGCTTGTCGAGGACCACGTCGTCGATGGGCTTGCGGGCGAAGCCGTTCTCCTCGCAGCACTCGGCCACGAACGACTCGACCAGGAGCGGGATGTCGTCGGCGCGCTCGGACAGATCGGGCGAGCGGATCGGCACGACGTTGAGTCGGAAGAAGAGGTCCTCGCGGAAGCTGCCGGCCTTGACCATCTCCTCGCGGTCGCGGTTGGTGGCGGCCACCACCCGGCTGTCGGTGCGCAGGCTCTTCTCGCCGCCGACGCGGGTGAACTCACCGGTCTGGAGCACGCGCAGCACCTTGGCCTGGGCCGGCAGCGCCATGTCGCCGCTCTCGTC
>SXJR01000186.1 GCA_005779305.1 Myxococcales bacterium
GCGTACGAACGCGGGCTCGAGATCGATCGCACGATCTCGACGGCCGATCCCGGCGACGTGCGCGCCTTGCGTGATCTGTCGGTCTCGAGCATCCGCCTCGCCGAGCTCGACCACGAGGACGCGATGGCGCAGGCCGGCGCCGAGCGGATGGCCAGCCTGCGCGCAGCCCGCATCGGGTTCCGCCGAGCGTTCGAGGCCTGGAGCGGGGTCGAGGAGCGCGGCGGCTTCATGCCTGGCGACGAGGTGGTCGCCGATCAGCTCCGCGACGCGATCGCGAAGGTCGACGAAGCCATCGCCGCCGAGGTGCGACTTCACGGTGATCCCGCGGGGTTGTGAGATTCGTACGAATTGTTGAGCCGATCGGACGCCAGTTCCCGCGTCTCGGGCAGAGCGGCACGAACCAACCGCCGCCAACCCAAGAGAAAAGGAACTGCCATGTCTTTGATTCGCTCGACCCTCGCCCTCACCCTCGTCCTCGGCTCCGTGTTCGTCGCCACCGACGCGCGCGCTGATCTCGCCGGGCCCCCAAGGTCGTCGTCAAGAACGACAAGACCACCACCATCAAGGTCAGCAAGATCTCGTATTACGACGGGTGCGACAAGCAGTGGCGCACCGAGGACGTGCCCACGCGCGAGATCGCCGCCGGCGGATCGACCACGTACACCGACGACCTCGAGTACGTGGGCAACTGCTCGGTGTCGAAGTTCAAGCTGTTCCGCGCGGTGCGCAACACCACCGGCAACGCCTACGACGCGGCGGTGTGGGGTGGTGAGCTGCTGCCCGATGGCGGCGCCAAGGTCTGCAACACCGGCGTGACCTACACGATCCACGCCCACTGAGCGCCACCGGCCGGCGCGACCGCTACTCGGGGGTCGTGACCGGCCCGGCGTCGTCGACAACGGCGGGCGTCGGCGCGGCGGCCACCGCGTCACCGGTCGGCGCGGGCGGCGCTGCGTCGGCCCGCTTGCCGTCGGCCTTCTTGCCGTCGGCTTTGCCCTTGCCGCCCCCGGTCTTCTTCTTGGCCGGCTTGGGCATCTGCTTCCACTGCTTCTCCGCGCGCTCGCTGCGGGTGTGGTCGACGACCTTGTAGATGACGATGGTCTGGCCGGCCTCGACGACCGTGTCGGGCGGCTTCTTGTTGATGCGGGCGACGTCGCGCTTGCCGAGGCCGAACTTCTTGCCGATGTCCTCGAAGGACTCGCGTTTGGTCGCGGTGTACTCGATGCGCTCACGGCCGGTGCGCAGCTCGGACAGCTCGAGGTGCTCCTTGCTGCCGCGGGTGACCACGATGATGCGGGTCTCGTCGAGGAGCCGCACGTTGGCGGCGTCCTCGGACCAGCCGGCCGGGACCCAGGCCTGCATCACCATGCGCGGGTGCAACTTGGCGCCGCGCTCGAGCCCGTTCCACGCCGCCATCGTCGCCGGCTTCACGCCCAGTGCCCGGGCCACGCCGTCGATCGAGTCGCCGTGCACGACCCGGTAGAACACGCGCCGCTTGCCGTCCTCATCGGCGTCCTTGTCGGGCACCGCCACGATCAACGCCTCCCCGGGACGGTGATCGACGCCCGAGCCGTAGAGCTCGTCCTGGGCCTTGGCCAGGTTCTTCTTGCGCTCGGCCTCGCCCAGCCGGGGCACCACCAGGATGGTGCCGCCGGTGACCTCGGCCTCGTGCTCGATCTCGTTGAGCGTCTTGAGCTTGCCCTTCGAGAGGCCGAACTGGGTGGCCACGTCCTCGAAGCGCTCGCCATAGCCGACCACGTAGGTGTCGAACTTGTCCCAGTCTCCGCGCGTGCTGCCGAGCCGCGCCGCGAACTGCTCACCGCCGCCGCGCGGCACCCGCACCACGAAGGTCCGCCCCGGCGGCGTGCGCCCGCGCCGCAGGTGCGGGTTGAGGCGCTTGATCTCGTCGACGGTGGCGCCGGCCGCGCTGGCGATCGTGCCCAGGGTGAGCGAGCTCGGCACCGACACGTCGTCCCAGGTCTCGGCCGGCACGTCCTTGATGTCATCGAACCCGAACACCGTGCGGTTGTGACCGACGATCGCCGCGGCCAGGGCCTTGGGCACGTAGATCGACGACTCCCACGGCAGCGCGTTCTCGTAGTCGAGCAGGGCCCAGAAGTCGTTGGTGTTGAAGCGGGCGATGCCCTTCAGCACCGCGCCGTAGCCGGCGTTGAACGCGGCCATCGACAGGTGCCAGTCGCCGAAGCGCTGGTGGAGGTCGGTCCAGTACTCGACCACGGCCTCGGTCGCGGCCACCGGCTCGTTGCGCTGGTCGACCCAGCGATCGATCGACAGGCCGTAGATGCGGCCGCCGTCGGGCATGAACTGCCACAACCCGCTGGCGCCGGCGCGCGAGTAGGTGGACGGGTCGTAGCTCGACTCGATCATGCACACGTAGATGAGATCCTCGGGCAGCTTGGCCTTGCGCAGCGCCTTCACCAGCAGGTCGCGATAGCGGCCCTGGCGCTCGAGCCAGCCGCGCATGATGCGCCTCCCGCGCGGGTCCTCCTTGTAGAAGACCAGGTACTCGATCACGCGATGGTCCCAGACCACGGGTAGATCCGGCAGCTCCAGATCGGCCAGCCAGGGCAGATCGGGCCGCAGCTCGGTCGGGCGGGCGCCATGGGCCGGCGTCGGCTGACGCGGGCGGGCCTCGTCGCGCCACGGTCCGGCCTCGGGCGAGAACGCCTCGAGCTCGAACTCGCGCAGCTCGTCCTGCCAGCGCGTACACGCGCTGCCGACCGGGCAGCCGCGGACCGCGGCGCGACCATCGAGGTGCTCCGGCAACGGCGCCCGCACCGTCGGCGGCGCGGCGGGCTGCTCGTGCTGGGCACCGGCCGGACGCGCTTCGGGGACCACCGGCTCCGGTGTCTCGGCAAGCGCGAGGGTGGGGACCAGCGCCAGCGCCAGAACCGGCGCAAAGAAGACCGCAGCGAGTACCCGGCGGGGCATGAATCGAAGATAGGCGGTGGAACGCGGATGCACCAACTTTGTTGGGCCGGCACTTGCGCAACTCCGTATTCAACGATTGCGAGGGCTTGTCTCCGATGTGGCGTGCCGTCGCGCCCCCAGGCCGTCCGAGCCCGAGCTTGGGCACCGGGAGCGCGCGTGATAGATTGACCAGGATTTCGCGAGGCTTCGCCTCGGTCAGGAGACTCCTATGCCCGGTATGGGCGAGCTACTCATCATCCTGCTCATCGTCATGGTGGTCTTCGGCGCCAGCAAGCTGCCGCAGATCGGCCATGGCCTGGGATCCGCCATCAAGAACTTCAAACGGGCTGCGGCCGGCGACGACGAGATCGAGGTCAACAAGAAGAAGCAAGTCGAGAGCGGCAAGAGCGGCAAGGAGCTGGCCGCGGGCGACGACGACATCGAGGACGCCGAGGTGGTGTCCCGCAAGCGCGCCAAGAAGGAAGCCTGAGCGATTGACGAGGCCGGTCAGCCGCGGCGCGGCTGACCGGCGCGCAGCAGATCGGCGGCGTGGGCACGCAGCGACTCCGCCAGGTGCGGGTCGACGGTGATCTCGCGCCAGTCGGCGGCACCGAGCGTGGTGATCACGCGCATGGCGACGTGCACCGGCGTGTGCGGGTTGAACGCCAGCGCGCGGCGCACCATGTGGCGCACCGACCAGCGCCGGTGATCGGCGACGACCGCCAGCGCCTCGGGCACCGCCGGTCGGCTCGCGGCCAGCGCGACCGCGTCGCGCTCGGTCAGGTGCGGGTTGTCGAGGAGGATGCGGACCACGTCGGGGTGCGGATCGCGGAGCAGGTGCATGAGTAGATCGCGACGCCCGCTGCGGGCCAGCGACTTGCGCTCGCCGAGCGTGAGCGGCCGGCCGCGCTGGCGCAGCGGCCGCTCCGGCTTGAGCAGCTTCGCGACCACCTCGGTCTCGGCGGTGGCCGGCGATGCGTCGAAGAGCAGCCGCGCGACCGCGTCGGCTCCGCGGGCGCGGGCCGCGATGTACAGCGCCCGTCGCGCGGCATAGTCGAGATCAGCGACAGCGTGGACGAAGCACGCCAGGCCACCGGCCAGCTCGGGATCGTCGCCGCGCCGGGCCGCGCGCTCGAGCAGGTCGGCGGCCGCGGCGGCGGCGACCGCGGGATCGGCCTGGGCCAGCACCACGGCGAGGGCTCGTCGCCGCAGGCTCATGTCAGCCAGGCCGCGGACGCGCTGCAACAGCCACTCGGCGGTCACCGTTTCAGTGTAGCGCTGAGGGCGCGGGCGAGGTCGCCTCTCTTGCCGACGAGCACGCGCTCGAGGCCGAGCCACGCCGCCATGGCGCGCAGCTCCTCGGCCAGCGGCCCGGCGACGTCGCGCACGCGCATGCCGTCCTCGGTGGCGGCGGCGTGGACGCGCAGCGCGCCGGCGTCGCGGTCGGCCGTGAGATCGACCCGCGCCGCCAGGTGCTCGCCGAGCAGGAAGGGCAGGACGTAGTAGCCGAAGCGCCGCTTCGCTGCCGGCGTGTAGATCTCGATCCGGTAGTGGAAGCCGAACAGGCGCTCGGCGCGCTTGCGCTCCCACACCAGCGAGTCGAACGGCGACAGGAGCGCCGCGGCCTCGGCCCGGCGCGGGCGGGCGGCGTCGCGGTGCAGGTAGGCGGGCTCGCGCCAGCCCTCGACGGTGACCGGTACCAGCACGCCGTCCTCGACCAGCTCGGCGATGCGCGCCTTCGCCGTCGAGCGGATGCGGAAGTAGTCGGCGAGATCGCGGACGCTGCCGACGCCGAGGGCGCGCCCGGCGCGCTCGAGCAAGGCCCGCTGCGCGTCGGCGATCGACGGCGTCGGCGTGGCCAGGACCGTCGCCGGGATCACCCGCTCGGTCAGATCGTAGATCCGCTCGAACTGGGTGGAGCGCCGGGCCGCGGTCAGCTCGCCGCTCCAGAACAGGAGCTCGAGCGCGCGCTTGTGATCGCCCCAGCTCCACCACGTGCCGGCGACGCGGCGCTCGGCGGCGTCCGACATCTCGCTCGCGGCGAGCGGTCCTCGGCTGCGGATCTCGGCGAGCACCGCGGCCACGTAGGCCGGCCGCTTCCGGCCCAGCTCGATCAGGTTGTTCCACGCACCGCTGTCGCGGGCCTCGGCCATGCGCCAGCGCAGGAGCGGCTGCAGCTCGACCGGGACCAGGCACGCGGCATGCGCCCAGTACTCGAACAGCGCGCGGCGCTCGACGGCGCGGGGGAGGAGCTTGCGATCGTGGGGACCGAGGCGCGCCCACAGCGGCAGCTCCTGGGATCGACACAGCACGTTGACCGAGTCGATCTGCACCAGCAACACGCGCTCGAACATGCGGTCGAGCGCGGCGTCACCGGCGCGGGGCGGCCGCGGCGCGGCCAGGCCCTGGGCGGCCAGGGCGATGCGCCGGGCGTCGGCGGTCGACAGGGTCGCGGCGCGCGGCACGTGGGCAGTATAGGGCGCGCGCTGACGGTCGCTGGCGTACGCTCGCGCCCATGTCGAACCCGATCCCGCACAACTGGGAGGTTCCCGCGGTCTTCCGCGACCGCTTCGGCACCCGCGCCGGCCGCCAGCGCGTGATGAACGCCGAGGGGCACCTGCTGATCATCCTGCACGACGTGCCCGATCCCGGTGAGCCTGACGTGCGCACCGCGCGCCTGTTCTGGCGCAAGCCCGACGGCACCTGGAAGTCGACCGGCTCGGGCGGGTCCAACATCGGCGCCCTCCGTTCCCACGTCGAGACCTTCGACGCCGCCACCGACGCGCTCGAGGTGAAGGTCGAGAAGGCGACGCGGGCTCGCGACTGGTTCGACGTCCTGCAGATCTCGTCGCCGCTCGTGCGCACGGCCCGCAACATGAGCAAGGCGCTGCAGGAGGCGCGCGAGCTGGCCAAGGGCGACAAGGAGCTCATCGCGGTGCGCGACGCGGCCCAGGAGGTCGAGCGCACCGCCGAGCTGATCCACGCCCACGCCCGCGACGGCCTCGACTTCACCGTCGCCCGCAACGCCGAGGAGAGCGCGAAGAACACCGCCCACGTGATCGAGTCGGGCCATCGCCTCAACCTGATCACCGCGATGTTCCTGCCCATCACCGCGCTCGGCTCGCTCCTGGGCATGAACCTCGTGCACGGGTTCGAGACCTGGCAGAAGCCGTACGCGTTCTGGGCCGTCGCCGTCGCCGCCTTCTTTGTGGGGCTCCTCGTGCGCGGTGCGCTGCCCAAGCCGCCCGCGCCCTGACCCCGGGGATGGTCAGCCGGGCGCGAACGTGAACGCGTGCGGCAGCATCACCTCGCCGCCCGGCTCGAAGACCAGGCGCACGTCGACGGCGGCGCCGGCCTCGCCGGCCGGCACCTCGATCTGCATCTGGGTGTCGCTGTCGACGCTGAGCACGCTGGCCGGCGCGTCGCCGAAGTAGACCTGGATCGCGCGCGACTCGGCCATGAAGCCGGCGCCGTACACGACGAGCGGTACACCGCCGGTGGGCGCGGCGCTGGTCGGCTCGATCTTGGTGACCCGGAGCGTGGAGGCCGAGGGTTCGCTGGCTCCGGACGACGAGCCGCCGCAGCCGGCGGCGCCGAGCACGGCGCAGAGGACGAGGGCGAGGGTGATCCGCATGTGCGGTGAAGTCTCGCCAATGGGAGGTCGCGCCGTCACGGCACATACGCTGACCGGACCTGACCAACGCTGTCGCCTGCCGGCCTCTGCCGTGAACGCAAGTCGCGACGCTCGCGGAGACTGTGAGCCGGCATCCGTTCCTGACGCCACTACTGCGGCGGCAGCTCGATCGTGTGGTAGAGGACCGCCGTGCGCGTGCGCGGCGGGATGGTGGTCGCGGCCAGCGCCTGGTCGAGTGCGGCCAGCACGCAGCGGCCACCCGCCGTCGAGGCCAGCGTGCCGCCGACCTCGTAGGTGATCGCGCCGGCCTCGCCGTCGAGCCAGAGCTGGAGGCTGAGGTACCCGGGCGTGGTGTCCACGGCCGCGCACCGCGCCACCGCGCCCGACTGGCGCAGCTGCGTGACCAGCGCCTGCAGCACCGGGATGCCGTCAGCGGTGTCGCTGCCGTTGAGCTGGACCTGGGTCTTGGAGACGAGCAGCGCCGCCTTGGTCACCGGATCGTGGCTAGGCGTGCCGCCGTACATGGCATGGCCGCGCCCCTCCTTGTTGAAGACCTCCTGCTGGATCGCCATCGACCAGTCGAAGTCGCCCTTCTCGGGCGCGGTGACCACGACGCTGCAGATCTCGCCGCGGCACTCGACGTCGAAGCTGTACCCGTCGGGTGCCTTCTCGAAGACCTTGGCCACCATGGGCGTCAGCCGGGCCTCGGCCTCGGGCGCCGGCGGCGATCGTTCGAACTTCTCGTCGAAGGTCAGCCGCTCCTCGAGCTTCTGCTCGGCCCCCGCCAGCTTCTCGCTCAGCGCCACCAGCTGGCCCTCGCACGTCGCCGCCATCGGCGCCGGCGCCCCCGCCTTCCTCTCCTGCCCGCCGCCCGCCGTCTGCGGCCCGCCGCTTGCCGTCTGCGGCCCGCCGCTCCCCGTCTGCGGGCCGCCGCCCTCCGTCCGCTCCCCGTCGCCCGCCGCCCGTTCCCCGCCGCCCGCCGGCCCCGCCTTCTGTCCCCAGTGCCGCCACTGGTACACGTTGAGCGCGGCGCTCCCCGCCAGCGCCGCCGTCACCGCGATCACGAGAGGTCTCGCCATCGCGCGATACTACCCGGATCTAGATCGCGAACTCGAAGCCCTGCTTGAGCAGGCGCTCGTACTTCTTCTTGTCGAAGCGATAGAGCCGGGCCGCGCGGTGGCGCACGCCGGTCTCGAGCTCGTCGGTCTCGATCACCAACCCGAGCGACAGGATCTTCTTGCGGAAGTTGCGCTTGTCGAGCGCTCGCTCGAGGACGATCTCGTACAGGCGCTGGAGCTGGGTCAGCGAGAAGCGGGGGGGCAACAGCTCGAAGCCGATCGGCGCGTAGCGCACCTTGCCGCGCAGGCGCTCGATGGCGCGGTTGATGATCTCGGCGTGATCGAAGGCCAGGGCCGGCAGCCGGTCGAGCGGGTACCAGCCGACGTTCTCGGCGTCGGTCGCGGCCTTGACCCGGTAATCGGAAAGCTTGGCCAGCGCGTAGTAGGCGACGGTGATCACGCGCCCACGCGGATCGCGGTCGGGCGTGCCGAAGGTGTAGAGCTGCTCGAGGTAGACGTCCTCGATGTTGGTCTCCTCGCGCAGCTCGCGCCGCGCTGCCGCGTCGAGCTCCTCGTGGTCGCGCACGAAGCCGCCAGGCAGGGCCCACGCGTGCTTGAACGGATCGACGCCGCGCTGGATGAGCAGCACCTTGACGTCGTCTGCGTCGAGGCCGAGCACGACGCAGTCGACGGTCACGGACGGGCGCGGGTAGTCGTAGACGTGTCGGCCCGGGGGCGGCGGCGTCCACACCTCGCCCTTGTCGCTCCGCTTGTCCGGCTTCTCCGCCGCCATCAGCCCCGTCCCGCGGTGGCCACGTAGGCCCTCATCTCGGCCAGCTCGCGATCGTAGCCGCCCGACAGGATCGGGAAGCGGCACCACGAGCGTGGATCGAGGTTCTTGTCGTCGAGGTGGAAGCTGGGCGCCAGCCGCTCGCGTTTCCACTGGTTGCGGCACCACAGCTTGAAGAAGCGCTCGACCCACAGGGCCAGGTCGGCCTGGGTGTACTGCGGGTAGCGCGGCTCGAGCTCCTGCAGCACCTCGAGCGGCAGCCGCTTGTCGCGGATGGCCGAGTCCTCGACCGCCTCGAGCACGTCGTAGGGCATCAGGTCCTTCTCGTCGGTCTGGGCCTCGCCAGGCGGGCGGAGCTCGGCGGTCGGCTGCTGCTTGTTGATGTACGAGAGCGCCGGCAGCGCGTGCAGGCCGTCGGGGCCGGTCGACTCCATCCAGCGCAGCCAGGAGCGCAGGTAGGTCTTGTCGATGCCGCCGATGGGCGCCAGTCCGCCCGAGGTGTCGCCGTCCATCGTGGCGTAGCCGACCGCCGCCTCGCTGCGGTTCGAGGTGGTGAGCAGGAGCGCGTTGCGCAGGTTGGCGAACAGCCAGATCGAGGGCGAGCGGACCCGGGCCTGGATGTTCTGCAGCACCACGTCGTCGCCGGGCCAGGCCAGGTTGCGTCCGATCGCGGTCTCGATCGTCTTCACGTAGCCCTTGAACAGCGGGTCGATGTCGAGCAGGTGGAACTCGGCGTTGACCGCCCGCGACACCTCGCGCGCCGCCGTCCGCGTCACATCACCCGAGTTCTCGGTCGCCTGGTAAGCGGTGAGCAGGAGCCGGCGGGTGAGCTCGCTGACGTCGGCGGCGCTGGCCAGCGCGGGGGCGTAGGCCAGGCGCGCCTTGACGCCGTCGAGGCCGTGCTCGGCCACCGCTAGCTCGAGGGCGGTCGCCACCAGCACCGCGCACGCTGCCGAGTCGGCGCCGCCACTGATCGACACCACATAGCCGTGCGAGCGGCTCTTGCGCATGTAGTCCCACAGGCCGAGCGAGACCGCGCGCGCGAACTCCTCGTCCTTGGCGTGGTCGCCGTCCTCCCACGACCGGGCGATCGTCGCCGGCGCCGACGGCCGACGCGCCGGCCACGCGAACGGCACCTCGACCACGGCGTCGTCGGCGTCGTGGCGCGGGCGGTGGCTGCCGCGCCGGGCCTGTTCGCGCCGGTTGGCCTCGACGTCGATGACCGCCGTGGCCAGGTCGACGTCGGCGAAGCCGAAGCGGCGTCCGCGCGCCACCAGCTCGCCGCCGCTGGCGATGATGCCGCCGCCGTCGTAGATGACGCGCCCGGCCTCGTTGCCGAGCAGGTTGGCGTAGACGTAGCCGACGCCGAACGCGCGCGATCCCTCGACGACGAAGCGCTGCCGCACCGCGAACTTGCCGAAGCCGAAGTGGCTGGCCGACGGATTGAGGATGATGTCGACGCCGCGCAGCGCGAGGTCGGCGCCGGGGCGGTTGGCGACCCACGCGTCCTCGCAGATCTCGAAGCCGATGCGCACGTTGTCGACGTCGTAGAGCACGTCGCCGATCGGGTACTTGGTCTCCCCGTGGTCGCCGCGCTCGATCACATCACGCTGGCCGGCCGGCCACTCCTTGAACCAGCGCGGCTCGTAGTGGATGCCGTCGCCGGCCAGGAAGCGCTTGGCCACGAAACCGGCGATCTTGCCGTCGACGGCCAGGCAGGCTGCGTTGTAGAGCGCCTTCTCGAAGTAGAGCGGCAGTCCGAACGAGACCACCATGCCGGCGGTGTCGGGCACGAGGCTCTCGAGCGCGGCGAAGGCCTCCTCCTGCAGGCCCGGTGAGAAGAAGGCGTCCTCGCAGCCGTAGCCGGTGATGCATAGCTCGGGCAAGCAGAGGATCGAGACCTCGTCAGCCCGGGCGCGGCGGATGGCCTCGCGGATGTTGGCGAGGTTCTGGGCCCAGGCGAATGGCGTCTGGTTGAGGCAGGCGGCGGCGACCTTGATGAGCTTCATGGCGGCGGGTTCCTAGTGGTTGTCCCTGAGATGCTCGACGAGCAGCGGCGCGACCGACTCGACCTGGAGGAAGTCCGAGGCCTGGGCGTGGGCGCGGGGATGGCTGTCGGTGACCACGACGCGGCCGAACAGCCCGGTGGCGCGGATCTTCTCGATCGAGTCGCCGGGGAGCACGCCGTGGGTCGCGATGGCGTCGATGGCGCTGGCGCCGGCGTCCTTGTAGGCGCGGGCGGCGTTGATCAGCGAGCCGCCGGTGCGGATCATGTCGTCGTAGATCACGACCCGCTTGCCGGCGACCTGCGCCGACACGCCGCTGACCTCGGTGGTGGCCCCGTCGAGCCGGCGCTTGTAGACAAAGGCGGCGGCCACGCCCAGGTCGTTGGCCAGGCTCTCGACCCACTTGGCGCGGCCGGCGTCGGTGCAGGCCAGCACGAAGCCGTCGCCGCCCAGCCGCCGCGCCGCCTCCATGACGATGGGCTTGCCGTAGACGTGGACGGGACGGATCGCGCCCTCGAAGTAGTGAGCGATGGTGGCGACGTGGAGGTCGAGCAGGAAGACCTGGTTGCCGCGGCTGGCCTCGGGGATCGACGACAAGAGGCGAGCGCGGCTCTTGGCGGTGACGACCTCGCCAGGCTTCACCGCCCGCTCCATCGTCGAGTAACCGAAGTACGGGATGACCAGGGTGAGGCGGTAGGCGCCGGCGCGCACCGCGGTGGTGGCGAGATCGTAGAGCTCGAGCGTGTCGCTGTCGTCGATGGTGCCGCCGACGATGATCACGTCGCGATCGGCGATCTCGGTGGCGATGCACTGGTAGCGCTCGCCGTCGGGGAAGGACTTGCGCACCACCTCGCCCTGGGGCCATTCGGCGTGGGCGACCACGCGTTCGGCAAGGTAGGCGTAGCTGCGCGTCGACAGGACGATCGGGGTCATGATTTGCCTCGGGAACCGCGCGCCTTCGCGACCAGCGCCAGCTTGCGTTCGTGCAGCACCGGATCGAGCCCGACCGGATACGGCTGTGGGTTGGCGAAGCGTCGCGTGCGCGGCGACAGCGCCGCCAGGTCAGCGGCCGCTCGGGCCCGGGCGGCGTTCAGATCACCCTCGGCGCCGGTGCGCCGGCCGTCGCGGAGGACGGTGACCAGGACGTCCTCGGCGTCGCCGTCGAGGGCGAAGCTGCGGGTGGGATCGTCGAGATCCCAGGCCCGGGCCGGCGTGGCCGGAGCGCCGGCGACGGCGTCGTGGATGACGTCACCGACCAGGAGCCCGTCCTTGCGATAGCGGCGCACCGCCTGGATGCCGGGCGTCGAGATCTTGATCGGCTGCTCCGACAGCTTGATCGGATAGTGCCAGCCGCCGTCGGCGCGCGGGTCGGCGACGGCGCCGACCTTGTACACGCCGCCCAGCGCCGGCTGGTCGTACGCCGTCACCAGCTTGGTGCCCACGCCCCAGGTGTCGATGCGCGCACCCTGCTCGTGCAGGCTGGCGATCAGGTGCTCGTCGAGGTCGTTGGACGCGGTGATGCGAGCCTTGGGAAACCCGGCCGCGTCGAGGCGGGCGCGGGCCTCGATCGACAGGTGAGCGAGGTCGCCGGAGTCGAGCCGCACGCCCAGCAGATCGTGGCCGCGGGCGCGCAGCTCGTGGCCGATGGCGATGGCGCGGTCGACGCCCTCGAGGGTGTCGAAGGTGTCGACCAGAAAGGTCGCGTTGGCGGGCATGGCCGCGGCGTACTCGCGGAACGCCTGGTCCTCGTCGCCCCAGAACATCACCCACGAGTGCGCGTGGGTGCCCTTGACCGGGATGCCCCAGGTCTTGCCGGCGAGCACGTTGGACGTCGCCGACACGCCGCCGATCCAGGCCGCGCGGCTCGCCGACAGCCCGCCATCGATGCCCTGGGCCCGGCGCAGACCGAACTCGAGCACCGGCTCGCCCCTCGCCGACTGGCATACCCGCGCCGCCTTGGTGGCGACCAGGGTGCCGAAGTTGACCATGGTGAGCAGGGGCGTTTCGACCAGGCTGGCCAGGAGGATGGGCGCGCGCACCCGCAAGAGCGGCTCGTGCGCGAAGCACAGCCGGCCCTCGGGGATGGCGTCCACGGTGCCGGTGAAGCGCAACGTGGCCAGGTGATCGACGAAGCCCTGCTCGAAGAGCGGTTTGCCGTCGGCGCCGCGCAACGACGCCAGGTACTCGCAGTCGCTGCCGTCGAAGTGGAGCTGCTCGAGGTAGTCGAGCGCCTGATCGAGCCCGGCCGCGATGGCGTGCCCGCCGCCGAAGGGATGACGACGGAAGTGGAGGTGAAACACGCTCTCGCGGTCGGCGACGCCGGACTTCCAGTACCCGTACGCCATGGTGAGCTGGTACAGGTCGGTGAGCAGCGCAAGCGATGAGCGATAGAGGTCGGTCAGCTGTGACATACGCGATTCCCCCCGCGCCGCACCCCCGGCGCGCGCCGAGCTTGGCACAATGCGCCAGCGTAGTGTCCGTGGTCAGCCATATGGTGTACCTTGTACACGAAGCAGTGAGATGTCAAGCGATCCGGTGACGGCGTGTCTGGTCTGGGGCGAGCTGCTCTGGGATCGCTTTCCCGACGGTGATCGCCTCGGCGGCGCGCCCGCCAACGTGGCCTGGCACCTGGCCCAGCTCGGCACGCCGGTGGCGCTGGTGACCCGCGTCGGCGACGACGCGCCCGGCCACACGGCCATCGCGAAACTGGCGACGATCGGTGTCGACACCTCGCTGATCCAGATCGACGGCGAGCGCCCGACCGGCGAGGTCACGGTGACGCTCGAAGCCGGCGCCTCGGGCGGACTCGAGCCGCGCTATCGCCTGGTGCCCGGCTGCGCGTGGGAGCGCATCGAGCTCGTGCCCGCGGTGATCGAGCGCCTGCGTGGCACACGGGCGCTGGTGTTCGGCACGCTGTCGCAGCGCACGCCCGAGGGACTGGCGTCGTTCAGCGCTGCGCTGGCCGCCGCGTCACCGCGTGTGCTGCGCGTGTGTGATCCCAACCTGCGTCCTTCGTCGCCAGCAGCGGGCGACGACGACGCCCTCGAGCAAGCGATGGGCGCCGCCGACGTCGTCAAGCTGGGCGAGCGCGAGCGCCAGCTCGTGCAAGAGCGCATCGGCGCCCGGCTCGTTCATAGCTCGCCGCCGCCCGGGACCGCCGAGCCGGTGTCGTGGCTGCTGGCCCGCGGCGCACGATTGGTGGCCGTCACCCGTGGCGCCGACGGCAGTACGTGGCATGCCCCTGGCGTGCCGCCGATCGAAGTCGCCGCTGTGCCCGCCCGCCCCGGCGGTGACAACGTCGGCTGCGGCGACGCCTACGTGGCCGGCTTGGTCCACGGCCTGCTCGCCGGCTGGCCGTGGTCGCGCATCGGCCGGGTCGCCGCCGCCGTGGGCTCGGTGACTTCACCCGCGCTCGCCTCCCCGACGACCAGC
>SXJR01000187.1 GCA_005779305.1 Myxococcales bacterium
CCGCGCCGAGGCCGGCGATGGCGCCGCCTGCGGTCACGGCCGCCCCCGCACGGGGCAACCAGCGCCGCGCGTCGCGGCCGGCCACGCTGGCGGCGACCGTGTTCCACAGGGCCAGGTTCACCACCGACGACACCGCGACCACGCCCAGCGCGACCACGAACGGCCATGGCTTGCCGCGCAGCACCAGCGGGCCGGCCGCAGCCGCCGACGCGACCAGCGAAACCACCAGCGCCCGATCGACGCCGCGGATCGCGGCGCGGTTGCCGACGGCGTCGTAGAGCGTGGTCCCGACGGCGAAGGCCGCGGCCTGGCCGACCAGGAGCAGCGGCAGCCAGCGCGCGCCGTAGGAGCCGAGGAAGGCCGCCTCGGCGTGAGAGCGGAGCGCCACCGCCACCAGGTTGGCAGCGAACACGGTGATCGCCGCGAAGATATACGCGCGCCGGTTCATCGCGCCCCGGCGACCTGGCGCGCCTCGCGCAGCGCGGTCGCCAGCATCCTCGCCAGCGCCTGCGCCGCCACGGGATGCTCGGCGAGCACGTCGAGGAAGTCGTCCTGGCCGAGCTCGAGCACGACCGAGGGTTCCTCGGCGCGCGCGGTCACCGCAGGGGCGGCACCGTCGAGGGCGCCGGCGGCGCCAAGCACCGCCCCCGGCCCGTTCCGCGCCCCGTCGGCGGTGAGCGCGCCGTGGGCCACGACGACCACCACCGCCCCGTCGGGTCGGCGGGTGGTCACGTTCGCGCCGGCTTCCAGGTCTCGCACACCGGCGCGCTCGGCGAGCGCGATCAAGGTCGGCGCCGCCACCTCACCGAGCACGGCGGTGGCCGCCAGGGCCCGCGCCCGCTCGAGCAGGTCCATGATTTGTCGCCGTGCCTACTTCTTGGCGATGATCTTCTTCTGGTTGGCGAGGATCGCCTTCTGGTTGGCGATGATCTGGCCGAGCAGCTTCTGGTTGCCGGCGATCTTGGCCTGGTTGGCGAGGACCGTATCCAGCTTCTTCTGGTTGGCGGCGATCTTGGCCTGGTTGGCCAGGACCGCATCCAGCTTCTTCTGGTTGGCGGCGATCTTGGCCTGGTTGGCCAGGATCTCGTCGAGCTTCTTCTGGTTGGCGGTGATCGCCCCCTGGTTGGTGGCGATCTTGGCCTGGTTGGCCAGGACCTCGTCGAGCTTGCCCTGGTTACCGGCGATCTTTTCCTGGTTGGCCAGGATGCGCGCCTGATTGGCGAGCACGGCCTCCTGGTTAGCGATGATGCGCGCTTGATTCGAGATGACGTCGCGTTCGGCCATGGTGGCCCCCCTTGTGAGGCCGCATCTTCGACTGGCCGGCCGGCCGCGATCAACGAATCACGGGAAGTAATTGGTGACGAGCGCGCAGATGACCGCGTCGTCCGTGCCCTCGTCCGCCGGGCAACACACGTCGTGGCCGCCCTGCTGGTCGGTGTGGAAGCAGATCTTGGCGCCCTTGGACGGGTAGTAGTAGAGCCAGAAAAAGCACATCTCGTCGTCGGCGTTCTCGCCGAACCCGAGGCGCTGGCCGGTGGTGTTCCGGTAGTCGCATGAGAAGCGGAAGCCGCCGTTGCCGGACACGAGCTGCATGGGTGGGGTCAGGCGCGCGGTCTCGGGCTCGTCCCAGTTGAAGCTCTGGGGCGCGTAGATGCTCTGGCCCGGATCGTTCGGACCCGACGCCACCGCCACCCGCACGTCGGTGCCCATCTTGTGGGTGTGACCGGTGACGGCGAAGATGTTGACGTCGGCCAGGGACGGCACGAAGGGCAGGTAGACCGGACCGACGGTCTGGAGCGCGGTGCCGCTGTTCAGGTCGATGTCGGGGGTGCCGGCGAAGAGGAAGTCGGCCTCGATGGAGGCGCCGAGCTGGGTGCGGAACTCGGCGGTGGCCGTGACCTCCATGGGGGCGTCGGTGGTGTTGACATAGTGCATCTCGAGGCGCACGAGCTGGTCCTGCTGGAGCGTGAACACCACGTTCTCGGGGAGCGTGAGGGTCTCCTCCGCCTTCTGGGTGACCATCAGTGGCGCGCCGTTGGCAGGATTCAACGTGCCGACGAAGGGCACGCAGTCAGTCGGGGTCAGGTTCTCGACCCCGGACGCCTTGCGATACACGATGAAGTGGTGCGACGAGTCGCCGAGGTGGTTGTAGATCTCGTGGACCTGGATCAGCCCCGGGTTCTTGAGCGAGACGTCGATGCACTTGGTGCCCTCTTCACCGGGCTGGGCGGTGTACGGGCCCCACGTCACGCGGTAGGTACCGGTGACGAAGTTGGCGTCGGGAGGGCCGTCGTTCTCCGGGCTTCCACACGCCGCCACCCCCGCCGCGATTCCCAGGTACATCGGAACACAGGCATAGCGAAGCCAGGCACGGCGCATTGGACTCCTCCTCGGCGCGCAGTATCGCCCAACCTGACTCGAGGTCAACAGTGATGAAGCCAGCGACAGACGACGTCAGCATCGTTCGGACCTACTACGACCGCTTCAACGCCGGCGACTGGGACGGCATGTGCGGGCTCCTCGCCGACGCCGTGGCTCACGACCTCAACCAGGGTCCGCGCGAGGTCGGCCGGGCCGCCTTCCGGACCTTCCTGGCCCGCATGGAGCGCTCCTATCGCGAGCAGCTCCGCGACGTCATCGTCCTCGGTGGACCGGCCGGCCGGGTCGCCGCCGAGTACGTGGTCCACGGCGAGTACCTCGCCGACGACGTCGGGCTCCCGCCGGCCCACGGCCAGCGCTACCAGCTACCCGGCGGCGCCTTCTTCGCGCTCGCCGACGGCCTCATCACGCGTGTCACCAACTACTACAACCTCGAGGACTGGCTGGCCCAGGTCCGGGGCCCCAGCGAGCGATCGGCGAGCGCTCAAGAGTGACTCAGGTGTTCGGGGTCGCTGGTGGCGTCCGGGGTCTGTTGGGCCAGGTCGGATGAGCTCAACGCCCTGCGGTCCCCTGGACGGCGTCGCTCACGGTGGACGGCAGCGGCCCATGTCGTTGCAGCGCCAGCCGGTCGGGCACTCGTCGGTGCTCATCGGGGTGCATGGCTCGGTGCACACGGTTCCGACCTGGCCGAACGTGTAGCAGTAGGCGTCGCCGCACAGGGCGGTGCAGGGGGTGTTGTCCCCGATGGTGCAGGTGACGACCGTGGGCTGGAGCGTGCAAGCGGTGAGCGCGTCGCCGTCGCCGCCGCCGTCACCGCCGGTCGAGGCATCGACGCCGGGGGGCGGCTCCTCGCCGCTGCACGCAACCGCCAGGCTCATCACGATGAGGAGCAGGGTCCGACGAAGGGCCATGCTCCCTTGTATCCCGGGGTGTGTCGGGGCCCGGGTTACAGCCTCATCACAGCGACGAAGCGCGCGTCTTCGTGCTTACATCTCGGAGAGATGACGCACAGCCCGCGATCCTCGATTTCTGCACCGCCGGTTGGGCGCGTGGGGAAGGAAATTCGGTGACCACGACCATCACGTTCCCTGCGCGGCCGACGGTGACGCTCATCGAGGGCGACGGCATCGGGCCCGAGATCGCCGCCGCCACCGTCCGGGTCATCACCGCCGCCGGTGGCCAGATCGAGTGGGACCGCCAGCTCGCCGGCATGGCCGCCGCCGAGAAGGCCGGCGACCCGCTGCCGGCGGCCACGATCGAGTCGATCAAGCAGCACCAGGTCGCGCTCAAGGGCCCGCTCGGCACGCCCATCGGCGCCGGCTTCCGCTCGGTCAACGTGACCCTGCGCCAGCAGTTCGATCTCTACGCCAACGTTCGGCCCACCGTCACCATCCCCGGCGTGCCGTGCCGCTACACCGGCGTCGACATCGTCATGGTGCGCGAGAACACCGAGGACCTGTACGCCGGCGTCGAGCACTACGTCGATGCCCGCCGTTCGGCCGCCGAGTCGATCGCGATCATCACTCGCTTCGGCTCCGAGCGCATCATCATCTACGCCTTCGAGTACGCGCGCCGCCACGGCCGCAAGCGCGTGACCCTGGTGCACAAGGCCAACATCCTCAAGCTGTCGAATGGCCTCTTCCTCGACGTCGGGCGCGAGGTAGCCAAGCGTTACCCCGACATCGCCTTCGACGACATGATCGTCGACGCCACCGCCATGAAGCTGGTGGTCGCGCCTGAGCGCTTCGACGTGATCGCGACGTCGGCATCGGTCTCGTCGTTGATGCGGTCGCAGGCCAGTTCAATCGCCCGAAGCAGCGCTTCTGCGCGGTCCTGGTACTCGGTGTCGGTCATTACAATGCGTCGATGTTTGGTTTGAAACGC
>SXJR01000188.1 GCA_005779305.1 Myxococcales bacterium
CTCGTGGACACCGTGGCGCTCCGGGACCTCTCCTTGTTGCGCGATGCCTTCGAGAACCCGCGCACCATCAAGTATCTCCACGGTGCTGATTACGACGTGGTCTGTCTGAAGCGCGACTTCGGATTCGGACCGTGCAACATCTTCGACACCATGCTGGCCTCGCAGATGCTGGGCTTCGAGAGCTTCGGTACTCGGTGGCGCTGGCCGCCGTGCCCCGCGACGAGCACGCCGCCGCCGCCCTGGCCGATCGCTGGATCGCCGGTGGCGACACCGCGTCGGTCGCCGAGCTGCTCGCGGTGCGTGCGGCCGCCGGCAGCGGCGCTGTCGCCGAGCACGATCGCCTGCGCGGCGCGATGTGGTTCATCGCCGCCGGACGGCCCGACGACGCCGGCGCGCTCTATCCCGCGAACACCAAGGAGATCGATAGTCCGGCCGCCGTCGACGCCTGGGGCGAGGTGCTGGCCGCGGTCGGCCGTCTGCACGAACGCGCCGCGCTGTTCGTCGAGGCCGCCGGCCGCGCCGACAGCGGTGACGAGCGCATCGACGCCCGCCTGTGGGCGGCCAAGGCCGCGCTCGCCCTCGATCGCGCCGCCGATCCCAGCGAGCCGCGCACGCTCACCGCCGCGCTCGAGGCCTGGGCCAGGGTGGTCGAGCTCGAGGGCGACGCCGAGCGCGCCCACGCCCGCTCGCTGGCGCTGGCTGCCACCCTCGGCGACGCCGACATCCTCGGCGAGACCCTGGCCCGCGCGCAGGCCTCGGCCCAGCCGCCGGCGGCCGCCGGCTCGCTGGCGATGCTGCGGGCCCGGACCGCCGTCGCCACCAGCGAGCCCGACTGGGGCCGCGCCGACGAGATCCTGCGCGAGATGCCGGCCGACGATCCGCGTCGCTTCGCCACCGCGCTGGCGCTGTCGGCGCGGGCCGGCCACTGGAACGACGCCGCCACCGCGCTCGAGGATCACGCCATCGCCATCGCCGCGCGCTCGCCGGTCGAGGCCGCTCTCATGTGCTACCGCGCCGCCGGCATCCTGCTCGATCGCGGCGACGATCCGGTGCGCGCCGCTGCCTTGCTGGCTCGGGTCGGCGAATCCCAGCCCGAGCTCGGCTTCGTTCACGATCTCCAGGCCAGCGCCCGCCGCCGCCTCGGCGACGCCGCCGGTCCCACCCGGCTCAGCCGTGACGTGCCCAGGGGACCCGACGCCTTTGCCCGGCTCGTCCGCGACGGCGATCACGCGGCGGGGCAGGGCGACGCCGTCGCTGCGCTCTCGCTGTACGGGCGCGCGCTCGATCTGCGGCCGCAGGATCCGCTGGTCACCGAGCCACTCACGCGGGTGGCCCGCTCGGTGCGCGAGGCCGGTCCGGTCGCCGCGCTCGCGCTCGCCGAGCTGCGTCTCGCCGAGGACACCGGTGACCCGGCGGCCAGGGCCGACGCGTACGAGGCCCTGGCTCGCGTCGATCGCGATCTGCGTGAGGACGCGGCCAGCGCGCTCATCGGCTTCGAGTCGGCGGCCGACGCCGATCCCACCCGCCACGCGGTGCTGCGCGAACTGGAGCGGGCCTACATCATCGATCAGCGCTGGGGGGATCTGGCGCGCCTGCGCGGCCGCCAGCTCGCGGTGCTCCCGGCCCAGGATCCCGGCACGCCAGGCGACGACGCCATCGCGCTGGCGATGGATCGCGCCCAGCTGCTCGAGAAGCTGGAGCGTCCCGACGACGAGCTGCGCCTGGCCTTCCAGGTGGTGGTCGAACGCGCGCCGCGCGCCCGCCAGGCCCTGTTCCACCTCGAGGCGCTGGTGCGACGCGCCGGCAGCTCGCCGGATCTGGCCACGCTCGAGGACGCCATCGCCGCGTACTTCGTCGACGACCCGCGCACCCGCGCCGCGTTCCTCACCCGCGGCGGCGAGACCTTGACCGATCTCGGCCGGATCGACGAAGCGCTCGCCCACTTCAAGGCCGCCGACGAGCTGCGCGGCGGACACGTGCCGGCCCTCGAGGGCTGGCGCGAGGCCGCGCTGCGCGGCCAGCTCTGGGTCGACTTCGCCGAGGCCGCCACCCGCGAGGCCGCGCTGACCAGCGACATGGGCGCCCGCGCCCGCCTCCATCACCTGGCCGGTGTCGCCCTCATGGATCGCGCGCTGGCAGGCGAGCGCGCCGCCGACGCGCTACGGGCGGCGCTCGACGCTGATCCCCGCCACGCCGACGCCTTCGTTCGTCTTCGCGTCCTGCTCGACGAGCAAGGCGAGCATGAGCGCCTGGCCGAACTGCTCGAGCAGCGCCTGCTGGTCGAGGACGATCGCGCCGAGCAGCTCGCCCTCCATCGCGCCATCGCCGACATCTCGCGCAACTTCCTCGAGAACCGCGACGCCGCCAAGCGGCACTACCGCGCCATCGTCGACGCCGCCCCCACCGACGTACGCGCCATCGGCGCCCTGTCCGACATCGCCTGGGAGCTGGGCGCGTGGGCCGAGTGCGCGACCGCGCTCGATCAGCGCGCCCGCCTCGAGCGCGATCCCCACACCCTGCGGAATATCTACTTCCGCCTCGGCGTCATCCACGCCGAGCGCCTACCCGATCCGCCGGCCGCGTTCGCCGCCTTCCAGCGAGTGCTGTCCTACGATCCCGACGACGAACACGCGCTCGAGCGCCTCGCCGATCTCGGCATCGCCACCCAGCAGTGGAAGCTGGCGCTGGGCGCTTGCGAACGCCTGGTCAAGAACGAGACCGATCCGGCCCGCAAGGTCGCGCACCTGCATCGGGTCGGGAGGATCTTCGCGGAGGGCTTCGGCGATCGCCGCCGCGCCGAGCGCGCCTACCAGCTCGCCGTCGACGCCGCGCCCGACAGCGACGTCGCGCTGACGGCGCTGATCAAGTTCTACGAGGATGCCGGCGACGTCGCCTCGATCCGCGTGCACCTCGGCCTGGTCGCGGCCGCGATGCGCAATCGCCTGGGCGGCGGCCAGGACGCCACCGCGCTCAAGGTGATCGCCCGCGTCGCCCGTGCCCGTCACGATGCCGGCGTGGCCGGTCAGGGCGCGGTCGCCATCGCCGCCGCCGATCTGGCCCGCTTCCACGGTGTCGATCCCGGCGGCGCCCCGGCGCTGCCGCCGGCCAACCTGGTCGGGCTGACCCGCCCCGAGATCGACGAGGTGCTGTGGCCGCGGTCGATCTCGCCCGAGCTGCGCCAGATCTTCGGGCTCCTCGGAGAGCGGCTGTCCAAACACGTCGGCATCGACCTGCGCCCCTACGGCGTCACCCGCGGCGATCGCCTGCGCCCGCAGCAGAGCCCGGTCGCCGCCACGGCCCAGGAAGTCGCCGACGCGCTCGGCCTGGGCGAGATCGACGTCTACGTGTCGAACCGCCAGCCCTTCGCGATGGTGGCCGAGCCGACCAGCCCGATCTCGCTGGTGCTGGGCAGCGAGGTGGCCAGTCCCGATCGCCTGAGCACGGTGCGCTTCGCCGCTGGCGGCGCGCTGGTGCTGGCGCGGGCCCAGCTCGCGATCGCCGCCCGCCTGCCTGTCGACGAGCTTGGCGTGCTGGTGGTCGCCTTGCTGCGGCTGTTCCAGCCCGACCTGCCGTACCTGGCGGTCGACAACGATCAGGTAGCGTCGCAGTTGCAGCGCCTGAAACGCCTGGTGCCGTCGGGGTTGATGAGCGAACTGCGTCCGTACGCGCTCGGCATCCACGCTGCCTCCTTCGATCACCGCGTGCTGGCGCGAGATCTCGAGACCGCCGCGCACCGGGCCGGGCTCATCGCCGCCGGCGGCGCCGCGGCGCCACTACGGATCCTGCTGGCACGGATGGGCGCGTCGGATCTGCAGGCGGGCATGTCGCACCACGCCGTGGCCGAGCTGGTGCGGTTCGCGATCAGCGAGGACCACGCCGCCATGGCCGCCCTGTGCCGGTAGTCACTACGCGTTAGGTCTCGCGGTCGGACCGAGCCCGAGGCCCCAGGCCCGAGGCCCGATGGCCCAAGTGTTGCCTTTAGGGCTGCCCGCGGAGTGGGATACCATTCCCAACTGGAGGAAATCCCATGCAGGGGACCGCTGCCTATCGCCTCATCACCCCGACGCTGATGTCTGCCCTGGCTACTCTCGTAGCCTGTGGGGGCGGGTCGGCGCCGGAGCTCGAGGACGTGGGCGACCAGGTGGTGGCGGTCGGGTCCGAGCTGGTGCTGCCGCTGCGCGCCACCGACCCCGACGGCGACACCATCGAGTTCAACTTCTCGTCCGACGTCCCCGACCTGGCCGACCGCGCCAGCATCACTCGCACCCCCGCCGGCGACGGCACCTTCCGCTGGCGGCCGGTGGCCGCCGATGTCGGCGAGTGGCACTTCGACTTCACTGCCTCCGACGGCGACAACACCGCCACGCTGCCGGTCACGATCGAGGTCCGTTCGGCGATCGGGGCCGAGACCGTGCCGGTGTTCCGTGAACCGCTCGGCACCGGCACCACGCTCGATCTGGCGGTGCGCGACTGCCTCGACATCGCCGTGCTGGTCGAGGATCAGGACTCGGTCGCGGTCACGATCGCGCAGGAGGAGCCGGTCATCGAGGGCGCGACGCTCGATCAGACCGGACCGTTCGCGGCCAGCTGGCGCTGGTGCCCGACTCGCGATCAGATCGACGCCGAGGATCGCTACACGCTCACGCTCTCGGCCGACGACAGCGACAACCCCAAGACCATCAAGAACTACCTGGTGGTGTTGCGCCGCCCGCCGCCGATGAACTGCCCCGGCAACCCGCCGGTCATCACCCACGCGCCGATGAACGTGTCGCAGATCGTCGATCTCACCATCGACGCCGCGATCACCGACGACATGGGGCTGCGCCAGCCGCCGCTGCTCTACTACAGCACCACCGCGCCGGCTAACCCGCCCGACCTCGGCGCCATGACCCAGGTGACCATGTTGCTGATCAGCGGCAACATGACCTCGGGCACCTGGGCCGCCGACGTGCCCAACCCGGTGGCGACGATGCCCCAGGGCACGATGCGCACGCTCCACTACGTGATCGTCGCCAACGACGACGACGACGAGATCGGCTCGTGCGATCACGAGACCCGCAGTCCGGCGTCGTCGGCCCACCAGATGGTGGTCACCAACCCCGGCGGCATGGGCAACCTGGGGCTGTGCGCGACCTGCTCGGCCGACATCCAGTGCGGCGACGCCGATGACAACTGCGTGCAGGTCGGCGGCGCTAACCATTGCCTCAGGTCGTGCACCACCGCCGCTGAGTGCGGCGCCGGCTACACCTGCTCGGCCTCGCCGGTGACGTCGGTCAACGGCGCCAGCGCGCGCCAGTGCGTGCCGTCGAGCGGCTCGTGCTCGGTGTCGACGACCTGCACCGACGACTTCTTCGAAGACAACGACAGCCGCACTCAAGCCGCGGCGCTACCCGATCTCGATCCCGACACCTACATGTTCACGTCGTGCCCGCTGCCCGACGGATCCAACGACGACGAGGACTGGTTCCCGATCATCCTCACCGCCGACGCCACGGTGACGTTCAACCTGGTCGGCCAGACCGTGTCCGACCTCGACCTCGGCCTCTACGACTCGGCCGGCGTGCGCCTGGCCTCGGCGACCGGCCCGACCTCGACCGAGATGGTGAGCAAGTGCCTCACGCCCGGCACCTACTACGTGCGGGTCTACGCCTGGGGCGCCGGCATGGAGAACGACTACTCGCTGACCTACACCCGCGCCGCCGGGGCTTGCCCGATGGTCTGCACCGACGACGCCCAGGAGCCGGACGACAACGCCACCGATGCGCGCGGCATCATCTACCCGGTGTTCACGTCGGCGAATAACCAGATCTGTTCGGGCGACAAGGACTGGTACCGGGTGCTGCTCTTCAACGCCGAGGTCCTGACCGTCGATCTGACGTTCACCCAGGCCAGCGCCACCCAGGATCTCGATATCCACCTCTACAACAGCATGAGCATGGACCTCACCCCGTGCTCCGTGCAGTCGCCGGGCACCTGCCAGTTCAACAACGGCCAGGGCGCGGACTCCAACGAGCACTTCACGTTCACGGCGCCAGCGGCCTGCTCGACCCTGTGCACGTACTACGTGGTCATCGAGGGCTACAACAACTCGTCCAACGCCTACAGCATCCGCATCGAGGTGCCGTGATCCGAGTTGCCCGTGGGTTCGGCCTGGTGCTCGCCGTGGCGGCCGCCGCGAGCGGGTGCGCGTCGTCGGATCCGCCCGACGTCGGGCTCGAGAGCCTGGCCGTCAGCTCGATCGATCCGGGCGTGGTCATCACCGGCACCACGATCGACATCGGCGGCGACTCGTTCGTCGCCGCCGAGTGGGGCGAGAGCACGCTGCGCCTGCGCGGCAGCTCGGGCGGACGCTCGGTCGACGTGGCGCTGCCGGCGGCGTTCGTCGACTACGATCACATGACCGCCCAGGTCGACGCCGAGATCATCGCCGCGCTGGGCGCCTCCGGCGGCGTGGTGCGCTTCACCGGCGACGCGGTCATGGACGTGGTCTCGGCGGTCGACGGCAAGACCTACGCGAGCCAGCCTTTCTCCCTCGGTCTCGACGTCGCTGCTGAGCTGACGCCGGAGATCACGACGGTGCAGACCGGCGGGGTCTTGTTCGTCAACGATGAGGTCATGGTCACCGGCCGCGGCATGTTGCTGGGCGGCAACGAGGGCGACACCGTGGCCCGCGTCACCGGCTGCTTCCGCGCCACCGGCGCGCCGTCATGCAGCACCGTCAGCGAGGAGACCATCTCGCTCCAGCCGGCCGAGCCGTACTCGCGCGACCTGGCCACGTTCCGCTTCGTGCCCGCCATCGCCGGCATCCGCGAAGGCCAGTTCATGGGCCAGGTGGTGGTCGAGAACCGCCACGCCGGCGGCAACACCATCGCCGCCGATCCGATCGCCGTCAGCTACGACCTGGTCAGCGCCCAGATCTTCCAGGTCACGCCGCCGGTCGCCAGCCTCGGCCAGTACGTGCTCATCGATGGCGGCGGCTTCGTCGGCGGCGAGGCTGGCGCCTCGACCGAGGTCCGGTTGGTCGGAACCTTCCGTCCCACCGGCGCGCCCCAGGGCGCCAACGTCGACCTCTTGCTCATCCCCGAGTACGAGACCGGCAACCGGGTGCGCTACGTGATCTCGCCCAGCGACGCGCTGGGCATGGCCATCGACCTGCGCACGGTGACCGGCTCGTTCACCGGAACCATCCAGCCCATCGTGCGCTACATGGGCGATCAGGTGGTGGGACCGACCCGGGCGGTGACGCTGGGCATCGCGCCGGTCAAGCAGGTCGTGTTCCTCGACTTCCAGCCGTCGTACGTCGAGAGCCTGCGCGTGTTCGGGTTGCGCGCGGTCGATCAACCGATCCGCGCCCGCGTGCTCGCCGTGGTCCGCGCCGCCTTCGACACGATCAACCTCGACCTGCGCACCGAGGCGCCGACCGACTTCGCGCTGTTCTCGGTGGTCGAGATCCATGGCCCCGATCCCAACGGCCAGGGCCTGTTCGGCTACGACAACTCGCCGGGCAAGGACGTCGGCAACGTCCGCCTGCACGACCGGCTGGGCGGCGTCAACGCGCTCACCCAGCAGGACGGCTATCCCGGCTACGGCGGCGTGTTCATCGAGTCGCTGATGGGCTTCTCGATGCACCCGGTCAGCGGCGACTCGCTGCCCGGCGCCGACAGGCTGTTCGACGATCTGTTCGATCCGTTCCGCCCCGATCGCGGCGAGATCATCGTCAGCAAGGACCTGATAGGCGGCCTGCCGGCCGTCGACGGCCAGGGCTGCCCGTCGAGCGACCGCCGCACCCGCATCGGCTGCGCCGTGTGGGCGATGGGCTCCCTGATCGGCACCACGCTCGCCCACGAGATCGGCCACAGCCTCGGGCTGGCCAACCCATTCGGCGACGGCTTCCACAACTTCGGTGACGAACCCAACCGGCTCATGGACGGCGGCGCCGACCGGCCGCTGGCCGAGCGCGCGATCTTGAACGGGCAGGGCCCGGCGATGTTCTGCGAGGACGAGTACGCCTACCTGCGCATGATCCTGCCGTCGACCGCGCCGGTCGATACCTCGACCCGCCCCGGCTGCTAGCGGCACCGGTCAGGTGAGCGCCGGAGCGTCCAGGTCCAGGTCCACGTCGACGTCCACGGCGGGCAACCTCGACTCCGCTCGAGGGGCGCGGTCGTGGTCGTCGTCGTGGACGTGATCGTGGTCGTTGACGATCTCGTGAGCGTGGACGTCGACGTGGACCTGGACCGTCTCACTACCGGCAGTTCTCGACGCCGAGGGTGCTCGACAGGCGCCACAGACATTCGTCGTAGAGCTCGAGCTCGGCCTTGAGCGGCTTGCCGTCGGCGTCCCAGAACGCGCGCAGCGAGAGCACCTGCTCGGCGACGCGGGTTCGCGCCGACAGCGGCGTCCGATCGCAGGTCATGATCCGGTGCGCGACCTCGAGGAAGTTGGGGCAGGGGCCAGGGCCGCGAGCCGGCTGGTCGGCCTCGGACTCGGCGAGGAACAGCGCGGGCGACTGCGCCGCGCGCCACGCCGTCGTCAGGCAGCGCCGGGTCGCGTGGATGACCGGCACCTGGCCCGGGGTCGATTCGTACTGCGTGCGATCGTGCTCGATGGCCCCGGCCAGCTTGCGCTCGGCGTCCTCGGCGCAGGGCAGATCTTTGCAGCTACAGGCCAGGTCGCGGACCCGCTCGAAACGCGCCAGCGGCCGCGGGCTATCGCAGGCCGCGAGCGCGAGTGCGGAGGCGAGCGCGAGTGCGGCGGTGAACGCGAACGCGGCGGCGATGGCCGAGGCAGGCATCGTCGGCTCAGTAACGCGGACACTCCACCTTCGCCGGCGACGGCGGGTTGCACTTCACGCCGGGATCGCATTTCGCTTCGCTGTGGGTCTCGCAGGTGTCCTTGGCGGTCTCGACGATCGCGATCACGTGCTCGGGCGGGCAGGCGATCTTGATCGGTTCGGGCGGGTTGCAGGGCGGGATGGGATCGCCGGGCTTGCGCTGCATGCGCGTGCACGGGTCGTCGGCCGCGAAGCAGTCGGCCTTGCCGCGCTGGATGTCCCAGCGGCGCATCGCGGCGGCGACGACGCCGGCGTCGACGGCGGGCGGCGGCGGCCGGTAGTCATAGCTGGGGCAGGTCACGGCGATCGTGCCGCCCTCGAGGAAGCAGGACTTGCCGTCGGCCGACACCACCAGGAACGAGTCCCCGGTGGCCTCGGGCGGGCAGGGCATGGCCATCGGCGCCGGCGGATTGCACGTCGCCACGTCGGGCGGCGGGCACTTGATGTTCTGGTCTGCCTGGCAGCCATCGGGCGTGCGCCGGACCCGCCACGACATCTGCGACTCCGGCTTCGGGTCGGGCTTCGTGGTCCCGCCGCTCTGCTTGCCATCCGAGCACCCGCCCGCCGCCGTCACCACCACCACGAAGGGAGCCGCGAATCGCGTACGAGGAGAACGCGCCATGCGCCGACGGTAGCGCAGATCGGCGGCGGACGGCGTCGGCTCAGCGGGCGGGCTCGGTACCGAGGCCCAGTCGATGGCCGGCAGGATCGATCGCTTCGCGTAGCTCAGCCGCCGGTCTGGTCCCAGGGAGGCGAGGGTGGTCGTGGCAGCGGTCCCGGGAGGCGCTTCACCAGTCGGGGGAGTTCTTGTTCGGTCAATGGCGAGAAC
>SXJR01000189.1 GCA_005779305.1 Myxococcales bacterium
AAGCCCTCGTTCTGCCAGTCGGTGTGGACCCAGTCGTGGTCGTTCAGCATGCGCCGCGCGACCTCGCCGTAGTGGGTCTCCCACGGGTCGACCAGGCTGTAGCGCCAGACGCCGGGCAGGAGCAGCGCGGTCGCGACCAGCACCACGAGCGCCAGCTCGAGGCCCATGGGCAGCCGGCGGGCCCGCACGGGGGACAAGGTCTCGGGCGAGGCGACGGGCGCGTCCATGCGGCCCGGACCTTATCACCGGTCGCGGCGCCCGACCGGCCATCGGCCTGTGATCGACGCTACGCTCGGCGCGTGGATCTGCGCGCGCGGCTGGCCTCGGTGTTCGCGGACGCGATCGCGGCGTCGAGCCCGAGCCCGAGCCCGGATCCGGGGCCGGCGCCGACGGGACCGTTCACGGTCGCGGATCTGCGGTCGCCCGATCAGCGGGTACGTGATGCCGCGGCGGTGGAGGTGCGCGCAGCGTACCTGGCGCCGCCGCGCTCGACGTGGGAGCCGATGCTGAAGGCGATCAAGAAGGGCGACAGCAAGGCCTCGGTGATGAAGCGGCTGCCGGCGGACGCGAAGCTCGGGCCGGGAGCCGGTAGCGGCGGCGGATACTCGCAGATGTACCAGCTCGACGGGTTGTGGATGCTCGAGTGCGGCTTCATCCACAAGGACGACACCGTGATCGCGTGCAGCCTGATCGAGTCGATGGAGGACGTCTGGGTCGATCCGCCGAAGAACTTCACCGGCGTGTGGACCACGTACCAGATGAACGGCCAGCGCTCGCACGAGATCCACTACAAGAACGGGACCTACGACGGCACGTTCACGTCGTTCCATCCCAACGGCGCGGTCGCGGTGGTCCAGACCTATGGCCCCCTGGGCATCGACGGCGAGGACATCGGCTACTTCCCGTCGGGCAAGGTCTCGTACCGGGGCCGCTACACGCAGGGCAAGCAGGTCGGCATCTGGACCTGGTACGACGAGAACGGCAAGGTCACGTCGACCAAGAATCACGACCAGGCGCCGTGATCCGAAGCGACCACGAGGGCGATTGAAAGGCGCGAGACCGCGCCGCGACGCCACCCCGATGCTCCGAGCCCACAAGCAAGGAGCAACGAGGGATGCGCACGTCGATCATTGCGGTGTTGATCTTGGGTCATGGGTGTGGCGGCGACGCGATTGACCCGCTCGAGACGGACGGGCCGCCGCGGATCCTGCAGGTGCTGGCCCGCGAGCGGGTGTCCGTCCCCGACGACGAGGGCCACCCGCACGTCGAGCTGAGGGCCCGGCTGGCGTTCGGCGACCACGCCGACATCGATCAGGAAATCGACGACCGCGCGGTCGGCGCGGCAGTGGCGCGCGACGGCCAGCGCATCCGGGTGGTGGTCGACGAGCTCCTGCGCGGCAATGGTCTCGAGGAGATCCCGTGCAGTGATGGCTCGTGGAGCTCGGTCCCGGTCGGCACCGACATCGACGACATCGCGCGCTGCGCCGGCGCCGATCTGTCGCGCTGCGAGACGGTCTGCCTCGGCGACGCCGGCCCGGTCGGCATCCTCGACGAGAACGGCGACGGCGCCATCGACGACACCCGCCTGATCGACGGCGCGGTGGTGCTGACCTGCGACGGCGTCGCGGTGCCGCTGGATCGCGGACGCAGCTACTACCAGCCGGCCGGCAGCCAGCGCATCGCCGGCGGCTCGGTCGGGACCGACTCGCTGGGACCCGCCATCGCCATCGTGCCGGCCGAGGGCATGCGGCCAGGTGCGCGCTGCACGCTCGGATTCGGCGCCGACGTGGTCGACAAGCAGGGCCTCGGGATCTGCGCCGAGCGCGACGGCACCTGCACTCCCGGTGACACCGCAGCGATCACCTTCGGGGTCGAGGACTTCATGCTGGCTGCCAGCGAGCCTCACGACGGCGCCACCGAGGTGGCGCTGCACGGCGAGGAATCCAGCGACGCGACCATCACGATCTTGCTCAACTCGGAGCTGGCGCCGGACACTGTGACTGGCGCGATCCGGGTGAGCGCCGGCGGCCACGAGCTCGAGGATCTATCGCCGGCGATGGCCGAGGACGACGCGGCCACGGTGACCATCACGGTGACCGGCGGGTTCGAACCGGGGACCGAATACAAGGTGACCGTCGCCAGCGGCCGCGACGGGCTCAAGAACCGCTACGACGACACCCTCGCCGAGGACCACGTCATCGTGTGGACCACGACCGGAAAGAAGGAGGTGGCGCCATGATGAAGTGGTTCATCGCATTCATGATCGTGATCGCACCGGCGGGGGTGGCGGCGCAGGGGCTGACCACCGGCGCCATCTCGGGTGTGGTGACCGACGCCCAGACCGGGGAGCCGCTGATCGCCGTCACCGTGGTCGCGACCTCGCCGGCGATGCAGGGCAGTCAGGCCGCGATCACCGACGACACCGGCCGCTACAAGATCACCAACCTGCCGCCGGGCACGTACGTGGTGACCTGCTACTTCGCGGAGGTGGCGGTTCGCCGCACCGTGGACGTCGCGGCCAACCGAACCACGCCCGGGTTCGTCGAACTCGACACATCGCGGGCGGTGGGCGAGGTCATCACCATCGACGGCCGCGCGCCCGCGATCGATCCCAGCTCGACCACCCAGGGCGTGATCATCGACCCCGAGTACACCCGCCGCCTTCCGGTCGGCCGCAGCTACGAGGACGTGCTGACCGCGGCCGCGGGCAGCGGTTCGGACGACGCCGGCGTGTCGTTCTCGGGTTCGAGCTCGCTGGAGAACCAGTACATCGTCGACGGGGTCAACACCACGACCCTGCTCTACGGCCAGGTCGGCTCGCCGATCGTCAACGAGTTCATCGAGCAGACCGAGATCATCACCGGCGGCTACAACGCCGAGTTCGGGCGTTCGACCGGCGGCGTGGTCAACGTGGTCACCAGGTCGGGCTCGAACCAGTTCAAGGGCTCGATCTTCGGCTACGCGGGCTCCGGCCTCCTCGTCGCCCGCGCCGCGCCCACGCCCACCCAGTCGTCGTCGATCGACACCGAGGGTGACGTGGTCTACGACGCCGACGTCGGCTTCGAACTGGGCGGTCCGGTGGTGCGCGACCGGCTGTGGTTCTACGTCGGGCTGGCGCCCCGCCGGGAGCACGAGCGCCTGGCCCGCGTCACCAAGCGCCGCGTCGACGCCGACGGCGACGGCGTGGCCGACGTCGATCCCGAGACCGGCTTCCTGATCTTCGAGGAGCTCGATCGCCAGCGCATCGACGTGCGGACGTCGTCGTATCCGTTCGTGGCCAAGCTCAACCTGGCGGTCACACCAGCTCACCAGGGTCAGATCGGCATCACCGGCACGCCGGCGCGGGGCGATGACCTCGGCGTCGACGGCCTCCCGGAGGCCACCCGCTTCCGCGCGCACGCCCTGACCACCGACGTCGCCGCGCGCTGGACCTCCAAGCTCTTCGATAGCAAGACCGAGATCGAGGCCCTGGTCGGCTGGCACCGCTCGAGCGCGCGCCGCGATCCACTCTTCGCCTCGGCGCGCGACCTGCCCCGGCAAAACCTCTTCTACGGCGATCTGGGCACCTGGGGCGGCCTGGGCGGCGAGTCAGCGCGCACCGTCGAAGGTTGCCGCGACGGCGGCCCCGACGATCCGTTCCCGATGATCGCCAACTGCCCCGACGAAGGCGTCGGCTACGCCATCGGCGGCCCGGGCGCGCTCGACGACGCCACTGAAGAGCGCTTCGGCGCTCGCCTGGGGGTGACCCAGCGCTTCCAGGGCCTCGGTCACCACGAGGTCAAGGCCGGCCTCGATCTCGAGGACAATCGCCTGCGCTCTCGCCGCGGCACCAGCGGCGACGTCGCCTACGACGTCATGCTGCCCACCGACTGGAGCGGCGGCGAGACCGTGGCGTCGCGCTACGTGCGCCTGGCGCCCGCGGGCAACCCCGATGGGTTGCCCGACATGTGTCCCGACACCGATCAGGACACCCGCTATGCCTGCGAGCTACTTGGCCCCACCGACGTCATCGGCAACACCGTCAACTGGGCGGCGTACGTGCGTGACTCGTGGCAGGTCGTGCCGCGCCTGACACTCAACGTCGGCATGCGCTACGAGGAGCAGCGCCTGCGTTACGCCCGCCAGCTCCAGGACACCGTCGATCCGTTCACCGGCGAGTATCGTGGCTCCGACGCGATGCGGCTCACCGGCATGTGGGCGCCGCGGGTCGGCGTCATCTACGACTGGACCGGCGAGGGCCGGGCCAAGCTCTTCGGCCACTGGGGTCGTTTCTACGAGTCGGTGCCGATGGATCTCAACAGCATCAACTTCGGCGGCGAGACCACCTACAGGCGCGTCTTCGACCCGGCCCAGTGCGGCGGCCCGGTCGACGGCGTCGGCGGCCCCGATGGCCCCGGTTGCGAGGCCAGCGGCGAGTCGCCAGCGCTGGGCTCCAACGTCTACGGCAGCGGCGTCCTGGTCGCACCCGGCGTGCAGGCCCAGTACCTCGACGAGGCCATCATCGGCGTCGAGGTCGCGCTGCTCGACGATCTCAAGATCGGCGTGTCGTTCCATGATCGCCGGCTGGGCCGCGTGCTCGAGGACGTGTCGCCCGACAACACCGAGACCTACATCCTGTCCAATCCCGGCGAGTTCCCAGCGGAGGAGGAGGCCCGGCTGCAGGCGCGCATCGACGCCACCGCCGATCCCGTGGAGCGGGCCCGGCTCGAGCACCAGCTCGAGGTCTTCACCGGCATCCGCAAGTTCGACAGGCCGACGCGCGTGCACGACGCTCTCCAGCTCACCGCGGTCAAGCGCTTCGGCGACAGCTTCTTCCTGCAGGGCTCGTACACGTTCTCGCGCACGCGCGGCAACTTCCCCGGCCTGTACTCACCCGACAGCGGCGCCATCAACCCCAACATCACCGCCCAGTACGATCTGATCGAGCTGCTTGGCAACCGCAGCGGTCCCTTGCCCAACGACCGTCCGCACGATCTCAAGGTCGACGGCTACCACGTGACCGATCTCGGCGCAGGCGAGCTCACCAGCGGTGCCCGCTTCCGCATCGCCTCGGGCACGCCGGTCGACGCGCTGGCCTCGAACAACATGTACGGCTTCGACGAGTCGTTCGTTCTGCCCCGCGGCGCCATGGGCCGCACCGGCGTCGACACCAGCCTCGACCTGCACCTGGGCTTCGGGCGCAGGTTCGGCAAGCACGACGGCACGTCGCTGGAGGTGTTCGCCGACTTCTTCAACGTGATCAACCGCCAGGCCCCGACCTACCTCGACGAGACCTACAGCCACGACAACCTCAACCCTGTGCTCGGCGGCGACGGCGAGGACCTGGTGTTCGTGAAGACCCAGGACTGGGAGGGCAACGAACCCGACGATCCGGCGTCGCCGGTGCGCAACCGCAACTTCCGCAACGCCGAGCTCCGCACGCCGCCCTTCGCGGCGCGGCTCGGCGCGCGGCTGACGTTCTAGGGTCTCGGACCTGATGATTGCCTGTTGCCTGTCGCCGGTTGCCGGTTGCCGGTTCGCTTGTTGATCGCGCGGTCGGGTCCTCTGGTCGCGCGCAGCTCCTCGTGCAGCCGATGCACGAGGTAGCGATCGACATCGGCGAGCACGCCGTCGAGGACGTGGACCAGTCCGACCACCGGCAACATCACGAGACGCATCATGGTTGTGACTCCTTCTGGCGCACCGTCGGGTTGCGCACGTACTCGAGGACGCGAGCGTAGGAGACGATCTCGACCTCGGGCTTCGACTTCGAGTAGTCGAGGACCTCCTCGATCGCGGCGCGACGATCCAGCTCGGACGGCGTCCCCGGCGAGTTCGAGCTCCACGACGCGACGTAGTAGTCGGTGTGGGCGCCGAACAGGAGCGGCGCGCGGTTGCCGGCCAGGCGCTGATCCAGCGTGTACTTCAGGGTGGCGACGAACTCGGCCTTGGTCATGGCGAAGCCACCCACCGAGGTCGACGCCCACAGGTTGTAGTCGAAGCCCGTGATGAGACCGCTCTCGACATCGAACCAGGACTGGCGGGTCTTGAGCGAGGCGCGCAGGCCGCGGGGCACGCCGTACTGCTCGCACTTGTCGTCGGGGGGGACCACCACCGCGTAGGCGGGCAGTTCCCACAGGCCAGGATGAGGCTGGATCTCGACCAGGCCCTCGCCCCACTCGACCTGCGTCGTGTGGCCGGGGCTGCGGTTGTCGAGGGTGTACGGCCAGTAGAAGTTGGTTCCGTCCTGAGGGCCGCCGGCGCCGCCGTTGGCGTCGTCGTCCCACTCGTAGCCTTCCTCGATGCTGGTGTCGTAGCGGAACCCGAGTTCGTGCACCGCGGCGAGCGTGTCATCGTCGTACTTGAGGAACGGCGTCCGGAAGCCGACGACCTCGGCGGCGGGCACGCCGAGCGTACCGGTGATGTAGGTGTTGCAGTCGCTCAGCTCCTGCAGCCAGCGCGGCTTGCCGACGTTGCGGTCGGTGGCGTGAGAGACGGTGTGGTTGCCGATCTCGTGACCGGCCATGTACGCCGCCTTCCAGGCGCTGGCCTGGGCATACGACGAGGTCAGGAAGAAGCTGGCCTTGCCGCGCGAGGCCAGCATGGCGACGGCCCAGGTCATGCCGCCGACCTGACCGTTGTCGTCGAAGCCGATCGACACGAATTGGGGCACCTGGTCCGGGGTCAGGCCGCAGGGCGGTTGCTGCGAGGCGCGCACATTGTCGTGCCCGGTCCATTCGCCGAGACCGCCGGTACAGACGGCGGGCGCACCACCGTCGGAGTTGTTGCCACCGCCACCCGGTCCGCCAGGACCGCCGGCGCCGCATCCGAGGACGAAGAGGAGAGGAACCTGACGCGTGATCGACATGCAGACACAGTGGCGTTCACCGTCCCAGGCGGGTGGACCGTTCCCATCACCTTCCTGGATCGATCCGGTCGAAGTGCACGCAGGTTCAGGCCATGGACCCGAGCGGAACCGGCCACGGCGGCCGAACCGGCGTCGCTACGGTGGCTCTGGGAGGAACGGAATGAGCGGATACGTCCTTCGTCTCGCCATCGTGCTGTGGTCGGTCGTCGCATGCGGACCGACGTCGCAGGGCGATGACGATGATGATGACGGGCAAAGGGACGCCGGCCCGCAGCCGCCGGCCGGCAGCGTGACGGGGGTGGTGTGGGCGCCTGGCAACGCGATCGGCGCGGTGCCCGCTGGTTACGAGATCCCGGTGGCGGGCGCGATGGTCTACGTCGCCGACACGGCACCGCCGGCGATCCCCGACGGCGTGTACTGCGATCGCTGCGAGCTCCACCCGGCGGTGTTCGTGGCCAGCGACGCCAGGGGCCGCTTCACGCTGGCCGGCGTCGCGCCCGGTCCGCACCGCCTGGTGATCGAGAAGGCGCAGTTCCGCCGCGAGACCATGATCAACGTGCCGGCCGCGCATGGCCTGAGCGTGCCGGCATCGCAGACCACGCTGCCGTCCGAGCACGCGCCGCAAGAGGGCGCGTGGACGCCGCGGGTCGCCATCGCCATCGGCGACTCCGATCACATCGAAGACATCTTCGGCAAGATGGGGATGCTCGACCTCGACAGCGCCGGCCGCGTCGTCGAGGCCAGCTTCGCCGGCACCGATCGCATCGAACTCTACGGTAACCCGATCGATCCGCCGTTCACCGCGCAGCATCGCGGGACCATCACCCAGCTCTTCAGCGACCTCGAGCGCATGAAGCGCTACCACATCATCTTCGTTCCCTGTAACTACGACTCCAACGTCGCGCCGCTGGCCTCGCCGGCCATGCGCCAGAACATCCGCGACTACGTCGCCGCCGGCGGCAAGCTCTACGTCACCGACTGGTCGGCGGAGTGGGAGGACGCGGCCTTCCCGGAGTTCATCCGCTTCGACGTGCAGCACGACACCACGGTGGCCATGGCCTCGGCCGGCACGATCGATCCCGGTGACGGCGACTTCGGCCACTTCGCGATGCACGCCCGCGCCACCGATCCAACGCTGGCCGAGTGGCTCGACGGCCAGAAGGCGCCGCTGGTCATCCCCGCCGGCGGCGAGGAACAAGACTTCCCCAGCACCTACGCCGAGGGAGTGATCGACGCCGAGGACTTCGTGGTCGAGGGCAACTGGAACCTGATCCGCGAGCTGCCGACGGTGCGCATCGGCACCGACATGGCGGGGATGCCGGTGACCACCAGCGCCAGGACCTGGATCTCCGGCGACTACCAGGGCGTGTACTACCCGCACACCGTCACCTTCGAGCCGAGCTGCGGACGGGTCCTGTACTCGACCTACCACACGGCCCAGAAGACCCACGCCTACCTGGTCCCGCAGGAGCGCGTGTTGCTCCACCTGATCATGGAGATCGGGGTCTGCAACGACGGACCGGACATCGACTGACCCGGATCGGGGGTCACCGCCCTCCATGAGAGGGCAAGGAGCTCAGACATGCGACGGACGACGCGACGCGCGACCCTGTTTCTCGGACTGCTCGCGGCCTGTGCCGCCGGCGGCGGTGAGGGCGGCGAGGACGACGACGACCACGACAGCGGCCTCTCCACCAGCGACGGTGGCGGCGGTGGCGGCCCTGACGGCGGCGGCGGCGGCGGCCCCGATGGCGGGGGCGGCGTATGTAGCGGCGGCCTGGGCGCCTGGACCGGCAACGACAACGTGGCGCCGTCAGCGAGCCCGCCCTGCGGCCTGACGTCCAGCCAGGTGCCGCAGTTCGTGTCGATCGGATTCGACGACAACGCCTACTCCGGGTTGGACGGCTCCAACGGCACCGGCGGCCTGAGCTGGTCGACCACGATGGCCCGCGCCCGCCAGAACCCGGACGGGTCGCCGGTCCACTTCAGCTACTACATGACCTCGATCTACATGGATCAGTGGCAGTCGGAGAGCCCGACCTACGTGAAGCGCGCCTGGCGCACCGCCCTCACCGACGGCCACGAGATCGGCAACCACACCCAGGGCCACCAGCACGGCTCGGCGTTCTCGCTGGCTCAGTGGCGCACCGAGGTCCAGTCCTGCATCAACTCGCTGACCAAACCGTTCGATCCCAACGAGGTCAACTTCTCGCCCGATCCCACCAAGGGCATCGGCGCGACTGCGGCGCAGATCGTCGGCTTCCGCACACCGTTCCTCGAGTACAACGACGCCACGCTGTCGGCGGTGAAGGAGCTCGGCTTCCAATACGACTGCAGCATCGAGGACGGCTACCAGTGGGACCAGGACGGCTCCGACTACCTGTGGCCGTACACCCTCGACAACGGCAGCCCCGGCCACGAAGTGCTGGTCGAGTGGGGTAGCCGCACGCCGATCAGTCCCCATCCCGGACTGTGGGAGTTGCCGGTGCACCCGGTGATCGTGCCGCCCGACGACAAGTGCGCGCTGTACGGCGTGCCGTCGGGCCTGCGGGCCCGCTTGCAGGCGCGGCAGAGCTGGTTCGATGTCCAGGGCGGCAAGATCACCGGCTTTGACTACAACCTGTGGGTCAGCTTCGCCATGACCAAGGCCGAGTTCCTGGCCACGTTGAAGTACACGCTCGACCAGCGCCTCGCCGGCAATCGGGCGCCGTTCATGTTCGGCGCCCACACCGACTACTACTCGAGCAAGTACACCGCGGTCCCCAACGCGACCCTCGCCGAACGCCAGGCGGCGATCCAGGAGTTCCTCGATTACGCGATCTCCAAACCGGTGGTCCGGGTCCGTTCGAACCAGGAGATCCTGTCGTGGGTCCGCAACCCCGTTCCGCTCTGATCGGGCTGGGTGCGGCCGCGCTCGCCGCGTGCGGGCCCAGCGACCAGCTCGGCGACGACGATGCCGGCGGCGCCAGCGACGGGCGGCCGCTGACCGACGCCGGCGGCACCGGCACCGACGGCGATCCCCTGCTCGACGACTGCCGGGCGCTGCGCGCGACCGTTCGCGACTTCTCGCCCACCACCCACGTCGACTTCGAGCCGCCCTCCGACTCCGACTTCGCCTATCCCGGCCTGGTCCGCGCCATGCTTGGCAGCGACGGCAAGCCGGTCTACGCGCCGAGCGGCGCCACCCCCCACACCGCGGGGCCGAGCCAGTTCGCGCAGTGGTACAACGACACCGCCGGCGTCAACCAGGCGTTCACGATCCCGCTGGCGCTGACCGAGAGTTCGCCCGGGCGCTTCACCTATGACAGCGCCGCGTTCTACCCGCTCGACGGCATGGGGTTCGGCAACGAGGGCCGGCCCCACAACTTCCATTTCACGACCGAGATCCACACCACGTTCCGATACGAGGGCGGCGAGGTCTTCAACTTCCGGGGCGACGACGATCTCTGGCTGTTCATCAACGAACAACTCGCGATCGATCTGGGCGGCCTGCACCCGGAGCTGCCCGGCAGCGTGAACCTCGACGCCAGCGCCGCCGCGCTCGGCATCCAGACCGGGCGCGTGTACCGCATGGACATCTTCCACGCCGAGCGCCACACCGACGCCTCGAACTTCCACGTCGAGACGACGATCGACTGCTTCATCGTCCCATAGCGAGCGTGAGCGAGCGTTCAACAGTGACTCAGGTGTCCGGGACCACTGGTGACGTCCGGGGTCGGCTCTCGGGAATTGTCGGACATTTCGCAACGCGTACCCAGGAGACGACGACATGCTGACCATCAAGACCGCGACGCGGATCACCGCGTTCACGTTGCTGGGCGCCGCAGTCCCGAGCGGATGTTCGAGCGGGCGAGCGGGCGGCGGCGACGACGACGACGACGGCCATGTCGACGCCGCCCTTGCCGCCTGCCAGGCCACCGGCGCCGGCACCTTCACCCTCGAGAAGATCGCCACCTGGCCCGACGACGCCAAGGGCGCCTACTCGCTCATCCACGACGACATGTGCGGCGCCCAGTACTCCGGAATTCAGGATCACGCCGTGCCAGCGCTGGAGCGGGCCGGCCTCACCGCCGGCCTGGCGCCGATCGCCGGCGAGTGCGAGGACAACGCGGTCTGGGACCTGGTCACCGACGCCGAGCGCCGCGGGCACGAGATCGTCAGCCACTCGTTCACCCATGTGCAGGTCACACCCGAGAACGCGCAGCACGAGGTCACCGACGCCAAGGCCGCGTTCGACGCCCATATCGTCAACCCGATCTCGTTCTACGTGTTCCCCTACGACTACTTCACCAGCCAGACCATCGCCGCGGTCGGCGCCTCCGGCCACCTCGGCGCCCGCGCCGGCAACCGCGACGACAACGACGGCTTCAACATGCCGCCGGTCAACGGCGCCGAGCCGCTCAGGGACCTCGAGGCCGAGTTCGACGTCTGGCCGCGCAGCTACTCCAAGTACGCGCTGTTCTTCCCCGACGACATCCTGACCGTCCACGCCTACAACGCGATGGAGCGCGGCGGCTGGGCGCTGCGCGAGTTCCACACCGTGATGGCCGACGGCGCCGACGCCAGCACGCAGGGGTTCGGCCCGATCGCGCTCTCGGCCTACGAGCGCCACCTCGCGTTTCTCAAGGACGCCTGGGACAAGGGCGTGTTGTGGACGGCGCCGCCGACCGCGGTGGTACGCTACCGGCACGCCAGGACGGCGTGCAAGGCGTCGGTGACGGGCGACAGCATCTCGTTCGATGCCACCAGCGCCGAGTGCGTGAAGTACGCCACCCCGGTGAGCGTCATCGTCACCACCGCCGAGGACGTGCCCCGCGTCGACGGTACCCAGATGGGCGCCGAGGTGCGCAGCCGCAAGCTGGGCCCGCGCCGCTACAGCATCACCGCCGATCCGACCAGGGGGCCGGTCGCGCTGTCGGGCTGCTCCAACCCGGGCTACGAGATCGATCCCGGCATCCAGCTCACCGCGCGGCCCACGCCGGCGGCATCGGTGTGCCTGATCGAGACGGTCGCCGGCTCGGGCTCGCCGGGCCGCATGGACAACCTCGAGCGCACCGAGGACATGTTGCAGACCCTGCCCAACCCCGGCCAGGCCGACGGCCGCACCGGGAGCTGGTCGTGGTACCCGCAGACCGCGCAGGTCGGCATCGCAGCCGACGGCGCCACCAACAAGGCGCTGCGCTACCGCGGCGCCGGGCTGGCGGCGTGGAGCGGCGTGACCCTCGCCTTTCTCGGCGGCAACGGCGCCGGCTCCTGCTACGACGCCAGCGCGTACACCGGCATCCGCTTCCGCATCCGCGGCAACGTCACCGACACCGGCGAGCTCAACGGCAAGGTCATCGTGAGCCTGGTGACCGCCGAGACCCAGTCGCGCTTGTTCGGCGGCGATCTCGTCGGTGAGGGCGGTCACTTCAACAAGGTCGTCCCGGTCACCGCCACGTGGCAGACGGTGAACATCGCCTGGACCGAGCTCAACCGACCGACCTGGGGTACGACCGCGAGCCTGACCGCGCTGGCCCGTGCCAAGCTCCAGGCCATCGACTGGGGCGTGTCGAACACCGCCAGCGCGTTCGATGTCTACATCGACGACATCGAGCTGTACTGACCCCAGATCCTCCCCTGGAGGTGATTGTGCACCGCGGACGCCTCTGATGTGATCGCGGGATGGAATCCGAACCGAGGGACGGTCCGCGCGGACCCCGTGGCACGTTCGTGCTCGAGGAGGCCCGACCGGCGGTGCCGAACCACGCGGCGGTGACGCTGCGGGCTCCGACCGGTTCGCAGGACCCACGGACTGGCGCGCCGGCGCCCGCGCCGGACCCGACCGGCGCCGCCGAGCGCACCTCGCCACGCCACCAGCTGGTCAAGCTGCTCGGCAAGGGCGGCATGGGTGAGGTCCACGTCGCCATCGACCCGGTGCTGCGGCGGCGGGTGGCGTTCAAGCGATTGCTGCCCGAGCATCACCAGAACCCGAACCTGTCGGCGCGGTTCCTCACCGAGGTCCAGGTCACCGCCCAGCTCGATCACCCCAACGTGGTGCCGGTCAACGGCTTCGAGCTCGCCGACGACGGAACGCTCGGCTATTCGATGAAGCTGGTCAAGGGACGCGACCTCGCCGGCCACATCGAGAAGTGGCGCGCCGCGGCGCCCAGCTACGGGGCGGCCGAAGCCCGGCGCCGACTCGCCTCGCGCCTCGACATCTTCCTGCGCATCTGCGAGGCGATGACCTTCGCCCACGACAAGGGCGTGCTCCATCGTGATCTCAAGCCCGAGAACGTCATGGTGGGGCTGTTCAACGACGTGTACGTCATGGACTGGGGCATCTTCCGCGTGATCGGCGATCCAGCCGCCGAGGACACGGTGTCGATGGCGCCGGACGCGGCGGCCAGCGCGGGCCACGGCAAGACCCTCGACGGCATGGTGATGGGGACGCCGGGCTACATGTCGCCCGAGCAAGCCAACGGCCAGGTCTCGTCGCTCGATGCGCGCTCCGATCTGTTCACGCTCGGGATCATCCTCGCCGAGCTGATCACGCTGCGCTCGGCCCGGCCGGCCGGCACCGTCGAGGACGCCTTGACCATGGCCCGCGCCGGCTACGTCCCACCGCTGATCTCGTCGAGTCCGCGCTTGCCCATCGCGCGCGAGCTGCGCGCCATCGTCGCCATGGCCACCCGGCTCGACCCGCGCCAGCGCTACACCTCGGTGCGCGAGCTGAGCGCGGACGTGCGGCGCTACCTGCGCGGCGAGGCGGTGACGGCGAGCCCCGACAACCCGGTCCAGCGCGCGGCGCGCTGGCTGGGACGTCATCGCATGCTCGCCCTGGTCACGATCCTCGCCCTGATCGCCGCCGGCGCGGGCGCGGTGGCCTGGCAGATCCGTGTGCGCAGCGAGGCGCAGGCCGGGCTCATGCGCCGCCACGCGCGCCACCAGGCGCTCGCGGTGGTGGCCGCGCGCCACGCCGACGAGATCGATGGCTACTTCGCGCGCTGGCAGAACGCCGCCGCTGGCCTGGTCGGACGAGCCAGCGAGGTGATGAGATCGGACGTGAGCACCGACCCCGGCGACGAACCGGCGGGCGGGAAGCTCTATCTCGCGACAGCGTTCGACGGTGGCCAGGGACCCCACGATCTGATCCAGTCCCGACGGTACGGCCGGCCGGTGAGCATCGGCGAGGCGGTCGTTCACCTGGCGCCCGGGGTGACCCTGGACGGGGAGGCCGCTCAGGTTGCCCGGCGCGGCGCCAGCCTCGGCGACGCGATGCGCGACACGCTCCTCGCCACCTCGCCCGACGCCGACCGTCTGTCGGACGACGAAGCCCGCGCGGTCCTGCTCGACACCGGCGTGCCGGCGGTGCGCGCGTTCATGACCTCGGCCTCGGGCGTCCACATCTCCTTCCCTGGCGCCGGTGGCTTCGAGCCCGGCTACGACGGACGCGCACGCAAGAAATACACGTCGGCGCTCGCCGGCACGGTGCGCGCCGGTTCGGTGACCTGGGGCGAGCTGTACGCCGACCGCCACGGCCTCGGGCTGATCCTGCCGGTGTCGGGAGTCCTCCGCGATCGCGGCCAGGTGCGCGGTGTCGCCGGCCTCGAAGTGTCGATGGTCTGGGTCGCCGAGCACCTGCTCACCGCCGAGCTCGCCGGCGCCGAAGAGTTCCTGCTCCTCGACGCCGGCGGCCGCGTCGTGGTCCGACTCACGTCGGGCGGCAAGGCCGAGTACGCGGTGGCCGAGGGTCCGGGCGAGGCCGAGAACGTGCGATTCGCCGTGTTCACCCACGAGCAGGCGCGCCAGGCTGTCGCCGGACCCGAAGCCGGCGTCGTCGAACTACCCGATGGCCGCCTGGTCGCGCTCTATCCGCTGTCGACCGTCCCGTACACCGTCGTGATGGTCGCGAATCCCCGCCACATGGCGGCGGAAGCGCGTTGATCCCGGATCACCACCACATCGAGGCCGAGATGCGGAGCAGGTGGGTGTCGGGGGCGAGAGTCTCGTGCGGGTAGCCGGCGGTGACGCGATCGGCGTTGAGGTAGTGCGAGTAGCCGATCATGACCTGCTCGTTGGACGCGAAGCGGCTGCGCAGGATGAGGCTCGGTGAGATGACGTGAAAGGTCTGGCGGCGGTCGCCGGTGTCGGGGCGGACCAGGTCGTAGCGGAGGTCGCCGCCGAGCCACGAGCGCGGCGTCCAGGTCACCTCGCCGCCGAGCTTGAGCTTGCCGCGGGCACCCGAGAAGAGCGGGTCGTCGCTGCGCACGCGGCTGTACATGCCGAAGGCGGCGACGACGAGGTCGGGGCCCTGGCCGTAGAACTCGTCGCCCTGGCGATACTGTTCGAGGCTGAAGACGTGCTGGAGCGCGATGGTGTCGATGGTGCCGGTGCCGGTCGCGTCGGCGCCGAAGTAGTTGTCGCGCAGGTTCCAGCCCTCGAACGAGTGCAGGACCTCGAAGGCGCCGGCCACGCGCAGCGGGTTGTCGGAGATCAGGTGCGACCAGCCCAGGTAGCCGTTGCCGTACCTGCTGCCGATCAACTTGGCGTCGGCGCCGAGGTTGGTGATACGACCATCCTGCTCGGTGGAGAGCCGGGCGTCGTCGGTCCACTCGGTGAGGACGTGGAGGGCGACCGTGAGGCGGGCGCCGATGCCGAGCCCGAGGTGACCGTGGTGCAAGAACGTCGAGCCCTGCTGCACGTCGCCGGGATACGGAAGGAACGGTGCCTCGAGGCCGTCGACCAGCGGCGCAACCTGGAGCTTGGCGCCGACGCCGTGATCGGCGACGAGCGTCAGCTCGGGCGTGAGCTCGTAGAAGGCGCTGACGGTCTCGCCGGCGACGTGGGTGGCGCCGAACAGGTAGGTATCGTACTTGCCGGCGTCGTACTGGCCGGCGGTGCCGTAGCGATTGGAGAAGGCACCGACGTTCCACGACAGCCCGCCCTTGTCGCCGAAGAGGCGCGGGAAGTCGAAGCTGAGGAACGACTGGTTGATGCCGAGCTGCGACAGCAGATCTCGGTAGCTGGCGTCGCTGACGTCGTAGGCGGCGAGCACGACGTTGGCGGTCACGGTGCCGTTGCCGTAGCCGAGCCACAGCTCGGTCCACGGCCCGCCTGACACGTTGGTGTAGCGCCAGTCGGTGTACGACCCGTCGGGGATCTGGGGCGGCGCGTGGAGCTTGGTGCCGTTGTCGACGCCGGAACCGAAGCCACTGCCCGAGCCGAGGCCGACCCGGACCGGGATGCGCAGGAAGCCGTGGAACGAGAACCTGTAGCCCTCGCTGTCCTCGCCGCCCGGCCGCGGCCGCAACAGCGAGTCGCCTCTGGGCCGGGTCGCATCGCCCAGCCCGCGGGAACCACCACCGCCGCGGTCACTGTCGTCGTCGTGATCGTTGCTGGCGACGGCGGCGACGGCGGCCGTGGCGCCCGCCGCACAGCCCAGGAGCTCCACCCCGTCGATCCACACGTCGACGACCGCGCCCGGCGTCGTGGTCTGCCACTGCACGCCGTACAGCCTTGCCCGATCGATCGCCGGTGGATTCGGTTTGCCCCAGCCGCCTTCCTGCTTCAGTTGCTCGAACGGGACCTCGTACCGGACCCACTCATCGCCGAGCTGAAAGCTCGCGCCGAAATCGTTGAAGCAGTCCTCGCACACCCCGCCCTTGGGATCGGTGTTGCCGTCGGGCACCTTGACCCGCAGGTGCGAGGTGCCGCCGGCGCCGCGCTTGGCCCGGAAGGCGATGCCGCGCCAGGTCGTGCCATCCACCGCCGCGTCCGATTCGGAGAAGCCGAGGCCGACGCCGGCGTAGACCTCGCCGGTCGCGGCCAGCGTGCCCTGGACGCGGATCGGCCCCGAGCCGCTCTTCGTCACCTTGCTGCCGGCCTCGTCGGCGTAGGTGTACGCGCCGTCGAGGCTCACCGGGCAATCGGCGACCGCGGCACGCGCGCCACCGCCGATCACGCCGGCGCCGATCCCGAACACCACCGCCATCCGTACTACATGCCTCATGGTCGGACCTACTCGTAGAAGCGAACGTCGTCGACGGCGACGTCGAACGAGAGGTCCTTGTCGGCCTGGAACAGCACCGCGGTCACGTCGGTGGCCGCGAACGGCACGGCGCGGCCCCAGCCGCCCTGACGGATCTGCTCGAAGCGGACCACGTAGTGCTGCCACTCCGAGGTCGGGTCGATCATCGTGCCGTGGAGGTCGTCGCACTCCTCGCCCTCGACGGTGCTGGGCGTGCAGGTGCCGCCGCGGTCGGAGGGGGTCACGCCGGTGACCTCGAGCGACACCCGGAACGGCACATTGCCGCGGGCCTTGAACCCGATGCTGGCGAAGCGACTGGCGTCGTAGGCCGCGCGCGGGCCGGTCAGGCCCACCGCCGCCGGGTTGTTGAGGTCGAAGCCCATGCCCGCGCCCCACACCGTGAAGCCGGTGCCCGAGGTGCTGGCCGAGAACGCGCTGCCGCCGGCGCCGCCCGTGGTCGGTGTGAAGCCCGAGGCCGGTGGGATCTGGCTGCCGGTGGTGCTCGCGTCGTTGAACGTGTACCAGCCGCCCATGCGGCCGCCGGCCTCGTCGATGGCGTCGTCGCCATCCTCGAGATCGTCGATGAGCTCCGACGGACCCGGGGGCTCGTCGTCGTCGTCACCGCCGCTGCCGCCTCCGGCGCAGCCCGCAAGACCTCCGGCCACGAGGCTGCCGGCCGTCATGATCAGGAACCGCCATGAATCTGTCCGCATCGCTTCCTCCTTCCTGACCCGATCGAGAGGCGCCACGCCTCCATCGGGTCAGGTACTCGACGACCTCTATCACCGGCGCGTGCAGATCCAGCCAGTCGACGAAAAGCCGCCATGGGAACGATCGAAACGGTGACGAGGCGCGAGGCGCACGGCAGTACGCATGGAGGCGTGTGTTGCAATGCGCCCTTCGACACGGCCTCGCTCCGCTCGGCCGGCTCAGGACGAACGGGCGTGGTCCTCGCCATGGCGGTGGCGGCGGCATTCGCGTGTGCGCCGCGCAATCAGGCGGAGCCGGGGGTGCTGCTGGTCGAGGAGAAGGAGCAGACGGCGTCGTTCATCCGCAACTTCAATCCACTGCTCGAGGTGGGCGACGTGCGCTGGCCGGCGACCCGCGCCATGTACGAGCCGCTGTTCATCTACAACTGGCTCGATGGCCAGTACGTGCCATGGCTGGCGACGGCGTACGCCTGGAGCGAGGACCACCGCCAGCTGCGCGTCACCCTGCGCGCCGGCGTGCGCTGGTCCGACGGCGCGCCCTTCACCGCCCGCGACGTGGCCTTCACCTTCGGCCTGCTCGAGCGCTTCGACGCGCTCGATCTGCGCGGCGTGGGCGCCTTCGTCGAAGGCGTGACCGCCGTCGACGAGCACACCGTCGAGATCACCTTCGCGCGGGTGTTCCTGCCCGGCTTCTACTACCTGGCCCAGCAGCCGATCGTGCCCGAGCACATCTGGCAGGACGTCCCCGATCCGGTGTCGTGGGCGAACCCCAACCCGGTCGCGACCGGCCCGTTCACCGAGATCACGCGCTTCGAGACCCAAACCTACCAGGTCGATCGCAACCCGCACTACTGGCAGCTGCCTGAACGCCCGAAGGTGCGCGCCATCCGCTTCCTGGCCTTCCCGTCCAACGACCAGGCCAACTTCGCGCTGGTCAACGGCGAGGTCGACTGGGCCGGCAGCTTCGTGCCGGCGATCGATCGCATCTTCGCCGCCGAGGATCGGGAGCACCACCACTACTGGTTCCCGCCCATCGACGGCGGCGTCCTGCTCTACGCCAATACCACCCGCGCGCCCTACGGTGACGTCCGCGTGCGCAAGGCGCTGTCGCCGACCAGCGACGTGCTGCCCCCTGGGACCCTGCTCAACGGGCGGTATCGGATCATCAGGAAGCTGGCCGAGGGGGGGATGGGGCGAGTCTAC
>SXJR01000190.1 GCA_005779305.1 Myxococcales bacterium
TCGCCACGACGACTGGATGGAGCGGCAATTCCAGTGCACCCCGCTCGATCGCGCGCCCATCGAGCCGCTGCCCGGCGCCGACCTCGAGCGCGCCGCCCAGGTGTGGGCGCTGCACTGGGACGAGGTCGACGAGCTGCTCAAGGAGGAGCTGCGCAAGCGCTCGGTGTGGTTCCTCAACGAGGTGACCGGCTACTGCGTGCACCGCATCCGCTTCGCCCTGCCGCTGTGCGGCAGCGTCCTGCCCCGCCTGCTCGAGGCCGCGCGCACGTTCAACGACGCCGACGTCGATCCGCGCAAGCGCGAGGCCACGCTGGGCAAGACCATCAAGGAGATGAAGGCGATCACCGGCGACGAACTGGGCAAGAGCCTGGGCCACGTCGAGCACGCGCTCAGCCCGCACACCGAGGGCACGCCCGAGCGGCTCTCGGGCCTGCTCGGGCCCGGCCACTACCGCGAGACCATCGAGAAGTACCGCGACAGCGGGTACTCGATCGACGCGGCGCTGGCGATGGTCGGGACCTACTACTACCTGCTCGCCACCCACGCCTGGCCGGCCAACGTCGCCGCTCAGCTCAAGGCCGGCCTCGAAGCCAGCACGGGCAAGCCGTGGCGCGAGGCGGCGGGGATGATGCTCGAGCACGCCGCCGAGCTGTGCAAGGAGTACGTCGCCGACGGCGCCGCAGCGGACGACGACGAGGCAGAGGACGACGAAGAAGCCGACGAAGCATCCGAGGATACGCAGGAGGAAGGCCAGTGAGCGACAACGCCAGTGACACCCCCGTGCCGCAGCTGTCGATCGAGCAGCTCGGCGTCTTCCAGATCTTCACCGGCGGCGGCACCGGCACCGGGTTCCTCATCGCGCCCACGGTGATGCTGACCAACTGCCACGTGGTCGCGCCGTACCGCAAGGTCGCGGTCGAGCTGCGCGATCGCCAGCGCGTGGTCGGCGACGTCCGCCGCATCCACCCGCGCCGCGATCTCGCCGTGGTCGAGCTGGCCGCGCCCATCGACGCCTCAGTCTTGACCGTGGCCTCGAGCGACGGCCTCCAGTCGCAGCAGAAGGTGAACATCGTCGGCTTCCCGGTCGGGCTGCCGCTGTCGCTCACCGAGGGCGTCATCTCGCACCCCAACCAGCTCCTCGACGGGCCGCACGTCGTGCCGACCGACGCCGCCATCAACCCCGGCCACGCGGGCGGCCCCATCGTCGACGCCGCGCGCCAGGTCATCGCCATGACCACGTGCAAGCTGACCTCGGCCGACAACGTCGGGTTCGGCATCCCGGGCTCGGACGTGCGCGCCTTCGCCGAGAGCTTCCGCGGGCAGACCGCCGAGTTCGGCGTCACCTGTCCGTCGTGCGAGGCCCTGCTCGAGAGCGCGACCCGCTACTGCGATTCCTGCGGCTCGGATCTCGAGAGCCTCGAGCTCGACTCGTACTTCGGCGGCGCCGAGGTCCACCCGGTGGTGGCGTTCGTCGAGGACGGCCTGGGCAAGGCCGGCATCGACCCGGTCCTGGCTCGCCACGGCGCCCTCAACTGGTCGTTCTACAGCGGCAGCGCGCCCATCCAGATCTGGAGCTGCTGCTCCGAGCACCTGTGCTTCCTGTCGGGCCTGGCCCAGCCGGGCAAGCAGAACCTGGGGCCGCTGTTCCGCTACCTGCTGTCGACCGAACACGCGCCCTTCGCGTTCGACATGGCGGAGAACATGATCCGGCTCTCGCTCACGCTCCACGCCAGCGACATCTTCACCCACGGCAACCCCGAAGAGCTGACCGCGCGGGTGGCCGCCTTCATCGCCGAGGCCGATCGCATGGACGACAAGCTGATCGCCGACTACGGCTGCGTACCGGCGCCCAAGACCCGGCTGTCGTTCCTCAAGGAGTCGATGAAGTAGTCACGCCCGCGCGCGCCGGCGGCGGCGCCAGGGGACGAGCAGCGCGCCCAGCACAAGCAGGGCCGGCGCGAGGCGGCCGTCGGCACCGCCGGCCTGGCAACAGCCGCCGTCACCCTCGGGCAGCTCCTCGACCATCTCGATCTCGATGCGGCCGCGCGCCGAGCGGGTGGGGTCGGTGGCGTCGATGGCGCGCACGATCACGGCGTCGGGGCCGAGGTAGTCCGCGGCGGCGACCACGGTGAGCCGGCCGCTGGCGTCGATGGTGGCGGTGCCATGGGCTGGCGGCGTCACGATCTCCCAGGTGTAGGTGCGGCCGGTACGCGGGTCGTTGGCGTCGACGCTGATCGACGCGTCGTTGCCCGGCTGCACGTAGAGCTTGTCGGCCTTGGGACCACGGCCGTCGGGGAGGTAGACGGCGGCCTCGCGCTCGACCCAGGCCACGATCTCGCCCTTGTCGGGACGGGTGTAGATGCCGCCCTCGGAGCAGAGGAACTGGTTGTCGTCGTAGCCGCGCGAGGTGATGCCGACGAGGAAGTCGCCGTAGGTGGTGAGCAGGTACATGGGACCGCCCGAGTCACCGGGGCAGGTATCGATGCCGGCGCCGCCGGCGCCGATCTCGCCGGCGGGGCGCGCGCTGGTGTCGCATCCGGCGTGGGCGGTGCAGTCGGCGTCGGTGACCGTACTCTCGGCTTCCTGCATCGCTTCGACGTAGTCGTTGGCGTCGCGATCGACCGCGCCGTAGCCGACGAACTGCACGCGGGCGCCGTTGACGATGTCGCTCTGGACCCAGCCGCTGGCCAGGAGCCGCGGCGCGATCGTCGAGGGCTGGGCCAGGAGCACGATCGCGACGTCGTACTTCTGCTGCGGGTACTGGATCCGGCGCGTGACGTTGATGGTCTCGCCGCGGCTCGGTGCCGCCAGGGTGTTGGTGCCGATGAGCACCGCGTTCAGCGAGCTGTCGATGCAGTGGGCGGCGGTCATCACCACGGTCGGCGCGATCAGCACGCCGGTGCAGCCTTGCTGGCCGTCGAAGAGTACGGCGGTGGCGTCGCGCCACTTGCCCTCGGGGACGGCGCTGCCGCCCATGACCGGGGTGGCGCGATCGTCCGACGGCAGGGGCGCCGGCGCGTCGCCGGGCGCGGCGATGGCAGCCGGAGCGAGCAGGGCACACGCGAGCAACACCGACGGGAGCAGGAGGCGAGTCAGCCGCATGGTGGGACGATCGCACAGTCGCGGGTCGCTCCAGCGCGGAGGTCGCTGGCCGCTTCTGGCCGATCTGTCGCCTCCCTGCCTACCGCGGGCGGCAGTAAGATCCCCTGCGATCTCGCCTAGTAGCGCGGAACCTTGGGGTCGACCTGCAAGCTCCAGGCATCGATGCCGCCGGTCAGGTTGTAGACCTGCTTCCAGCCCTTCTGGACGAAGTGCTCGGCGGCGTTCTGGCTGCGGGGGCCGTGGTGGCAGAAGAAGGCCAGCGGCGTGGACTTGTCGAGGGACTCGATCTCGGCGGCGGTGGCCTCGTCGAGCAGCTTGCTGCCGTCGATCGCCGCGCGATCGCGCTCGCCCGGGGTCCGCACGTCGTAGAGATGCTTGACCGTGCCGGCGTCGAGCAGCGCCTTGAGCTCTCTGGCGTCGATGGCCTTCACCTGGGGCGGGCGATTGGGGTTCTCGATCTTGAAGCCGGCGCCCTTGTCGTTCTCGACATAGTCGATGACCACGCCCTCGGCGCGGCGGGCGCTGGCGGCGTCGACCTGGACGGTGACGCCGTTGGTCTCGATGGTGAGCGAGGTCGGCTCGCGCGGGCCGATGTCGAGGCCGTGCTCGAACCGTCCGTCGATGCCGAGGTGGATGACGTCGCCCTCGCCGGCCTCGGTCATCGCTTCCTTGAGCACCGTGGCGGCGCGGGGCGTGACCGTGACGCTGGGCGCCTTCGCCGCCTGGGCCAGATCGCCGAGCTTCTTCTGCAGCTCGCCGGCCGCGTGCATCTGGCGCACGATGTCGGCGCCGCCGACGAACTCGCCGCGCACGTAGAGCTGCGGGAGGGTCGGCCAGTCCGAGAACGCCTTGATGCCGTCGCGGATCGAAGCGTCGGCCAGCACGTTGACGGTGGTGTAGTTGGGGACCATGGTGTCCAGGATCTGGACCACCGCGGCCGAGAACCCGCATTGCGGGAACGACCGGTTACCCTTCATGAACAGGACCACCTGGTCCGACGTGATGATCGACTCGATCTTCTGACGCAGCTCTGGCGCGAGGCTCATGGACACAGCTTCTAGCACGACCCCGCGCCTGGTCATCCGGGCTCTCGAGAAGATCGGGAAAATCGATGCCGCGGCCTGGGACGGGCTCGAGCACGGACCGTCGCCATTCCTGCGCCACGGCTTCCTGAAGGCCCTCGAGGACTCGGGCTCGGTCGGCGCCCGGGCCGGCTGGAACCCCGTGTACCTCCTGGCCGAGGACCGCGGCCGCCTGGTCGGCGCGGTGGCGTCGTACATCAAGGTCCACTCCTACGGCGAATACATCTTCGACTGGAGCTGGGCCAGCGCCGCCGAGCGCGCCGGCGTCGAGTACTACCCGAAGCTGGTGGTCGCCGCGCCCATCACGCCGGCCACCGGCACGCGGGTGCTCCTGGCCGCCGACGCAGATGCCGACGTGGTGACGGCGGCGTTGTGCGCCGGCGTGCGCCGGGTCGCCGAGGAGGCCGACTGCTCGTCGATCCACTGGCTGTTCTGTACGGCCGAGGAACAGACCCGGCTGGCGCGGCTCGGCTTCCACCCCCGCGCCAGCTTTCAGTTCCACTGGCACAACCGTGGCTGGTCCTCGTGGGACGAGTTCCTCGGCGCGATGGCCTCGCGCAAGCGCAAGCAGCTCCGCAAGGAGCGGGCCCGCGTCGCCTCCGCCCTCGCCGGCGGAGGGGTCACGTGGGTGCCGGGACGCGACCTCACCCAGCCCCAGCTCGATCGCCTCGATCGCTGGTACCGCATCACCACCGACAACCACGGCGGCCACGACTACCTGCGCCCCGGCTTCTTCCATCGCCTCGCCGAGACCATGCCCGACGAGATGCTGGTCGCCGAGGTCGCGGCCGGCGGCGACCCGCATCCGATCGCCGGCGCGCTCTTCTTCGAGACGCCGGCCGCGCTCTACGGCCGCTACTGGGGCAGCGATCGGCAGATCGAGTTCCTCCACTTCGAGACCGCGTACTACGCCGCGATCGATCGCTGCCTCGCCCGCGGGACACCGCTGTTCGAGGCCGGCGCCCAGGGCGAGCACAAGCTCCTGCGCGGCTTCCTGCCGACGCCGACCTATTCGGCCCACTGGTTGCGACACCCCGGCCTCCACGCCGCCATCACCGACTTCTGCACCCGCGAAGCCGTGGGCGTGGCGATGCGCATGAAGGAGCTGGCCGACCATGCGCCCTTCAAGGTCGACCCTGGCCAGGATCCCGACCGGTGAAAGTTCGTACCGAACCGTGGTCTAATGGAAACGATGCTCGATCCCGAGTCCCCGGTGGCGGAGTTCGTCAGTCATCACAGCGGTGCGGCGACGGTGTTCGATCGCCACCACATCGACTACTGCTGCCAGGGCCATCGGACCCTGACGGCGGCATGTTTGGACCGTGGCCTCCAGGTGGGCGAGCTCCTCGTCGAGCTCGAGCAGGCGTACTCCGAGCCCGATGCCGATGCCGATGCTCGCACCGCGCCGACGTCGGCTCTGATCAATCGCGCGCTGGCGCGCCAGCACCGCACCCTGCGAGCCACGCTCACCTTGCTCGAACACCAGGCGATCGCGCTGGCGCGCGAATACGCGAGCGAGCTGCCCGTGCTGCGCCAGCTCGCGGTGTCGCTCGAGCACCTGCGCACCGAGATGCTCGAGCACCTCGATCACGAGGAGGACGAGCTCTTCCCGGCCCTCCTCGCCGCCGATCTGAGCGCCGAGACCCGGGCCAAGCTGGCCCGGATGTTCGACGAGCACCGTGAGTTCGGCGGCCTGTTCATCCGGCTGCGCGAGCTGACCAATTCGTACACGCCGCCGAAAGGCGCTGACGACAACGTCCGGCGCCTGTTCCGCGGCCTGGCCGAGCTCGAGGGTCTGGTCGGACGCCACCATCACGTCGAGAACCACATCCTCTTGCCCCGGTTCCGCTGACGCCCTGCCCACGGACAGGTGAGATGCCGCGGCGTTAGCCTCGCCCTCGCGCGGCTACGGGAGTGCCGTGGATTTCCTCGTTGCCGGATGATCGCGGGAGGAGGAAGATCAGCTGTCGGCGAGTCAACGGCACGGGACCGCGAACCACGAGGAGGCGAAGATGATCGGCCAACTCCGAACGCGACACTCGACCCAACCGCGCAATCGCGAGCGTCGCACCGGACACATCTGTGTCTCCTGCGGACTGCTCTTCGCCGCTCGCCCCGGCGAACACCTCGCCGCGATCTTCTGCCCGGCATGCCTCGACGCGGCCGACGACCCGGTGACGGCGGAGATGTACTGGGACCTCGGCGGCGGCGACTGATCGTCTGATCTCGCGCACCTGCGCGGACGGGAA
>SXJR01000191.1 GCA_005779305.1 Myxococcales bacterium
CGCCGGTGCCGCCGTGGTCGCGATGAGCGGCCGCAACCGCACCTCGTCGAGGCCGGCCGCCGCGCCGCCGCCGCCCACGCGCGACGCGCGGCCGAGCGCGTCGCTCCTCACCGACGGCGCGAGCTGCCCGTTCCTGCCTGCGTTCGTCGACGACACCACCGTCGTGTTCGAGGACCGCCGGTCCGCCGCCAGCGGCATCGACCTGTTCAAGCTCGCGCTCGGCGGCACCATCGAGCCGCTCCTCACCCGGGAGCACGACACCGTCCGCGCCGCCCGCGGCCGCCGTCCCGGCGAGGCGTTGTTCACCAGCCCACAGACCGCCGGCGCCGTCGACAGCGCCACCGGCCGCACCGAGACCTTGCCGTTCCGCGCGCTGGGCGCGGTCGCGGGCGGCGGCGCCATCGTCTACCACCGCGCGATCCACTCGGTGCTGCACGAGATCGTCGACGGCGAGGACCGCGCGCTGCTCGAGCTGCCCCGTCATCGCTTCCCCTTCGCGATGGCGATGACCGCCGACGGACGCCGCCTCGCGGTGTCGACCCACCCCCACGTCGGCGCCGCCGCCATCTGCGTCGTCGAGCGCGACGGCACGGTGCCGCCGCCCTACACCTGCTTCGACGCCTCCGACATCGTCGCCGCCCGACCGGCCTTCGCGCCGGCCGGCGACGTCCTCTACTACGCGACCAGCCGCGGCATCCATCGCCGCGAGCTGCGCGGCGACCCGCACCGCGACGAGCTGTGGCTGCCCGGCGTCCTGGCCTGGGGTGGTATCGACGTCGCGCCCGGCGGACACACGATGATCTTCGCCGGTGGCCTCACCGACGGGGATCAGCTGCGCGGCGAGATCGCGCCGCTGGTCTCGCCGACGCTGCCGGTGGTCCGCGGTTACGGCGCCGACCCCGCCGGTCATCCGAGCGGCACCTGGGTCTACGCGCCGCGCGGCGTGGTCGTGATCGCCGAGCCCGGCCGCCCGGCGATCGAGGTGACCGCGCCGGCGCTCGGCAAGGCCACGCGCCCCATGCTCGATGTCTCCGGGCGCCGCGCCGTGTTCGACGTCGACGGCGCCGCACCCGGCCTCCACCTCGCCGGGCTCGACGAGGCCAGCCGCCGCCTCACCAGCACCAGCGCCGACGAGCACCCGGTGTGGACCGACGACGGCCGCGTCGCCTTCGCGCGGCTGGGCACCGACGGCGCGCCGCGGCTCCACTTGCTCGATCCGCGCCTCGCCGGCGACGCCGGTGCGCCGGCGCTCGACGGCGTCCACCGGCCGCACGATCGCGTACCCGCGACTGGCGAGATCTTGCTCGAGCAGGGCGGCGGCGCGCTGATCTTGTGGCAACCGCGCACCGGGGCCGTGCGCACGCTCGAGCTGGGCGGGTTCGCCGGCAACCACTTCAACCACGCGCTGGTGTCGAGCGACAGCCGCTGGGTGCTCGTCACCACCAACTTCGGCCTGTGGAAGATCCCGATCCCGGGAGGCGACGAGCCCGCCGTGCGGGTCGCCGAGCGGCTGCCGAAACCGGCCATCGGCCTGTGCGACTTCGTCGATCGCGCCGGCATGGACGCCCGCGGCGAGATCTGGATCGCGATCAGCCGCGGCCGCACCGACCTGTTCGTGGTCGAGCTAGCTACGACGTCTCGTTGATCTTGAGCGTGCGCATGCGCGAGACCAGGCTGGTGCGACCGATGCCCAGCTCGGCGGCGGCGCGGGCGGCGACGCCCTTGTGTTTGTCGAGCACGCGGCGCAGGAGGTGGCGCTCGCGATCGTCGAGTCGCTCGCGCTCGAGCTCCAGCTCGGCCCAGCCGCCGGCGGGGTCGTCGCTGCGCGCCGCCGGCCGCGACGCGGCGAGGTCGCGACCCTCGAGGTGGCGGACGTCGATCTCGATCACGTCCTCCCCGTCGTTGGCGAGGGCGCGATCGCGGGCCCGCTGCATGGCCAGCTCGAGCTGACGCAGGTTGCCGGGCCAGCGCAGGTCGGGTGCCATCAGCCGTCGCCGCGCCGCCACCGTCAGCGTCCAGTCGCGATCGGGATCGAGCCGGCGCAGGAAACCCTCGGCCAGCTCGCAGATCTCGTCGCGCCGCTCGCGCAGCGGCGGCAGGGTCAAGACGATGCCGGCGAGCCGGTGGTAGAGGTCCTCGCGGAACTTCTGCTCGGTGACGGCGCGATCGAGGTCACCGTTGGTGGCGGCCAAGAGCCGCACCCGGCTGTGCAGCGGCTCGGCCGCGGCGTGGCCGAGCGGCCGGTAGGTGCCGAACTGGCTGAAGTCGAGCAAGAGCTGCTGGGCTTGCATGGGCAGGTTGAGGACCTCGTCGAGGATGAGGCTGCCGCCATCGGCGAAGCCGACCAGGCCGACGCGCTGGGCGATCGCGCCCGAGAACGAGCCCTTCTCGTGGCCGAACAGCTCCGACGTGATCGTGTTGAGATCGTCGGCGGCGCCGAGCATCGCCCGCACCAGCGGCGTGCGCCGCGAGGCCTCGGCGATGGCGCGGGCCAGGAGCGTCTTGCCGGTGCCCGACTCGCCGAGCATGAGCACCGGCAGCTCGCTGGCGACGGCGGTCGCGACCTCGCCGCGCAGCGACGCCAGCGAGGGGAAACGCAGCAGCTCGTCGAGCGTGGGCGGCGAGATGCGGCCGCGATCGCCCCGGCGCTGGACGCGCAGATCCTCGCTGACCTGGGCCAGACGCTCGTCGCGATCGAGCACCACCGCCAGCAGCGACGCCGACAGCTCGACCAGCTCGAGCTCGGGCGCCCCGGCCGCGGCGATGGCGTCGCGGAAGTCGAGGTAGAGCACGCCGCGCGGCGCGGCGTCGTCGCCGGCCAGCAGCGGCCGCAGCGGCGCGGCCAGCGCCGCGACGATGCCGAGCACGGCCATGCTCCCCGAGCTGGGATCGATCGGCTCCCACAACACCGGCGCGCGGCGCCGCCAGGTCTCGCGGACGACCGACCGGGAGATCTCGGCCTGCTCGCTGGCGGTGAGCAGGCGTCCCTTGCCGGCGGCGTGGATCGTGGTGGTGGCGCCGGCGGCGTCGGTCAGGAACACCAGGCCGCGGCTGGCGCCCAGGGTGGTGACCAGCGCGGCGACGCAGTCGGCGATGAACGTGTCGGGCTGATCGGCCGAGGCCAGCCGACCGATCAGGGCGCGCAGGCTGGCCCAGCGAGGATCGGCGGCGACGGTCACGATGGACCAGCCTACCGCAGGACCGCCCGGGCCAGCGCCTGGAACACCGGCGACGCGCTCGGCACCGGAGCGTAGGCCAGGTGCGGCACCACGGCGACGATCGTCGCCGGCGCCACCAGCGCCAGCGCCGGCAGCGCGAGCTCGGGCGCACCGAGCCGCGCGTCGAGCGTGGCGCCGTGGAAGTCAGCGAGCGAGCGCGACGTGATGGCCACGCCCTCGACGGCGCCGCGCACCCGCGAACCGAACGCCAGTCCGGCCGCACGCGCCGCGAACATCCCCGACGGCCGCGTGCCATCGACCCATTCGAGCGCCAACCCCCAGTCGTCGCCGCTCCGGGCCGCCACCGCCCGCACGTCGTGCCCGGCGCTGGGCGGCGCCAGCCGGACCCGGGTGTCGAACAGCCGGGCCGCGCACGCGTCGAGCAGCGCCAGCATGTCGTCTGCGGTCTCGGGCGCGCCGTCGGTGCGCCGGCCCAGCGCGCGCATGTACGCCCGCGCCCGCGCCTCGCCCGCCGTCACCCGCGCCGCCAGCTCGACCTGCGCCACCTCCGGATGCCGCTTGCTCCACGCGCTCACCAGATCGCCGTCGCCGCAGCCGCCCCACGCCGTGCGCCCGTCGATGCCGGTCGCGCGCCAGGCCAGCTCGAACGCCTCGCGGCTGGCGCAGCGCAAGAGGCACGGCACCACGCACCACGGCATGTTCTGCAGCACGCCGTCGCCGTCCAGGCGCGTGGCCAGCCACGGCACGATGCCGTCGCCGTACCGCGCGTGCAGGTCGGTGTTGTCGAACCCTCGGGGATGGAACTCCCAGCGCAGGCGCGACGCGACCTCGACCAGCTCGGCCGCGTCGGCCAGCGAGAGCAACGCGGCCCACAACCGGTCGGCGTCGTCCTTCCCGAACACGCGCGCGCTGCCCAGGATCGAGCGCGCCTCCGCGAGCGGCATCTGACCTTCGACGAGCATGGTCAGGTCAGCCCAGCATCGAGTAGATGCGGACGTTGGCGAAGTCGCGCGCGGCGAGCTCGGCCTTGGTGAGCAGGAAGAAGAGCTTGTTGCAGTCGCCGAAGCCGAAGTCGGCAGCGTCCTCGGAGTCGACCTGGAGCAGGAGCTGATCCTCGGTGCCGTTGACGTGAGCATCGACGTAGTCCTGCTCGTCGACGTAGCCGAGCAAGTAGTTCTCGTGGAACGCCTCGTGCCCGGTCATCGCGCCGTGGTGCTCGCAGTGCATGTCCTGCCACACCTCCTTGAGCGGGCCCTGCACGTAGGGCCCGACGCCGCCCGGCACCGACACGGTGCGTTCGAAGCGCAGCGAGGCCACGCCGTGCAGGAACGGCGCGAACTGCGAGACGTTCGAGAACTCGCTCTTCCACTCGACCCGGCCCGGCGTGGCCCGCACCAGGGCTTCGTCGGGGCCGTCATGGAACAGCACCGCGCAGCAGCCGGCTTCACCCTGATCGGTCGTCGCCCACTGCGCGTTGTAGAAGAAGAGCAGGCTGCCGCGCCCGGGCAGCCGGTCGTCGCCGGCCCGCACGTCGGACAGATCGGTCAGCCGGAGCTGGGCGATGAACTCCATGGGCACGCCGTCGCGCTCGGGCCAGGTCGCGCCGGGCGGCAGATCGGGCACGCCGCCGAACCGCGACGCGCCCAGCGGCAAGGCCGCCATCGCCTGCTCGAACGCGTCGAGCCGCTCGGGCTCGATGCCGTCGCTGTCCTCCGACTGGCGGAAGTCGGCGGGGCGGCCCGCCAGCCGCTCGGCGACGATCCAGTACGAGGTCTGCACCAGGGCGGCCAGCTCGTCGCGGTGCTGGCCGTGCCCGGCCTTGTCGAGGACGTCGAGGACGGTTTCCTTGTCCATGGTCGGTCAGAGTCTACAGCCGCCGTTTGTGAACACGGACGCGCGCCGGTGACGGGTTGACGAGTGGTCCAACCGGCCCCATATTGCCCCTTCGGGTTCGTCCAGCGAACCCCTGTACTCTGACAAGGGGGCGAAACGGTTTCGACGGGGATGTCGACGTACGAGCTGCGCGTCGTGGCGCCCAAGGCCACGTAAAAATGGGCAACCCTGCAACTGCGAACGACAACAACGCCGTTGCTCTCGCTGCCTGATTAAAAACCAGGTAACGACGGTGTCCTGAGCCTCCGCCTGGGGCCCAGAGACACCGACACAATCAGGCTGGCCTGCATGAAGAGACGATCGTCGTGCAGGCGAGAATCAGGATCGGCTCGCGCTGGTGATGGCTGCCACCCACCTCTCACCAGGGCCAGACAAGACGAGCGGTGGCTACACGCGTAGTAGCTCGTGCTGAAGCCTTCTCGGACGCGGGTTCGACTCCCGCCGCCTCCACCAATACTCCGCGGAGCTAGCCCGATTTCGCGGCGGCCCGCGAATGCCACGCCGCGCGCGGTCTGCCCGGCGGCGTACAATACGAGCCACGTGCGCTCAGCTGTCCTCCAGCTCCTGATGGCTGCCGCCAGCTGCAGCGGAGGCCGACCTGTTGGACAGGGCGCGCCGAGCTACCAGGGCGCTCATGATGCCGAGAGCGTTCAGGATGCAGCGCACGCGGACACCGACATGCGATGCGGCCAGCTCGGAAGCCGGTGCTGCGATCCCTATCCGGGGGATGGTCCGAACTACTGCACGGCTGGGCTGGTGTGTTGTCGCAATCAGTGCGGTGCAACGTGCCTGTGACGCCGTCGGGTTGAGATCATCGGCATGGCAAGGTCTTGGTAGGGGTCCGGACGCCAGGTGTGGGCCCGAACTCCCGAGGTCCGAAGCTTGACGTACCGAACCTCCGGCCGATGCGGCGGACAATCGCGACAAGGTGAAGGGGTGCCTGGGCGACCCGTGGGAGCATTGACTCCGCCGATGGCCGACCTCCCGCACTTTCAACCGAAGGACCGTCGCCACTGGCGCGCGTGGCTGAAGAAGAACCACGGGAAGTCGATCGGCGTGTGGCTGATCTACGAGAAGAAGGCGAAGAACCCCTCGCGGCTGACCTGGCCAGAAGCGGTGGACGAAGCGCTGTGCTTCGGGTGGATCGACAGCGTGTCCAACCGCATCGACGAGCACTCGTACAAGCAGCGCTTCACTCCGCGGAAGGCGACCAGCACGTGGTCGAAGATCAACCGCGACAAGGTCAAGAAGCTGGAAGCCGAAGGGCTGATGACTGACGCCGGCCGGAAGATGATCGCGGTCGCGAAGGAGAATGGACGGTGGATCGTCCTCGATACGATCTCGTCTGAAGTGCCTGCGGATCTGCTCGCGGCCCTGAAGAAGGTGCCAGCGGCGAAGAAGCACTTCGAGGCGTTCTCGAAAGCCGAGCACGGCGCGTTCGCGCGGTGGATCAACGGGGCCAAGCGGCCGCAGACCCGAGCTGCGCGGATCCAGGAAGCCGTCGAGCTGGCGGCGAAGAACGTGAATCGATCGCAGCTGCTCCGAGGGCGAATCGCGGCCAATCGCAAGGGGCGCTCGGGGCGCGCGCCGACAGTCGCGCCGTGAGTTCACCGTGCCCATGGCGGCTTGCCATGGCCTGGAATCTCCACTAGTTTCCTGTGGTGTATTGTGCCGTGTGTCGGGCGGCCACCGCGACCAATCTCTGTGATGAGTGCGCCTCGGAGCTCGACCGCCCGCTGCCGTTCGTCCCCGAGCAGGTCCTGTCCGCCGCCGTCCAGCCCCAGTCGGCGTTCGTCGTGGACGTCTGGGGCCGGGTCCACTCGCTGGAGAAACGCACGGCGGTCGGCCGCGTCCCGCTAGCGCGGGGGCTCTCGATCCTCCACGCGTCGGTGTCGCGCCGCCACGCCGAGTTGATCGCCGATGACAACGGCTGGCAGGTCGTCGATCTGGCGAGCACCAACGGCACGATGGTGAATGATCACAGCGTCGCCTCGGCCCGACTCACCTCGGGTGATCGGGTGTGCTTCGGGTCCCTCGCCTTCTTCTTCGTCCAGGACGACGGACTGCGGACGCTCGATGTCGGACAGATCGAGTCGCGCACGTTGCGACCGGAGGATGCCGCCAGCCCGGCGCTGATCCCCGACGCCATCAGGTCGCAGGCCGAAACCACGCATGTCGGGCTTCCCCGGCTCGCCCTCCGGTTGATCGAGGCGCCCGCCGGGGGCGGTGGGTTTCTCGAAGCGGTGGGGCACCGGATCCAGCTCTCGACCACCCAGTACGCGTTGCTGCAGATGCTGCACGACCGCATGACCCAACAGGCCACGACGTCGTCGCTCGTACGTGGCTTCGTCCCGTCGGGTCAGTTGATCGCCGATCTACCGTGGGACGCGACCGCGCCGGACGAGAACCACCTCAAGCAGCTCATCCGACGGCTGCGCCGTGCCCTCGACGCGATCTCCCTCGGCGGCATGATCGAGTCCCGGCGCGGTATGGGATACCGCTTGCGGGTCGTCCCGATCGCGTCCGATCAATCGAAGGTGTAGATCAGCGACGCCTTCAAGATCGTGTCGAGCTTCGTCGCTTCCGGGACGAAGCCGGGAGCCAGGTCTTTGATCGCCAGCGGCCCCGGGCGATTGTCGTACTTGACGTCGAACGCGGTCTGAACGGCGAGATCCTTGCCGACCTTCGCCGACAGGGCGACGTGTGCGTTCACGCGTGTGTCCTTGAACGCACTCCCGTCCTTGCCGGTCGGCAGGGTCTCCTCGCTCAGGTTCGACAGCAGCTCGATCGAACCCTCGGCGTCGACTCCCTCGGACATCGTCGACTTGGCGCCGGCGAAGGCTCGCGCTGAATGGATCGCGACTGGGTCGCCGACGGTCAGCTGCTCGCGCGAGAAGTCGTAGCCGATCTCGCTCGACACCTCCGTCTTCGTGGACTTGTAGAGCAGACGGCTGTATCCGACCTGCGCCCCCAGGACCAGCTCCTTGCCCGCCGGGAGGTCGCGACTGCCGAGCACCGCGACGAACAACGAGTTGTGCTGGGTGAGGAACCGATCGTAGCGGACCTTGCTGCCGAGCGTCTCGGCGGTGGTGGTCTTGACCGAGTCGATTTCGGCCTCGTTGTCGACCAGACCGTTGCCGTTCTGATCGACCAGCGTCCGGATCGCCGAGCGGGCGTACGCCGCGCTGGCCTCGAGCGCGAGCTTGTTCATCGCCGCCTTGCGCGACGTCTTGAAGGCGGCCGTCATCGTGGTGGTCTGTGAGTTACCCGTGGTGAAGATCGCGCCGGCCTCGGCGTTGGCGTTCCACTCCACGTCCGGCGTCGCCGGCTCGTCCGGGGTGGGTTCCGGCTTCGCGAAGTCGAACTTGGGATCGTCCGCTTCGGCGACACCCGCTCCAAGCGTACAGAGGATGAAACTGGCCAAGATAAGATCGCGCATGACTTCCTTCGTTCTGTGACTCGAACCTGGTCGAGGTACTGAGCTGATGGTGGCGCGTGTTGCCCGGGCGGGAAAGGTACGGCCAGGGTACGTGCCTCGTGGCGGCCACGCTCAATGGCGGGCGGCCAGGCCCAGGCTGGCGTGGATGCGACCATCGACCCGGTCGCCGATCGCGTCCATGTTCATGCGCACCACCAGCCACGGTGCGAGCTCGGTCTCGAGGCCGAGACCGACGTGGCCCCCGACACGATCGTCCTCGAAGCTCGCTCCCAGGCGAGCCAGCGGTCTCAGCGCCCCGGGGATCTTGAACGTGGCGCCGAGCAGGTATCCAGGAGGCAGCCGACCATCGAGCGGCTTCGAGACCGTGAGGTGTGCAGCGAGCCAGCGGGTCGTATCGACGGCGAGCTCAGCGCCTACCAGAGGATCGTCACCTGCCAGGCGCCCGAAGCTCGTGCCGACCAGGCCGGTGGCGGTGAGCAGCGGCCGACGCGGGATCGCCGGCACGACCGCCGGCGGCGGCGGCGGGGTCTCGACCGCGATCCCGATCGTCGCGAGCGGCACCGCCGTGTCAGCGATCGCGACGATCACCGCCGCATCGGGAGTCGCGGTCGACGCGCGCACCGAGAGTCGGACGCCGCGGCCGGTGGGCTCGATCGTCAGCACCTCGATGCCGCCGCGTCCGGTGGCGCGGATCGCGCCCGGCGCGACACTGATCACCTCGAGCTCGATCGACAGCGTCTCGCCGGCACGAACGCGCCGGGTCCCGACGCCAGAGGCGACCTTGGCCTCCGGGAGCTCGAACTCGAGGGTCGACGTCGCCGATCCCGAGGTGCAGGTGATGCGCGCGAGGCCATCGTCGTCACGGACCAGCAGCAACTGCGCGGACGGGCCATCGGACGCGGTTCGTCCCGCGGCGCAGCGAAGGTCCGGGGGCGTCGCGACTTCTGCGCCGATGACGAGCGCTGCGGGTCGGACCAGCCCGACCACGCGGACTCGACGCGGCTCGCTCGCGACGCCCTCGAGGCCTTGCTCGTCGACGGTCGCGACCCTGATCTCGTAGTCCGCGACCGGGAGGTTCGACGCGTCGAGGCGCAGGATCGACGCCGGCACCTCGAGTCGAGCTTCGATCGCATCGGGCGCGTCCGTGCGCACGATCTCGAGCCTGTACTTGCTGGCACGTGCCACCGGGGTCCACTCGCCTCGCACCGGGATGGGGTCGCCATCCCAGCCCAGCATCAGCCCCGCGGGCTCTACCCAGCTCGGCGGCGGAGGGAGTGGGGTGGGCGGCGCCGGCGGCTTTCCGGGCGCCACCTTCGAGCCGTAGCCGGCGCCGACCACGACCGCGCGACCGGTCCTGCCGGCGAGCTTCGCCGACCGTCCAGTGTGATTCGCCAGCTTGGTCTCGCCTGCGGCGTCGACGTCGATCACCGACGAGCCGTCGGTCAGCTCGGCCGTTCCAGCCGGCGTCTTGACGGTGAGGCGGGGCTTGCCATCGAGAAGCGCGAGCCGCGATCGCAAGGCCCCTCGCTCCAGCGTCGTGCGCGAGATCTTGCGGGTGGTCGAGCTGCCTCCGAAGATGACGACGACGGTGTCCTCGCGCAGCTCGATCATCGAGGCATCCGCGAACAGGACCCTCGCGGACGACTGCTTGCGGGTGCCGACCCGCCAGCTCCGGAACAGGCCCTGTCCCGGCGCGCCGGGGGTCCACTCGGCCTTGCCCGGCTTGCGCACCTCGACCTGACCGCGTGGGAAGGTGAGGGCAGCCTCGGGGATCTGGGTCTCGACGGGCAGCTTGAGGATCTGGCCCTTCTTGAGCGCGTGGGGCGTCTTCCCGAGACCGGGGTTGAGCCGGTGGAGCGCCTTGAGCTTCTTGGGATCGCCGAGCTCGCGGCTCGCGATCGCGAGGCACGTGTCGCCCTCCTGCACCACGTAGTCGCGCGTGGGCTCGGCCGCCGCGGCCGACATGTCAGCGGCCGCGATGATTCCCGAAACCAACACGACCAGGATCTCACGTACGGTCATGGGCTCTCCTTGCGGTGTGTAGCGCGCGCTGGACCTTGCGAACGATGACGTGGGGTAGGAGCGGCTCGACCAGCACCTCGGCGACGCCGATCTTGACGAGCTGCGCGACCCGCTCGAGGTCCAGGCGCGGGCTGTCGGCGATCACAGGCAAGCCGGTCGTCATGAGCTTCCTGATCTCGGCCAGCGGCTGCCCGATCGCGATCCAGGCGACGACAGATTCGGAGCCGATCGCAAAACCGGCGACCCGAAGCGCGGTGACGGCGTCGCCGCCGAGCGCCCCCTGGAGGCCAAGGAAGACCGAGGTCTCGCCGGCCTCAGGATCGGGACGGTACATGACCTCGGTCGGGCTGTTCCCGACCGTGATCATCCGCGCGTCGCGATCCGACGCATAGGAGACGTCCCTGGCGCGCTCGTGGGGGTGGGCCTTGGCACCTAGCAGGACCGCCAGCCGATGCCGCACGGCATCGGCGGGGGGCCGTCCGGCCGGCGTCTTGGCGAGCATCCGCTCGACGAGCTCGTCGAGACCCGACGGTGCGTCGGGGCGCGACGCGCTGAGCCGCGGTGGTGCCGCGTAGAGCTGCTTGGCGAGCAACGAGGCGGGGCTGCCCTGGAACGGCGGGGCTCCGGTGGCAAGCTCGAACAAGACGCATCCGAGCGCATAGACGTCGACCGCCGGACCGACTTGCTGGTTGGCGACCTGTTCGGGAGCCACGTACATCGGCGTGCCCCCGAACTCGCCGTCGCGGGTGAGGCGACCATCCCGGGGATCGGCTGCCTCGGCCAGGTACGCCAGCCCGAAGTCGGCGATCCACAGGTGCGACCCCTGCGGATCGACGAGCACGTTCTCCGGCTTGAGGTCGCGGTGGACGATGCCGACGGCGTGTGCCGCGGCGAGCGCGTCGGCTAGCTGGTAGCCGATCTCGCACACGGCCTGCACCGACAGCCGCCCCCGCGACTCCTGATACTGTCGCAGATCTCCGCCAGTCACGAGCTGGAGGACGAGATAGCGAACTCCATCCGAGAGACCGAAGTCGAGCGTCTGGATGATATGGGGATGGCTGAGCTGCGCGCCGACCCGTGCCTCGCGCTCGAACCGGGCGATCGCCCCATCGAGCGCGTGCACCCGCGAGGACAGCACCTTGATCGCAACCTCACGGCCGAGCTGGAGGTCGCGACCACGAAACACCGTGCCCATCCCCCCGGATCCGACCTTGGCGTCCACCCGGTATCGACGACCGAGCGTGGTCCCGGGGGCGACTTTCACGACCGCACCTCGAACAGCTCGATCGGCTGCGCCTTGCCGACGATCGAGCGTACGCCCAGCGAGACGAAGCCGGTGTCGCCGGCCGCGAGCGCCCGATCTCGGGTCGCGGCGGTCGTCAGGATCTGGTTCGGCCGCGCGATCGACTCGAGACGCGCCGCGAGGTTCACGACATCGCCGATCGCCGTGTACTCCATCCGCGTCTCCGAGCCGAAGTTGCCGACGACCGCTTCACCGCTGTTGACGCCGATCGCCAGCTCGATGCTGAAGCCGAACTGCTCGAGCCACATCTCGTTGCCGACCTCGAGCCACCGCAGCATGTCGCGCGCGGCCAGCGCGGCACGATGGGCGTGGTCGGGTTGGTCCTCGCTGGCACCCCAGACCGCCATCACGCAGTCGCCGACGAACTTGTCGACGGTTCCCCCATGCCTGAACACGATCTCCGTGAGGATCGTGAACAGCCCGTTCAGCAGGCTCACGACGGTCTCGGCCGACTCGCGCTCGGCGAGTGGGGTGAATCCGACGACATCCGCGAACAGGACCGTCACGTCCCGGCGGGCGCCCCCGAGCGCGAGCGAATGCTTGCGGGCGACGATCTGGTCGACCATCGAGCTCGGCAAGTACCGCCTCATGTCGTTCCGGATCGCGAGCTCCTGGTGGATCACCTTGTCGCTTGCCTGGAGGTCCGTGGCCGCGCGTTCGAGGGCATCGCCGAGCACACCGAGCTCGTCGCGCGCCCGGATCGTCACCCGCCCATCGAAGTTCCGCTTCGCGAGCTCGCCGGCATAGTCGACGAGCGCCTTGATCGGTCGGGTGACTCGGCGCGCGAGGATCACACCCGCGGCGATGGCGATGATCAGCGCCACGATGACCGCGACGAGTACGTAGCGCCGCACCGAGGCGATCGAGTGGAACACGACGTCATGAGGCATCTCGACCGCGATCGTGAACGGCGTCTTGTCGATCGAACGCAACGCGCCGACCATCGGGGTGCCGTTGGCCTTCCGGTAGTCGCCGGTCGAATACAGGCTCTTGCTGGCCAGCACGCTGGGATCGAACATCGAGAGCATCGCGACGTCGTCGCGGCCGAGCGTGGCTCCGACTTGTTCGTCCAGCGAGTCGGCGATCGCGACGCCCTCGGGTGTGACGACGACGATGTGCCCGCCCGAGGCCAGGTGCTGGAGCCCGATCGAGATCGCGCGGTCGGCGATCGGACGCAACGCGATGTAGCCGGCGACCGTGTAGCGTCGGGCCTTGGTGATCGTATAGGTGCGGAGCACGAAGGGTTCGCGACCGGCCGTCTCGACACCCGCGAACTGGACCGGACCGAAGGTGTGAACGCCGTCGGTTCGTAACCCGGCGGGCAGGGTGGCGGGCAGGGAGGGTGGAACGAACGGCTTGACGCTCTCGAGGGTGGTGATCAGGACGCCCTCCTCGTCATAGATCGCGATCTCGCGGACGCTGGTCGAGATGTCGAGGGCGGCCTCGACCACCGCCGCCCGCGCCTCCTCGGAGTCTTCCAGGCTGCCGCCGATCGCCACGAGCGCGGTGTCCGCATCGTCGATCGTGGCGCTGGCTGTGGTCGACAGGTTCTCGATCACGGCGTCGATCAGCTGCCGGTTCGCGTCGGCGAGCGCGTCCCGGTTGACCTCGCTGACCAGCCAGCCGACGGCGACGACCGGGACGACGGCCACGATCACGGCCAGCAACGTGATCTTCAGTCGGAAGCTGAGCCCACGGGCCCTTGCGGTTGGCAGGCGTACGCTCACGGCACCAACAATACCGCGAGGACGAGCAGGCTTCCCACAGCGGGCAACCTAGCGCCGCCCGCCACGGAGGGCCAGGTACGCGACGGATACGCGGTCAGCGTACCCCTCGCGTACCTGGCGGCGAGGCGGGATCTCCACAAGCTGCGAGGCGGTCCACCCATGAACCACGATCGCTTCCTCCTTGGTGATCTGGTCGCCGACTGCTACCGGATCGAGGCTCGGCTCAGGACCGGTGAGATGGGCACGGTGTATCAGGCGGTCGATCTGAACGCTGCGTGTCTGGTCGCGATCAGCGTGCTGCCGGCAAACCACCTGGGCGATGACCGCGCCCGGCTCGAACGCGAGGCGAAAGCCCTGTCTGGGTTCCAGCACCCGAACCGGGTGAAGGTCCACTTCGCGGGAGACGAGGCCGGCTGCCTCCTCGCCGTCCACGAGCTGGTCAGCGGTCCGACGGTGAGGCAAGTGCTGGACCTTCACGACCACGGGCTCGAGATCGGCCGCGCGATCGAACTCGCAAGACAGCTCGCCGGGGTCCTTGCTGCCGCTCATGCGCACGGGCTGGTCCACCGCAATCTGAAGCCGGAGAACCTGTTCCTCCCGCGGAAGATCCGGGAGCCGGAGCACCTGATCCTCTGCGACCTCGGGATCGCGATCATCGAGCAGGTGCACGGCCTCGCCGGGCTCACTCCGGTGGAGCACACGACCTCGCGATACGATTCACCCGAACAAGCGGGTGGGGAACCCATCGGCCCGCCGTCGGACGTGTATTCGTTCGGCTGCATCCTGTTCGAGCTGGTGACCGGCAAGCCGCCCTTCGCGAGCGTCAGGGTCAAGGACCTGAGCCATGCGCACCGGTTCCTGCCCCCACCTTCCGCGCGGGCCCAACGGCTGTCGCTTTCAGCCGAACTCGACGAGTTGATCGCGGCGATGCTGGCGAAGGAACCCGCGCAGCGTCCGGCCGTCGCGGACGTTGCGCGCGTCCTCGCCACCACTGGCAGCCTCTCGACGTCGACGCCGACGTCGAGTTGAGCCGCGTTCGCCCGCACGTGCACGGCCCCGGCGCGCGGCCGCGTCAACCCGGCGACCTCATCCGAGAGGCCGAGGTGTGCGGATGCGCCGCCAGGTCTTGTGGATCTGGGCCACGAGGGCGGCGATCGGCCCCGGCCAGCGGGCGACGCCGACCGCGCCGAGCCGGATCGCAAGCGAGAGCTCGTTCGCACTCGGAGCGGGATGGAGCGCCAGACGGGACCGGCCGTCATCATCTGGTTGCTGCAACGCTTCGAACGAGACAATCACCAGCGGCGCCGTGGTCGCGATCGCGATCTGCGCCGCCCGCAGGCTGGTGACGAGGGCGGGATCATCGATCTCGACGGCGACCTCCACACGGTCCTGGTCGGCCTCGAGCGGCTGCGCTCGGTGTGGCGCGATCGCGCGGGCGAGGCGCGGTTGGAGCGGCGCGGAACGCTGGTTCGCGGCGGCGCTCAGCTGGCGCAGGCGTGGGGCGATGTCGCGCGCTGGCGGTCTCGCCGACGGCGACTTGTCGAGCATCTCGAGCACGAGCTGTTCGAGCGCGCTCGGCACGTCGGGCACGAGCTCGCGCAGCGCGATCGGCGGCAGGTAGAGGTGTCCCGCGATGATGCGTGCGAGGTTGCCGACGAACGGCGGTCGCCCGCTGATCATCTCGTGGATCATGCACCCGAGGCTGTAGACGTCCGCGGACGGACCGACCGCGCCGCCCGCGGCTTGTTCTGGGGCGATGTAGAACGGCGTCCCCAGGATCACACCCTCCGTCGTGAACCTGCCCATGGTCTCGCTGCTCGGCTCGACCATGAACGCGAGGCCGAAGTCGGCCAACCGGCAGCGTTGCGGCGCTTCCAGCGGGCCCTCGACGAAGACGTTCGATGGCTTGAGGTCACGATGGACCAGGCCGGCCTCGTGCGCAGCGGCGAGCATCGACGCGATCGTGGCGCTGATCTCGATCGTCGTCGCGACCGTCGGCGGCTCCGGAGCGGACTCGATCGCGGTGGCGAGGGTCGGCGACGTCACCAGCTCCATCACGAGAAAGGGCCGTCCTTCGAGCTCGCCGACATCGAAGATCTCGATCACATCGGGGTGCCGGAACTGCGACGCGACCCTCGCCTCCCGAACGAACCGCCGCAGCGCGTCTCCCTGCGGCGTTTCCTTCATGAGCTTGATCGCGACCTCGCGACCGAGCTTCTGATCGAACGCCCGGTAGACATCCCCACTCGCGCCAGCGCCGAGCTTGTCTTGAAGCTCGTAACGCTCGCCGATCCGGGAAGGTTGTGGGAGTTCGGACAAGCCAGCACGATATCCCAGATCGGCGCACGAGTCGGATGCGGCAATGTCGGTGGCCCCGATGGGGTGCGCGAACGCGTACCCCGCGCTTGCCAGGGCGCCCCGGTGGGCTCGGAGGTCAGGTGGCCAAGCCGTTCTGACCGCGCCGGCGCGAGCAAGTGCCACGGGCACGCGGGCGCGTGCTACGGGCATGCCGACGCAGGCGCCGTGCCGATGTTGCCGACCACCGTCACGCCGCTGCCGGTGAGCGTCTCGGTGCCGCACAGCTGGTTGTGCAGGAACATGCTGTCGCTGCCGGACGACGAGACCGCGCCGCTGGTCTTCGAGAAGCTGAGGCCGACCTTGCTCGCCGTGATGGTCACCGTCCCGCTGAGGTCGGCGCCGCGGATGCGGCTGTCGCTGCCCGACACGGTGATGTTGCCGCTGAGGAACACCTCACCGCCCAGCACGCCCTCGCCGAACAGCGTGACCCGGCTCCCCGCAAAGGTGAGATCGCCGCTGTAGGTTCCGCCCCTGACGAACACGACGCGATCGCTGACGGCGAGCGCGCTGTTGACCTCGGCGTTGGTCATGGTCGGCACCACCTCGAACGCCTGGTCCGATCTGTAGTCGACGTTGACCATGATCTGCGCGCTGCCCGGCGTCGCGGCGAGCGCGACCTCGCGCAGCGTCGTGGCGGCGACCATCACGCTGAAGGTCCCGCCCGGGACCGCGCCCGACACCGTGATGACGCGGTTGCCGGGGGTGACCGGCGCGAGCACCGCGACACCATCGAGCCCCGTGGTCGCGGTGACGTTGTCGTCGGTGGTCAGGGTCACGCCCTCGCGAACGGTGCCCGGCGTGGGAAGTCCGGTCTTCGTGTTCGCGTCGTTCACGATCGGGTTGACCACCACGATGATCGCGGTGGTGCCGAACGGCACGTCGGTCGGGTTGTTGGCGTCCGGGTCCCCGCCACCGTCGTCACCACCACATGCCGCGAGCGCGAGGACAGCAAGCCAGATCCAGGTGCGTGGGGCCATCACCGCCGCGTCTTCACGGATCGTGCCGACGAGCTGGGGCCTGCTTCCAAGCACTTCTCGGCGCCGGCGCATGGCATCGCTGCCCTGGTTGTACGGTGGTGTCCAGTAGGCCAAGGTCGGGCGGGATGCCCTCTCTCACTCGATCGTCAGGGGAACCCAGCTCGCGCTCATGCCGGCCGTGTCGTCGGTGGCCACGACGAACAGCCAGGTGGTTCCGGGTGGGCCGGCCGTGTAGGTGTTGGAGGTGGTCTCGGGTACGGACGCGTCGGGGTCCTCCAGGGAGGCCTCGGGTTCGGTGAGCTCGCCGGTCGGGCTGTAGAAGTTGCAGTCGACACTCTCGAGCGCACCGGACTCGAGCGCACCGGAGGGTCGGGCGTCGAGGCTCGCGCGATCCACGGTCGCGGTCAGGGCGTAGCGCTGGCCGGCTCGTAGCGTCCTGGCCGAGAACCCGTCGAACCTGATCTCGACGAGCCGAGGGTTGCGGCGCTGGAGCCCGGTCTCCACCACGTCGATGTCTCGTCGGGCGACGAGGGTCCGCCCGTCGATGTCGACCTCCGCGATGATCGGGACTCGCAGGGTCAGCCCCGCAGCGAGCGCAACACGCCACGGATCGGATTGCGGGGGCTGGCCGGGGGGAGACGGGAACGCCGCTGCGAGCTCCGCCGCTGACGTCACCACGCGACCGCCGGCGTCGGTCGCGAGTGGCAGCGCGTCGTCACCCACGCAGTCTCGCGCCGGATCGTTGATGAACTTCCATGGCGCACATGCCCTCATGCGCACGGCATCGACCGGACGCTCGCCGACCGGCGCGCCCGCGCCGACGCCGATCCGCGGTCCCTCGGGATCGACCGTCAGCGCCGACAACACCACCTCGCCCTCGAGCGGCAGCGCCGACGGCTCGGTGGTGATCGCGAGCACCCGAGGGGCGGTGATCCTCGTGATCGGATCGACGCCTCCGTCGTCGCACGCCGCGACCGCCACCAGCACCGCGAGCACCAGGACGCGGCCGGATCCGATCATGGCGTGTACTCCAGACCAAACGACGGGAACACGGGCAGGCCCCGCGTGTATTGCTTCGAGCTGTAGTCGAAGTTGTACGAAACGCCCTCGGGATTGAGCCGATTCGTCACGTTCTGTACATCGAGGAACAACGCGAGCGTGCCCCATGGCCGCTTCCACGATCGGTCGATGCGGAGGTCGAGCTGGACGAACGCGGGAAGCCGCTCCGACAGCGCTGGACCCGAGAGCGGCACGTAGTCCTGCTGGCCGGTGTCCATGTACGAGCCAACCGTCGGCGTGATCGGGTTGCCGCTCGCGTAGCGGAAGCGCGCACCGATCCGCCATCGCTTCCCCACCGGGGCGGTCGCAAGGGCGGTCAGCACGTGGGGCTGGTCGAGGACGTACGGCGCGTACGTCTCGGGCGCCCACGGATCACCTTGGCGGTAGGACCTGGAGAACGTGTAGGCGACCCAGCCCTGGATCTGCCCCACCCTGCGCCGGATCATCGTCTCGACGCCATACGCGCGACCTCGGCCGCGATTGGCCCGGTAGCTGTAGCTGCCCAGCTGTTCCTCGGTGAACTGGCGGCTGGCCGCGGCGGCGCCGCCCGCCGCCGCGCTGCCGGGCGCGGCGTACGGCGTCGCGCCCGAGACGACGTCGACTGGAAGATCATCGAGCGCCGCGCCGAACACGGTCGCGTTGACGTCGCCGCCGAGAGCGTTCGACACCACGTTGACCCCGGCGCTCGCCTGCCAGGCGCTGGACGCCCGGAACGGCTCGCCCGGGAGCTGGTAATCGATCGCGGTCGCGAGCGCGGGTTGGTGATAGCGACCGACCGACTGGGTGAGCTCCACGGTATCGGTTGGCTGCTGGCGGAAGGTGACCCTGGGATCCAGCGCCCATTCGCGGGTCAGCCCGAAGCGCTCGCCGCGCAGGCCGGGCTGGATCGCCAGCCGGTCGCCGGCGAAGCGGTGCAAGACCTCGGTCCACAGGCCGAGGTCGGCGGCCCACCGTGAACCCTCGACGCCTGGCGAGAGCGCCGTCGCCCCGGGCGGCAGCGCGGGCGCTTCGGTGCCGAGCTCGTAGCCGTATCGATTGCCCTGGACGTCGAGGCCAGCGGCGACGAAGCCGTGCTCGAAGTCCCGCTGGACGGTGGCGCGGGTCGCTGCGGTCACGTTGTTGCGGATCACCTGATCCTCGTCCGCGATGATCGCGCTTCGATCGAAGCCTAGCCACGGCACGACCGAGAGCTCGAAGTCTCCGCGTCGCTCGGCGTAACGCAGCCCGGCCCGGATGAACGACTGGCGCGCGTCGAGCGTGTTGTTCGACGTGCCCAGCTTGATGCCGTCGTCGGCGCCGAACAAGAGCGCGGTGAGCTTGCCCGAACCCGATTGCCAGCGCAGCTGCGCGTCGAGATAGCGCGGGGCCAGCGTGAGCTCGTCGGTCGGCACCGCGGCGAGCACGGCGTCGACGAAGCTGCGCCGCACACCCAGCGACAGGGAACCACCGCGGGCGGGGCCCTCGGCGCGAACACTCGCGTCGAGGAGACTCACCTCGCTGCCGACGTGCCATCGATCGCTGCGCCCCGACGCCGAACGAACGTCGACCACGCCCCCCTGACCACGGCCATACCGCGGCCCGTATCCGCTCGAGACGAGCTCCATCGACTCGATCATCGAGCTGGGCAGGAACGAGGCCAGACCGCCGAAGTGGTAGAGGATCGGGACCTCGATCCCGTCGAGGAAGACGTTGGTATCGCGCGGCGCGGACCCGCGCAGCACGAGGCCGCCGAGCCCGAACGGAACCCGCGCGGCGCCGGGCAGGCTCTGCAGGCTCTTGAGCACGTCGTTGCCCGAACCCGGTAGCGTCCGCACCACGTCGCGACCGACGTCGTAGCTGGGCGCCTGGCCGTCGAGCGGGAGCGTCTCCTCGATCGTGATCAGCTCCGAGCCCCCCAGGTCGCCGCTCGGGACCACGAGCAGGCGGACGGACGCCCCACGGCGCCCACGATCGAGAAGCAGCTCGTAGCCGTCGGCCACGACCACCAGCTCGACCCATCCGCTGGGCACACCGGCAAGCTCGAACCGACCATCGTCTCCGGTGGTGGTCTCGGCGTCGCCGGTCGCGACGATCGCCCCCGCGACGGGGGCGCCGGTGGTCTGGTCGACGACGCTGCCTCGCAGCGTGCGCGCGAGGTCGCGATCCGAGAGGTCGTCGGCACCCGCCGGCGCTACTCGCGCGCCTGCGAACGTCAACGTGACCCCGAAGGCACAGGTGGCGAAGAGGGCGGCACTTCCACGGGAAGGGATCATCGTCGGGCCGGTCATGCCGCAGACCGGTCCATCTGGCCGAGGGTATGGCGGAGTTGCTTGCGAGCGCGGTGAGCGCGGATCTTGACGTTGGCCACGCTGATCCCCAGACGCGCGGCGACGTCGGGCTCGGCCGCATCGACGCGTTCGAGCAAGACGTCACGGTAGCTCGAGGGCAACTCGGCGAGCGCGCGCTGCACCGTGGCTCGGTCCTCGGCCTCGGCGATCAAGGTCACCGGAGACTTCGCAGGATCGACGCTCCGCTCCAGCACGCCATGCTCCTGGCCAGGGTCGACGACGTCGATCCGCGACCGGCGCTGCCGGCGCAGGTGGCCGAGCGCCGTGGTCACGACGATCCGGTGGAGCCAGGTGCGATATCTCGAGTCGCCGCGGAACGAATCCCGGTAGCGGTACGCGAGCACGAGAGCGTCCTGGGTGACGTCCTCCGCGTCACTGCTGCCGACGATCCGTCGCGCGACCGCGTACACGTAGGCGCGGTCGCCAGACGCGAAGGTGACGCGCTCGGACCGTTCAGCGACTGGGACCGAGCTGGACGTTCTAGCGGCCATTTCGTTCATAACGGTCATTATGACCGTTAAACCGTTCACGTCAAGACATGAAATCCTCCGTCCGAACCTGCTGTAACGCTGACGGTTCGCAAGGCATCGTAACCTGATGCGTCTTCTGTCGACCCGCGAGCTCGCCGATGCCCTCGGGGTCAGCGAGTCCTCCCTCAAGCGGTGGGTCGATTCGGGGAAGATCTCCGCGTCGCGCACCGAGGGAGGGCACCGGCGGATCGAGATCTCGGAGGCGATGCGTTTCATCCGGGAGACACGGGCACCGCTGGCGCGACCGGAGTTGCTCGATCTGCCAGAGGTGGCAGCCGCGCGTGCGCGAGGTGGGGGGCGGTTGTCGAGCTTTCTGCGTGATGGTGACAGCGCGGGCGCGCGCGGCTGGCTGATGTCGCGCTATCTCGAGGGCTCGACCATCGCCGAGCTCGCTGACGGCCCGATCCGCGAAGCCATGGCCGGGCTCGGAGAGCTCTGGCATCACGACGAGGGCGGTGTCTTCGTCGAACACCGGGGGACCGCGATCTGCATGGAAGCGGTGGCACAGCTGCGGAGCATGATCGTGACGGCGCCCGCGACCGCGCCGACTGCGATCGGCGGCGGCCCTGCTGGTGACCCCTACGTCCTGCCGGCGCAGCTCGCGGCGATGGTCATCACCGAGGCCGGGCTCCGCGCGGTCAACCTCGGTGCGAACACACCCGTCGGCGCCTTCGCCCATGCGGTCGACCAGCATCAGCCGAAGCTGGTGTGGATGAGCATCAGCCTCGCGCTCGCGCCCGCTCGCGCTCGCGCGATATCGCGCTGGCTCCAGGGGCTCCCGACCACGATCGCCGTCGTGATCGGCGGTCAGCAGTCACGAACGCTCGGGAAACTGCCTCCACGCGCGGTCCGGGCCTCGTCGATGGCAGACCTCGCTTCCGCGGTGGTCTCGCTCCTCGAGCACCAGCGCGCCCGGTGATCGACAGGGTGCTGCTGCCCGTGCCCTGATCACGAATCCCACCCCACGACCGGCCCGATCGCGGCGGCGATGCCGGGCCGAGTCGTGCAGGTCGTGCACGACGACGTGCGGGAAGGTACGATGGTCGTCGTGGGGAACCGCGTCATCCAGCCGGCCCTCGCCGCCGCGGCCCTCGCCGCCGCCGCCTGCGGCAACGGCGTCGGCGACGTCGGCGAGGACGGCGTCCGCAGCGGGACGCGGCTGCGCGCCACGTACGTCGGCGGCGGCCAGGCCCGCCAGTTCACCGGCTTCTTCGATCAACAGCGCGGCGAACCGTGCGCGTTCGAGACCAAGCCGCGTCAGAACGACGCGTACTGCCTGCCCGCCGGCGAGCGCAGCAGCGGCGACTTCCTCGATCCAGCGTGTACACGACCCGCGCTCGCCGTCCGGGTCGGCGCCTGCGAGCCCGCGCCGACCTACCTGACCGTGCCTCCCGACGTGTGCGGCGCCGAGGTCACCCGGATCTGGGAGCTCGGCGCACCCATCCACGTCCCGATGATCTACCGCTTCCACGACGACCTCTCGACCTGCGCCGGCATCGCCCAGCCCGATGATGCGATGTGGCGCCCCGGGATCACCGAGGTCCCGCTGCGCGACTTCGCGCACGCGCGAATGGGCATCACCGCCGAGGGCCCGCGCCTGCGCACCCTCTACGTCGAAGGCGACGATGGCTCGCGCCAGGACCTGGGTGCACTCGACACCGAGCTCGGCATCGACTGCAAGCTCACCGCCGAGTACATCGACCTGGGCCTCACGTGCCATCCCCGCATCTGTGCCTTCGGTAGCGGCTGGGCCGACGCGTCCTGCACGGTCCCGCTGGTGCGCTTCGATGCGTCCCAGGACCCGACTTGCGTGTGCGGCCCGTCCCACTACGCCTGGGTCACGACCCAGAGCGCGATCGGCGAGGGGATCCCACGCGTGTTCAAGATCGGCCCGCCCGCCGAGACGCCCGCCTCCGTCTACACCGTGGGGTTCCTCGATGCGACCCGGGTCTGCCAGCGTAATGGCGTCACCGCCGGGGACATGTTCACCACCAGCGGCGAGGTCGAGGTCGCGCTGGCCGGTCGAACGATGCTGGCGGGCGGTCGCCTGCGCCCGGTCGTGATCGCCGGCGATGGCGCGCGCGTCCCCGATGGCTTCCACGACACCGCGCTCGGGTTCGACTGCACGCCGATGCGGGCGCGCGACCAGGTGCGGCGCTGCCTGCCGGGAGGCGGGCCGGTCGGGCCGTTCTATCTCGACGCCGCGTGCACGACCCCGGTGACGGCGTCCGAGGTCTGGGTGCACGACGGGGTCCGGCGCTCGGCCCAGGGAAAGCCGCTGGCGATGGTCGCCACCACCGACGACTACTCGGAGGCGTCGGCGTGCGAGCCGGTACGCACGGTCTACGAGCTAGGCGAGAGACTCTCGCCCGGCCAGCTCTACACCGACGTGAGCACCACCTGCCGGCCGTACGTCTGGGATCCAACCTTCTCCGAGGTCCACCTCGTCGTCCAGGCGCTCCCCAGCGATCGCTTCGTCGAGATGTCCGAGTTCACCGAGTAGACGACTCGATCGCGAGCGGGACCCAGGTCGCGCTCATGGCCGGGCCGGTCATGCTGCGGATCGCTCCATCTGATCGAGCGCCTGGCGGAGTTGCTTGCGGGCGCGGTGGGCGCGGATCTTGACGTTGGCGACGCTGATCCCGAGTCGCGCTGCGACCTCGGGCTCGGTCGCATCGACACGCTCGCGCAGGATGTCGCGGTAGCTCGCGGGCAGCTCGGCGAGCGCTTGCTGGACCGTGGCTCGCTCCTCGGCCTCGGCGATCAACGTCACTGGAGACTTCTGGGGATCCACGCTCCGCTCCAGCACCCCGCGCTCTTCGCAGGGGTCGACCACGTCGATCCGCGAGCGGTGCTGCTTGCGCAGGTGACCCAGCGCTGTGGTCACCGCGATCCGGTGCAGCCAGGTGCGATAGCGCGAGTCACCGCGAAACGAATTGCGGTTGCGGTAGGCCAGCACGAGGGCGTCCTGCGTGACGTCCTCGGCATCGTCGGCGCTGCCGACCATGCGTCGGGCCACTGCGTAGACATAGCGGCGGTCGTCGGGGGCGAACGTGACGGGCTCGGTCATGTCACCGGCCTCCGCGGTCGAGGAGGGCCATCACTTCGGAGCGCAGGGCGGCGTCACCGCCGAAGGCGCCGCGGTGAGCCACGGTTGTCATCGAGGCACCGTGCTTGGCCACGCCCCGCATCCGCATGCAGGCGTGTTCGCACTCGACGACGACCGAGACCCCGCGCGGTGACAGGTGCTCGACCATCGCGTCCGCGATCTGGCGGGTCAGCCGCTCCTGCACCTGGAGCCGGCGGGCGAAGGTGTCGACGGTTCGCGCGATCTTGGAGAGGCCGACCACGCGCCCGTCCGCTGGCAGGTACGCCACGTGGGCGACGCCGGTGAACGGGAGCATGTGGTGCTCGCACAGGCTGTAGAGCTCGATCCCGCGCACGACGACGATCTCGTCACCGCCTTCGGCGAACACCTTGCGGAGGTGGGAGCCGGCGTCCTCGCGGGAGCCTCGCACCAGCTCCCGGTACGCCCGCGCCACGCGTGCCGGCGTCTCCTCCAGACCCTCTCGGTCGGGGTCCTCTCCGATCGCCAGCAAGATCTCGCGCACCGCACGGGCCACGCGGGGAAGGTCCACGACCGGAAGCTCAGCGATTCTTTGATTGGACGTTCGTGCAGCCATTTCGTTCATAACGGTCATCATGAACGTTAATACGTCCATGTCAAGGCGAATTCGACCGCGTCGCGAGCCGTAACGTCGATGACTGCCAAGGCATCGGAGACCAATGAGATTCCTGTCTACTCGCGAGCTCGCCGATGCCCTCGGGGTCAGCGAGTCCTCCCTCAAGAGGTGGGTGGATGCAGGGAAGATCTCGGCGTCACGCACCGAGGGCGGACACCGACGGATCCAGATCGCGGAGGCGATGCGGTTCATCCGCGAGACCGGAGCGCCGCTGGCCCGGCCCGAGTTGCTCGACCTCCCGGAGGTGGCGGCGGCGCGTGCGCGTGGTGACGGACGACTGTCGAGCTTCCTGCGCGATGGGGACAGCGTCGGTGCCAGGGGCTGGCTCATGGCGCGCTACCTCGAGGGGGCGACGATCGTGGAGCTCGCTGACGGCCCGATCCGGGAGGCCATGGCCGCCGTGGGAGAGCGCTGGCATCACGCCGACGACAGCGGAGTCTTCCTCGAACATCGGGCGACGGATATCTGCCTGCAGGCGGTGGCCCAGCTGCGGACCATGATCCCGGCGGTGCCGGCGAGCGCGCCGGTCGCGATCGGCGGCGGCCCGTCCGATGATCCCTACGTCCTGCCGTCCCAGCTCGCGGCCATGGTGGTCACCGAGGCAGGCTGGCGTGCGATCAACCTCGGTCCGGACACGCCCGTCGGCGCCTTTGCCCACGCCGTGGCCCAGCACCACCCGGAGCTGGTGTGGATCAGCATCACTGCGCCGCTGGCGCCGGCACGCGCGCGCTCGATGTCACGCTGGCTCGACGGCCTGCCCGCCACGACCGCGATCGTGATCGGTGGCCAGCAGGCCCGCACCCTGACCAGTCTCCCGCCGCGTGCGGTGTGGGCCTCGTCGATGGCCGACCTGTCCGCCGCGGCCGGCGCCCGAATCACCCACCAGCGCGCCGGCTGACCTGCGCCGCCATCGCCGACTCACCGAAGCGGAGGCGGATGGCCTGTCGGCGGAACCCGAAGATCCGGCGGAGCATCGAGGCGACCACGAGCCGGTTCGCGAGGGCCCCCAGCAGGCCGAGCGGCGGCGCATAGTGGACGACGTCCTCCATCACGGTCTTGCCATTCACCTCGGAGAACCGATGTTCGTGCCACCAGGCCCGGTACGGACCGCGTTCCTGTGAATCGACGAAGCCGACGCCGGCCTGCCACCCTTCGATCCGGGTCCGCCACCGCATCGGCACGCCCGCGACCCGGATCTTGTAGTCGATCACGTCGTCGCTTTCGAGCTCGCCCGGAGGGTCGCCGACGATCTCGAACGCCAGCGCGGGCGGGGTGAGCGCCGCGAGGTTTCCCGGCGACGAGAAGAACGCGAACACGTCGTTCAGCGGTGCGGAGAGCTCGGTGCGCGCGCGCAACGTGTAACGCGGCCGGCGCTCGCGCAGATAACCCGCGTGCTGGGGGAAGTCGCCAGGACGCGCGCGCTCGATCGACACGCCGTCCGCGATCAGGTCCGCCAGCGCGGCGTCGATCGACGGGAACCGAAAGGTGAACCCGACCGCAGCGAGCGCTCGTGGCACGACTCGCTGGCTCGCGAGCAGGATCGACGCGGCTTCCCCGAGCCCGAGCACGACAGCCGCTCTGGGCGCGGGTAACAGGGCCGGACGGCGCAACGCACGGCCGAGCGCGGCGGCCAGCGCGCGCTGCTGCACCGGCGCGGGCGACGTGATCGCGACTGGCCCGTCGAGGCGCGGATCCTCGATGACCCGGACCAGCGCGGAGATCGCGTCGTCGAGGTGGATCCACGGCACCCACTGCGAGCCATCCCCCAGCCGACCTCCGAGCCCGAGTCCGAACAGGCGCCGCAGCGGCTGAAAGGCGCCTCCCTCGCGCCCCATCACCACGCCCAGCCGCGCGAACACGACCCGGTTCGCATCGGCGGCACCGGCTGCTGCTTCCCAGGCCTGGCACAGCTCGGCGGCAAAGCCAGTCCCCGGCCCCGAGTCCTCGTCGAGCTCGGTGTCGCCTCGGTCTCCATACCAGCCGGTGGCGCTGGCCGAGACCAGGACCGGGAGCGCACGCTCCCGGGTCGCGATCGCATCCACCAGCCGCCGGGTCACGGCGACCCGGCTTTCGGTGAGGAGCCGCTTGCGACGGGAACTCCATCGCCGTCCGGCGATGGGTTCGCCCGCGAGGTTGACCACGGCGTCGGCGCCGGCGACCGCAGCCCGCACGGCGAGGTCGTCGTTGAAGTCGACGACGGCGAGGCCGGCCGGTAGCGTCGCGCGGGCGCCCGCGGGCGCGCGGGCCAGGACCACCACCCCGTGACGTCGCGCGAGCAGCGCGAGCACCAGCGCTCTACCCACGAACCCAGTCGCACCGAGAACGACGATCTGCATCTGTGGCTCGGATGGAGGACTCGCCCCGACCGTTGCGCATGCCGACGACGCCGCGGCGTTCCATTTGGCCCGTAACCGGACGCCATCCGGCGGCCTCCAACCCAGGGTTCGGTTACACCGGCATGAAGATGAAGACGATCCTCGTCACGGGTGCGACTGGCTTCGTGGGGAAGCACGTCGTGGAAGCGCTGCGCGCGGCAGGTCACCGGGTCCGCTGTGCGACCCGTTCGCCCGCGCGATGGCGCGCCTCGTCTCCGCACCTTGAATGGGTCGAGCTCGACCTGATGCGACCGGCGACCCTCGAGCCCGCGCTCGCCGGATGCGATGCCGCGGTGTTCCTCGTGCACGCGATGGGGCCGGAGCACGGCGACGACTACCCCGAGCGCGAACGTGCAGGGGCCCAGGCCTTCGCGACCGCGGCCGCCGCGGCCTGCGTCCAGAAGATCATCTACCTCGGCGGCGTGGTCCCGGCGAAGGGCGCGTCGCGACACCTGAGCAGCCGAGAACGCACGGGTGCGATCCTGCGCGCGGGCCCGGTCGAGACCGTCGAGCTTCGCGCGGCGATGATCATCGGTGCCGGGAGCGCGAGCTGGGTGATGGTGCGCGACCTCGCGCGCCGCTTGCCCGCGATGGTCCTGCCGCGGTGGCTGCGCAACACCTCGTACCCGATCGCGATCGCCGACGTCGTCCACGGCATCGTGGCCGCGCTTGACCTGCCTCGCACCGGCTCGCGGATCTACGAGCTGCCGGGGCCCGAGCGCGTGACCCACCGCGAGGTGCTGAGCCGTGCCGCCGCGGCGATGGGGCGCCATCGTCTGATGTTGAGCGTGCCGATCCTGACGCCTCGACTGTCGAGCTACTGGATCGCGCTGGTGACCCGGACCTCGCTGTCCATGGCCAAGGAGCTGGTCGAAGGCGTTCGCTCGAACCTCGAGCCCACCGGTGAGTCGCTGTGGAGTCACCTCGATCACCAGCCGATGCCGGTCGACGAAGCCATCGCTCGGGCCCTCGCCGAGGAGGGCCCGAGCGAGGGGCGGTCGGGACCTGGGCCATCGGGCAACGTCATGCCGGGGCCGCGGCACCGGCTCAAGGCGGTGATCGCCCTGACCGTCGCGACGATCGGATTCTCGCTGGCGCTGGCGCTTCGGGAGCGACTGGATCCGTGGCGCGCGACGGCGGTGGCAGCCATGCTCAGCGGCGGCCTCGCCTGGTGGGCGGTGGGGGCGCGCCTCCGCTCGCTCTTCGAGGTCACCACGCGCAGCGCGCTGACCTCGATCCTGCTCGGCGGCGGGCTGGTGGCCGCGACGCATGGCGTGTACCAGGTCGCGAGCGCCTTCGCCCCGGAGCTCGCCGGCTCGGTGAGCGCGCTCTACGCGAGCATCGACGTCGGGGGCAGCCGGCTCGTGCTGGTGCTTCTCACCTCCATCGTCGTGCTGGGAGAAGAGCTGATATGGCGGGGGGTCGCGATCGACGTGATGACCTCGGCCGGGTCGAGGGTCGCGATCGGGTCGCTCAGCGTGGCGCTCTACGTGCTACCGCAGCTGGCCGGCGGCGAGCCGCTCCTGGTGATCGCCGCCGCCGTGCTCGGAGGTGTGTTCGCCGCCCAGCGATTGATCACCGGCCGGCTCACCGATTCGCTCCTGACCCACGCCGTCTGGAGCATCGCCGTGTTCGTCGCGGTTCCGCTGGTCTGAGCGAGCGAGCGCGAGCCGTGTAACCACCGCCCGGGTTCCGGCCTCGGAGTGGCTCAACACCTACCAAGGATTCACCGATGCGGACCACTTCTCTCACGTTCCTGGCCGTGGCCACCATCGCAGCTGGCTGCACCGACAATGACGACCCGATCGGCGACGAGCGGGTCTCGATCGTCGAGACCGCGCAGGCGACACCCTCACTGTCGACCCTGGTCGCCGCCGTGCAGTTCGCCAGCGACAACGACGACCTGGTCAACCTGCTGGCCAACCCGGGCACCCTGACGGTGTTCGCGCCGACCAACGCGGACTTCGACGCGCTCGCGGTCGAGCTCACCGGGACGCCGGACGCGACCGGTAGCGCGCTACTCACCGAGGCCAACAAGCCGCTCCTCCGCAGCGTGCTCCAGTACCACGTGCTCACGAGCACCGTGAACACGGGCGGGATTCCCTTCGGCAAGCCGATCACGAGCGCGCAGGGCAGCGTGTTCAAGATCGAAGCGGGGTCACCTCCGACGATCACCGACGGCCGCAACCGCATCTCCCGGATCACCGCCACCGACATCGAGGCGACCAACGGCGTGGTCCACCTGATCGACAATGTGATCCTGCCCGCCGACAAGACGATCGTGCAGACCGCCCAGGCGCTGGCCGCCGGCAGCCCGGGCGAGTTCGGCATCCTGGTCGAAGCGGTCGTGGCAGCGGATCTGGCCGCCACCCTCGGCGGGGCGGGGCCGTTCACGGTGTTTGCCCCGACCGACGCCGCGTTCGCCGCCTTGCTCGCGGAGCTCGACGTGACCAAGGCCGCGCTGCTCGCCGACACGGCCTTGCTCACCAAGGTGCTGACCTATCACGTCGTGCCCGGGCTCGTGTTCAAGGCGGATGTGCCGATCAGCACGCCGATCGCGACCGTGCAGACCGGCACGATCTCCGTGAACACCGCCCTGGAGATCGCCGATGCTCGCAGCCGCACCGCGAAGATCGTCGCGACCGACACGCTGACGTCCAATGGCGTCATCCACGTCATCGACAAGGTGCTCTTGCCCGCGCCCTGACCCTTCGGCCACCCCGGCGAGCGCCTCGTCGGGGCGGCCGGAGCGAGACCCCGATCGGCCATCATGCGGCCGAATCGCGCGTCACTCCTTGCTGCCTGTGGTCGCCACGGGGATCGCAGCGAGGATGCGGCGGTCGTGGACGAACAAGATCAGTGGTTCTCCGATCGGAACCTTCAGCGCCTTGTCGAGGACCGGAAGCTCGTCGAGACGCTGGTGCTCGTCGAGCAACGCGATCTCACGTCTCGAGGTCCTTCCGTCGCTTGTCACGCGATCGCCGTACGCGACGCACAGCGTGCGCACGATCGGCTCGTTGCGGATCGATCGCGCCAGGAGACCGGCCCACAGCAAGAACACGCCGAGAATGCAGGCGCCGACGATGTAGATGATGCGCCCGCGCGCCGCTTCGCCCTCGACATCGGGGTTCTCGTCGAGAGCACCCGCGAGCGGAATGCACAGGAACAGCCCGATCCCGATGCAGGCGACCATCAGCGGCCCCAGGTAGAGCCTCCATGGTCGCGTGATCGCCGTCTCGCGCACGCGCGCCGCATCGGCATGATCGATGCGCAGGCTGACTTGCTGGGCGCTCTCGATCTCGGCCGCGCGCTTTTCCTCGAACGTCGACGGGACGATCGGCACGGACGACGGAGTGAGCGGCGCCGGCACGTGCACCACGGTCGTCGCGGCAGCGTTCGCCGCGGTTGCGATCGGCGCGGGCCATACGCCGTCGAGTTGCGAGCCACGCGTGAACGCGATCACCGCGTCGCCGGGGTCGAGACCGTTGATGTCGTGCTCGTCGGCGACCAACGCCAAGGCGCCCGCGCGTACCTGGACGTGGAGGTAGTCCTGCGTCGACGTGCGACCCTTCGAGTCGCGGCTCTTCGAATACGCTCGTGCAAGCACAACACCCGCGAGGCGCTTCAAGGGACGCGTCTGCACGTAGATCGCGCCGAGAACGGCAAGAGCGGTGAGGGAGACGAACACCGCGAGCCCTGCTGTTTCATCTCGTAGCAGCAGCGCGAACACACCGAAGATGCCGGTGGCGATCAGCGCGATCTTCGTCAGTCTCGATGCCGGCTTGTGCGACTGCGCGCGTTGCCAGATCGCGCCGCGCTCGATCTCGTCGAACGCGGCGGCGTCGACGGACGGGCTACACCGCGGACAACGGACCTCGTCGAGCTCCGTCGAGCACCCTCTGCATGCGGCCACGATCAACGAGTATCACGCCAAACGTCTGCGCGTCGGCTCGACGAA
>SXJR01000192.1 GCA_005779305.1 Myxococcales bacterium
CGGCCTTGGCGCGCGCGGCCAGCAGCGGCGCGACCCACGCCTCCGGCAGCGGCTCGACCCCGCCCAGTGGCGCGGCGGCGATGGCGATGCGGGCGAGGTGCTCGATCAGCTCGAGGCGGAGCAGCGCCTGCTCGAGATCGGCGCCCCACGCGATCACGCCGTGTCCGCCGAGCAGCACGGCGTCGACCGTCTCGCACCACGGCGCCAGCGCGGCGACGGCGAGCTCGCCGGGCGCGGCCGGCGGCGTGCGCGGCACGATCGGCCCCAGCGATACGAAGGCCTCGGCGATGAAGGGGCGGGCGATGGCGTGATCACCGACGCCGCCGCGGGCGCACGCGATGGCGGTGGCACTGGGCGGATGGGCGTGGATCACGGCGTTGACGTCGGGGCGGCGCTGGTAGACCGCGAGGTGCAGACCGATCTCGCCGAACACCTTGCCGGCCCCGGTCACCTTGCCTGCGGCATCGAGTTCGAGGACGTTGCGCTCGCTGACCTTGCGCTTGGACGTCGCCGTCGGCGTGGCCAGGAAGCGACCGCCGTCGCGCATGGTCAGGTTGCCGTCGTGGTTGGCGACCCAGCCGCGGGCGTGCACCTCCTGGGCGCAAGCGGCGAGCTGGTGACGCAGGCTGGCGCTCACGGCCGGCCAGCATCGCCGGCGGCGCCCGGCACGTCGACGTCATCGACGATGCCGACCACCATCGAGCGGATCGGGACCTGGTCTCCCATCTTCAGGATCTGGCGCACGCCGTTGCCCTCGGTGAGAACGAGGACGCGATCGCCGGGTCCGGCCTGGGCGTGATCGATGGCCACGAAGCTGTCGCCGGTGTCGGCGCCGCGCTCGTCGAGCGGCTGCACCACCAGGAGGGTGCGCCCGGCGAAGGCCGGGTGCTTCTCGGTCGCAACCACGCTGCCGAGCACGCGGCACAGCCTCACGCGTCGCCGTCCTTGCCGGTCGTTCGCTTGGCGCGCGTGGCGGCCTGCGGTCGCTTGCGGGGCGCGGGGTTGGCCTCGGTCGGATCGTCGTCGACGGGCTCGGGTGCGGACGCGTCCTGGGTCTCGGGCCTGCGCTCCGGCGTGTGGACGTCGTCGACGATGCCGACGATGGCAGCGTCGACGGGCACGAACCACGGCTCGAGCGCCAGGGCGGCCTCACGCGAGCCGACCAGGTAGACGTGATCACCGACGCCGGCCTTGACCGTGTCGACCGCGACCTGCACGTCGCCGGTGTGCTTGCCGGTGTCGTCGACCGGCTGCACCAGGAGCAGCTTCTTGCCCTCGAGGCCGGCGGCCTTGCGCTCGGCGACGACGGTCCCGGTGACGACACCCAGGTACATACGCCACGAAGCTACCTGCCGGTGCGCGCGCCGGTCAACCGCCGGCGGTCCCGGTCTCACCCGTGACCGGTGATATCATCCGGTGGATCGCATGGGGGGCGCGACCCATACCAGTGGTGGGCGGACCAGCGGTACGCGTGGACTGCGCTCGCGTGTCTCGGCCGAGGCCAACGACTTCGCCGAGGGGATTCGCCGCGCTTCGGCGATCGGCGCCATCGCCTACGCCGGCTTCGCTGCCGTCGATCTGATCCTCTACCTGCTGGTCTACCAGCACGCCAACATCGATCGCATCGTCGCCTACCGCATCGCCGGTATCGGCATCCTGTTCGGCTGGTTCTTCTACGCTCGTTCGAGCCATGCCAGCCTGCGGTCGATGGTGGTGACCACCGCGGTGGTCCTCGCCGCGACGGTGGTCCTGCTGGCGCTGGTCGCCAACCAGCTCGGCGGCCTGGCCAGCCCCTACGTGCCGGGCACGTCGTTCTACTTCGTCGCCATCGCGGTGCTGGTGCCATCGCCGTGGCGGCGCATGCTGGCGCTTCTGGTCCCGGTCTTCGTCAGCTTCTTCGCCACGCTCAGCCTCATCACGTGGATGTCCACGCCCGCGGCCTGGTCGTCGGTCGAGGGCGTTACCCACTACCTGGTCAGCGCCTTCATCCAGGTGGCGCTGCTGATGTTCGCGACCATCGCCAGCCACCTCCTGTGGGCGTCGCGGGCCCAGCTCTATCGCGCCCGCCGGCTCGGCCGCTACCGCTTGCAGGCGCCGCTCGGCGCCGGCGGCATGAACGAGGTGTGGCTGGCCCGCGACGACACCCTCAACCGCGACGTGGCCATCAAGGTGCTGCGCGGCGCGCCCCAGGGCGACGACGATCGCTGGATGCGCTTCGAGCGCGAGGCCCAGGTGGCGAGCAGCCTGACCTCGCCGCACACGGTGAAGATCTTCGACTACGGCGCCAGCGACGACGGCATCGCCTACATCGCGATGGAGTTCCTGCGCGGCCTCGATCTCGCCGATCTGGTGTTGGGCTACGGGCCGCTCGACGTGCGCCGCGCCGTGCACATGATCCGCCAGGCCACCAGCTCGCTGGCCGAGGCCCACGAGCGCGGCCTGGTCCACCGCGACGTGAAGCCGGCCAACCTGTTCGCGCTCTCGACCGGCGATCCACCCGACTTCGTCAAGGTGCTCGACTTCGGGCTGGTACGCGAGCTGACCCGGCCGCTCGGCACCGACACGTTGGAGGGCGTCACCCTCGGCACGCCGGCGTACATGTCGCCCGAGCAGTTCCTCGGCGCCGACGTGACCGCGGCCAGCGACGTCTACGGCCTGGGCACGACCCTCTACTTCCTGCTCACCGGTGGGCCGCCGTTCGACGACAAGTCCGGTGACGCCGGCCTGTGGCGTGCGCACTCGACCCACCCGCTGGTGCCGGTCAGCCAGCGCCGGGGCGAGGACGTGCCGCGCGCGCTCGAGGCGGTGATCGCCACCTGCTTGGCCAAGCACCCGTCGGACCGCTACCGCGACGCGACCGCGCTGGGCAAGGCGCTCGACGATCTACCCGAGGTCGGGCCGTGGACCGCCAGCGAGGCGCTGGCGTGGTGGACCTCGGCGCGGCTGACCCCCATCACCCAGCGTCGCCGGGCGGCGACCTCGAGCAAGGTGGTCACGGTGGCGTCGCGCACGCCCATTCCGCACTCTTCGGTGAAGGCCGGTTCTGACGAGGACTAGCGGTGGAGGATCAGCGACGGGGCGAAGCGGCGGCGGCGCCGATGCCCTGGAACAAGAGGTCGAGGGAGATCTCGATGCGCGCCGCCGCCGGCGGCAGACCAGGCAAGGGCAGGTGCTCGAGCACCAGCGCCCCCAGCACCGCGATCGCGCCGGCGCTGAACAGCTCCATCGCGGCCGGCGCGTCGCTGCGGATCTCGCCGGCGGCGCGGGCACGAGCGAACGCGTCGAGCACAAGCGGGATGTGGCCGCGCTGGAAGCGCGCGAACAGACGAGCGCGGCGAGGCGCCGAGATCAGCGCGTCGCGCACCGCGATGCGCATCACCGCGCGCTCGTCGTTGCTGCCGCCGGCCAGCCGGCGCATGACGGCGCCCAGCTTGGTGCGCAACGGCTCGGCGGTGGACAGGAGCGCGGCGACATCGGGCAGGACGCGGGCGTAGACGTCCTCGATGACCGCGAACACCAGATCGTCCTTGGTGGGGAAGTAGTAGTAGATCATGCCGATGGTGGTGCCGGCGCGACCGGCCACGGCGCGCAGCGAGACCGCGTCGACGCCGTCGCGATCGAAGGCCTCGCGTGCGGCGGCGATCAGGCGCAGCTTGAGATCGGTGCGAGGGCGGGCCATCTCAGTCCAGCCTCTTGCGGAAGCGCAGGACCGACACCGTGACCAGCACGGCGCAGATCACGGCCAGCCAGACGACCTCGCTCCGCAGATCGTCCCAGGTCGCGCCCTTGAGGACGATGCTGCGGATGATGCGGAGGAAGTGAGTGAGCGGGATGGCTTCGCCCAGGAGCTGGGCCGGCCGCGGCATGCCCTCGAACGGGACCATGAAGCCCGACAGCAGCATGTTGGGCAGGAGGAAGAAGAACGACATCTGCATCGCCTGCTGCTGGGTGCGGGCCAGGGTCGAGAAGAACAGGCCCAGGGCCAGGTTGGCGGCGATGAACAACGAGGCCAGGCCGTAAAGCAGGAGCCACGAGCCGGCGAACGGCACCGCGAACACCAGCGTGCCGACGACCAGGATGATGGTCATCTGCACGTAGCCGATGGTGATGTAGGGAACGATCTTGCCCAGGATCAGCTCGACCGAACGTACCGGCGAGACGATGAGCTGCTCGAGCGTGCCGCGCTCGCGCTCGCGGGCGATGCCCATGGCGGTGAACATGACCATGGTCATCGTGAGGATCACGCCGACCAGGCCGGGCACGATGTACACCGCCGTGCGCAGGTCGGGGTTGTACCAGGTCGAGGTCGCCACCTCGATCGGCTCGGGCCCTCCCTGCTTCCAGTCCGTCACCCGCAGCTCGGTCGACCACGCCGAGACCACGCTGGCGGCCGACTCGGTGGCGCTCGCGACCACCTGAGCGTCGGAGCCGTCGACGACGAGCTGGACCTGGGTCGGGCGGTGACGGCCGAGATCGCGGCCGAAGCTGGCCGGCACGACGAGCGCGACCCTCGCCTCGCCGGAGCGAAACGCCCTCGCGATGTCGTCGTAGCCCCGGGCCTCGCCGATCACGTCGTAGAAGCCGGTGGCCTCGAGGCGACGGACAAGGTCGCGGCTGGGCGGGCTGTGGTCGGCGTCGTAGACCAGCGTGGGCATGTGGCGCACGTCGGTGTCGATGGCGTAGCCGAAGAGGAGCAGCTGCATCAGCGGCAGCATCACCATCATGCCGATGGTCATGCGGTCGCGGCGGAGCTGGAGCAGCTCCTTGCGCGCGACCACGCGGATGCGGCCGAGGCTCAGCATGACGAGGCTCGCTCGCTCATGCCGCCCTTCGTTCGCCCGAGGCCTCGCTGTCGCGCACCATCGATACGAACGCGTCCTCGACCGAGACCCGCGCCGCCTGGCCGCGCACCAGCGGGCCGACGCGCTCGGCGGCCAGCGCCAGCGCATCGACGCCGCGAGTGAGCACGCGCAGCACGTGACCGTAGGGCTCCACCTCCTCGACTTCTGGGCAGCCGCGCAGCACCTCGGCCGCGGCGTTGCCATCGGCGACCTCGATCTCGGCGGCACGCAGGCCGCGGCGAGCCACGATCTCGTCGGGGCGGCCGACGTCGAGCAGCCGGCCCTGGAAGATGAAGGCCAGGCGGTGGCAACGCTCGGCTTCGTCCCTGTAGTGGGTGGTCACCAGCACGGTGGTGCCGCCGGCGGCCAGGCGGTGGATCTGGGTCCAGAAGGCGCGCCGGCTGACCGGATCGACGCCCGCGGTCGGTTCGTCGAGGAAGAGCAGCGGCGGCCGGTGGATGGTCGCCGAGGCCAGCGCCACACGTTGCTTCCATCCGCCAGAGAGCGTGCCGGCGAGCTGGTCGGCGCGGGCGCGCAAGCCGGACTGGTCCAGGACCTCGTCGATGCGGGCGCTGCGCAGGCGCGAGGGCACACCGTAGATGCCGGCGTAGAAGCCGAGGTTCTCGACCACGGTCAGGTCCTCGTAGAGGCTGAAGCGCTGGGTCATGTAGCCGAGTCGGGCCTTGATCTCCGCGGGGTCGCGCGCGATGTCGAAGCCGACCACCGTACCGCGGCCGCGGGTGGGCGCGAGGATGCCGCACAGCATGCGGATCGCGGTCGACTTGCCGGCGCCGTTAGGCCCGAGCACCCCGAAGATCTCGCCTTGCTCGACGCGGAGGTCGATGCGATCGACGGCGACCAGATCGCCGAAGTGGCGCGACAGCCCGACGGTCTCGATGATCGTCTTCATCGCCCACCTCGATCCGCCCCGCCGGAGACGGCCGCCTCCGGCGCCGTTGCCAGGCGGGCGTAGGCGGGGAGGCCGGCGAACAGCCGGCGCTCGGGATCGTCGAGCCTCACGCGCACGCGCATCATCAGACTGGGGCGCTCGCGCGGGCTGTACACGAAGCGGGGCGTGAACTCGGCGTGGGGGAACACCCGCTCGACCCGGCCGGCGACCTCGGCTCCGCCGCCCTCGACGGCAAGCGCGACCGGTGCACCCACCACGAACATGGCCGCCGGAGCCACCGGCACGAATACGTCGGCGTAGGGACGCCGGCGATCGACGACCGTGGCGATGGCAGCCCCGGCGGCCACGACCTCGCCCGGCTCGACGTAGGTGTCGAGCACGGTCCCGGCCACGCTCGCGTGGAGCACGCGCTTGGCCAGACGCGCGTCCTCGAGCGCGAGCGCCTGCTCGGCCGCGGACACCCGCGCGGCGGCCCGTGCCAGCTCCTCGTTGCGGGCGCCGCCGGCCAGGGCGCGCACACGCTGCTCGAGGGTGCTGCGCTCGCCGACGGCGCGGGCCAGCTGCCCAGCCATCTCGTCGACCACCGCGCCGGCGACGACCCCGCTCGCGGCCAGGGCGCGGTCGCGCTCGAGCTCGCGACGCAGTGTGGCTTCGGTGGTGCGGGCCGCGGCGAGCTGCGCGCGGGCCGCGCGCACGTCTTCGACCCGCGAGCCGGCGGCGATGAGCGCCAGGTCGGCGCGTGCCACGCTCAGCTCGCTCACCCGGATCTCGCGGGCCCCGCGGTCGAGGGTGTCGTCGAGTCGCGCCAGCACGGCGCCGGCCGCCACCTCTTGGCCTGGTCGCACCATCAGCTCGGCGACGCGTCCGCTGACCTCGAAGCCGAGATCGAGCTGCTCGAGCTCGACCATGCCCTGGTAGCGCCCGTCGGTGATGTCACGGCCGCCGGCGCAGCCAGCCGCCACCGCGACCAGCGCGATCGCCGTCAGGTGGTTATTGATCATACGACTTATAATAAACAAGCCTGGCGTTGGCGCAAGCCCCCCCTCTCGATCCCGAATGATTCCGGGCAGGTGGTTGGGTCAGCCGCGGACGCCGACGCCGAGCGCCGCACGCAAGGCCAGGTAGGCCGGGTCGGTGACGGCGGTGACCACCGGCTCGATGCCGGCGCCGCGCGCGGTCGAGGCCGCGAGCGCGGCGGCGCAGTCGCCGGAGACCAGCAGGCCAGCGCGATCGGCGACGCGCTGGCAGGCGGCGGCGTAGCGCCCGAGATCGAGATCGTGGGGAGCGATGGCGGCGAAGTGCTGCTCGAAGCGCTGGCGCAGCTTGACGCTGAGCGCTCCGCGCACCGATTCGTCGCGCGCGCGCTGCACGTCGGGGTCGGTGACCAGGCCGCGCACGGCGGCGTGGCTGGTGGCGGGCGCGAACGATCGTACCAGCGCGGCGAACATGGCCCGGCGCTCGGCCTCGGTCAGGCCGGCGACCACGACCCGCTCCGGTCGGGACAGCTCGGCGGCACGGCCGAGCGAGAAGCGGGCGGCGCCGTCGATGGCGGCGTCCGCGGCGGTGATGCGCGGACCGAGGACGATGATGGGCGTGCCGGCGCAGACGATCTGGGCGTCGGGCGCGCCGGCGTCGTCGCGGCCGTAGAGCAGGACCGGGCCGGCGCCGAGCGCGCTGGCGATGCGCGGGTAGACGGTGGTGGCGGAGCCGCCGGTGGTCGCGGTCAGCCGGCGGGCGCCGCCGCATCCGGCGCGGACCAGAGCCTCCTCCGGATCGGGCCACAGGAGCGCCGCCGCCTCGGCCAGCGCGGCGAACACCGGCGCCAGCGGCAGGTCGTCCTCGTCGGTGAAGTAGGCGGCGCGGCCGTCGGGGTCGACGGTGCCGCGATAGCTCTCGTCCGCGACCCACACGTGTGGCTTCTGGATCGACAGGAACGCCGCCTGGTGGATGTCGGGCTTGTGGCCCATGGCGACCGCCAGATCGAGCGCGGCGTGGGCCGGGTCGGACTTGCTGGCGCGGCGGAGCTCGTCGGCCCAGGCCACCACGTCCTCGATGGCGGCGGTGGCCCCGGCGATGGCGCGGCGCAGCTCGCACAGCTCGGCCTTCTTGCTGGCGTCGTCCTTGTAAGCGGCGGCCAGCGCGCGTCGCGACGACACGGCAGCGTCGGTGTCGGGGCCGAGCGCGATGGCGCGTTCGAGCGCGGCCAGCGCGGCCTTGGCGTCGCCGCGGTCGCGACGGAGCTCGCCCAGCCGCAGCCACAGGGCGGCCTTGCGCGCTCGCACGGTCTCGTCACCATCGTCCTTGCCCGACAGGGCACGCCCCAGGACCTCGGCGGCGGCATCGGCGGCGCCGCTCTCGACCTGGAGCTCCGACGCGATCTCGACCGCGGCGAGGTCGTAGGGATCGGCGGCCAGCGCGCGCTCGGCGGCGCCGCGGGCGCGCTCCTTGTCGCCGCCGGCCAGGTAGTCGGCGGCGGCGCGGGCCAGGCGGGCGGCGCGCTCGGCCGGCGTGGTGCCGAACGCGCTCATCAGCTCGGCGGTCTTGCCGGCGCCGAGGCTGTCGCCGGCCAGATCCTGGCGCTCGAGTAGTTTCTCGAGCAGCGGCACGTGGCGGGCCTCGAGCGGGGCCGCGGCCGAGACCGCCGCTTCGTAGCAGACGCGGGCGCGAGCCTCGTCGGAGAGCATCATGAGCGCCATGTCGCCCAGCGCCTCGAACAGGCGCATGCGCTCGGACGGATCGTCGGTGGCCATGGCCTGGCGGGTGAGCAGATCGGCGGCGCGTTTGGGATCGTTCTGCTCCATGGCCAGCTCGGCCATGGCCTGCAGCGCCGGGGCGTAGTTGGGCCGCAGCTCGAGGGCGCGGGCGTAGAGCGGCGGCGCCTTCTCGGGACGCAGGCTGCGGATCTCGGCGAGCGCGGCGTGGTAGATGCCGACCGCGACGTCGCTGGCGTGGCGCGGGGCCTCGTCGTGCGTCGCCAGTGCCGACAGGTGCATCGCGGCCTCGCGCCAGCGCCGTGCCTTGTAGCGGTTCTCACCGAGCGCGAGCTTGATGAGCAGGTGGCCGCGGTGCAGGCGATCGGCGGTGAGCAGGGTCTCGTAGGCGTCGTCGTCGCGGCCCAGCTTCTCGTAGGCCTGGGCCAGGCGGCGGTGGAGCTCGGCGGTGACCGCGGGCGTGGTGCTGGGGATACCCTCGGCCAGCGTCTCCTTGAGGAACGTCTCGAGGTCGTTCCAGCGCTGCGCGTCGGCGTAGAGATCGGCGAGCGCGATCAACGCCGGCACGTGACCGCCATCGGCGTCGAGGGCCTCGGCCAGGCGGCGCTCGGCGACCAGCTCGACACCGGCGGCGCGGGCCAGGGCGGCGAGCTGGGTGAGCACACGGGCGCGCTCGGGCGGCGCCAGCTCGCCGCCGTCGAGGCGGGTCTCGAGCAGCTTGGCGGCGGTGTCGGGATCGCCGCCCTGCTCGATGAGCCCGGCCAGGGCCCAGATCGCGTCGGCGTGGTAGGGGCGGACGGCGAGGATGCGCTCGAAGGCGGCGCGAGCCGACGACGGATCGTCGGTGCGATCGCGCTGGGCGAGGCCGGCGGCGTAGAGCGCGTCGATCTTGACGTCGTCGTCGGTGGCGGCCTCGGCCTCGCGCAGCTTGGCGGCGATGAAGGCGCGCGGATCCTCGTCGGACGCGGTCAGCCTGGACACCGCGGCCAGGGCGGTCGGGTGATCGGGGACCAGGCGCAGCGCGTGATCGAGGGCGTGGCGAGCGCCGGTGACGTCGCCGAGCCCTTCGGCACGGACCTGGGCCAGGCGGATGTGCATCGCCGCCAGCTCGCCGGCGCCGAGGCCGCCCTCGGCAGCGCGCGCGATCCGACCCTCGAGCACGGCGGCGGCCTCGCGGTGGCGCGCGGCCTGGTGGAGCGCGGTGACCAGGCGATCGGCGAGCGATCCGTCGTCGGGGAGAATGGTGCGGGCGTTGCGCAGCGCGGCGGCCGCCTCCTCGGGCGCGTTCATCCACTCCATCAGCACGCCGGCGCGGCGGGCCAGGAGGCGCGCGCGATCCTCGGGCGACGTGGCCAGGGCCGAGCGGCGACGGAGCACCTCGACCAGATCGGACCAGCGGGCCTGGGCCTCGCACAGGCGATCGAGCGAGGCGAAGGCGTCGGCGTCGTCGGGCCACTGCGTGACCAGCTGCTGCAGGGTCTCGATGGCGCGCTCGGGCAGCTCGAGCTCGGTCTCGTAGATGCCGGCGACCTTGCGGAGCGCGTCGCGGGCCTGCGGTGTGCCCTCGGCGATCTCGCCGATACGGGCGTGGGTCTCGATCACCTTGCTCCAGCGCGCGACCTTTGAATAGAGCGCGCCCAGATCGGCGAGCACGCCGACGTCGGTGGGGGCGAGGTGGCGCAGCCGCTCCAGCGTATCGATGCCGTCGTGGGGATGGGCGAGGTGCTCGACGTAGATCGCGGCCAGCTCGCGCAGCAGCGCGGGTCGCTCGGCCTCGGGCGCGGCGGTGCCGAGCCGCGGATCGGTGCGCTCCTCGAGCGAGGCGGCCAGCTCGACCCAGCGGCCGCCGGTGCGATAGAGGGCCTCGAGCCGGGATCGCGCGGCGGCGTCGTCGGGACGCATGCCGAGGATGCGCCGGTACTGGGCCTCGGCCTTGGCCGGCTGGCCCTGCTTGTCGCGGATGGCCGCGACCTCCATCAGCAGATCGGCGGCGGCCTCGGCGGTGTGGGCGTCTTCGCCCAGCGACTCGTAGAGCTCGGCGAGGCGATCCCAGCCGTCGTGATCGGCGGCGAGGCGGTGGAGGCGAGCGCGGGCCTCGGCGTCGCTGCCGGTCGGCGGCGCGGCGCCGGCGACGGGTTGGCTCACCCGATCGAGCGCCTTGGCCAGGGTGTCGAACGCGCGCGGGATGTCGTGCGCGCCGTTCTCCCAGGCGTCGGCGGCGCGGTAGAGCCAGCGGGCGCGGGCCTGGGCGTCGGCCGCGGGCAGCGAGTCGTAGGCCGCGGCCAGCTCCTCCCACGGCGACTCGAAGACCCGGATCTGCAGCAGCGGCAGCGGCGTCGTCCGGTGCGGCGAGCGCACCTGGGCCTGGGCCTTGCGCATCGGCCCCGACGGCGATGGCGCCGGC
>SXJR01000193.1 GCA_005779305.1 Myxococcales bacterium
CGAATTCTCGTTCGCTTCGGAGGGGGGAACTCGACCAGCTCGCGAGCGCGGCGGAAGCCACCGAGATGCCGCACGACGGCGTTCACCAGATCGAGACGTCCCTCCTGCGTGAGCGCATGGCTATCGATTCGCTCACCCGCGGACAGTCGATCGGTAAGCACACGGAGGACACGATTCCGATCCCATCGGAACTTCGGTAGCGCCAGCGCCGTCCGCGCCGCAATGAGGCCGCCGAAGTGATGGCCAAGGGCCGAGCGGAGCTCGGACGGGAGCTGCTTTGCCGTGCGTGGGCCGTTTCGTGTCAGGTCCGCGTAGCGCTGGAGCGCCCCCGTCCGCGACATGCCCGTCCAGGCGCGTCGTTCCCGTGGCTCCCGGGCTGGAAGCCCCGCGGCCGCTCGAGCCCGTTGCAGCGATCCAAAGTGCGCGTACACCGCCTTCAGTAGTTGCTCGCCACTTCGATTGAAGCCGCGGCGTCGCGTCGGCGCCACGTGATCGACTCAAGCGCCAGACTAGCCTCCCGCGTCAATGGGACCGACGTGCCAGACCTGGTATCCGACCGCCGCAGTTTCCTCGGGGTACGGCGACGTTGCCGCGAATGACGTCCCATCGACCGCCTCGAGCATGCATTCGAGCGCCCGCTTTGATTGTTCCGGCGTCAGCGACGATTCCACCATCATGACGGGGAGCTCGGCTCCTTCGATGGCGGCCGGTCTAGCGATGCCTGCATCGAACATCCAGCCATACCGGAACTCGATCGTCCCCTTGCCATCAAGGGACTTCCAGCAATCGCGCACTCGAGGAACGAGCGTTCGCTGGAAGTAGGTCTCGGTGGCTTTCCTGAACTCTCGGAAATTCTCGGGAACCTCCTGGGGCGGCGAATCGGTGAGTGCCGTCACCGGCGGGGAGGGCGCCGGCACAGCGTAGGGGTCGCTGGTGCTGGGGGTCGACGGAATCGACTGCACGCTGGGCGGGCGGGTGGCCGCATTCTGACCGCGTCGTGGTGGTGGCCACATGCGAGCCGTGGGACCCGCCGACGATGCGTGGTCGTTGCCCACCATGGACTCGTGAGGCGGCGGAGGCTTTGACGATCGCTCCCATGGGGGTCGAGCCCACAAGGCCACGAGGACTACCGCCGCCCCCAGTGCGCATGAAGTCACAACAATTCGCTTCGACATCTACTGGACCTTCGTGTTCGTGCCTGCGTCAGAGGCGTCGGTGATCGCGATTGTGCCACCGCCGCCAGCGGAGTCGGCACACGCAATCTGCGTGGCACACACCGTACGGCCCTGCGTGTCGGTGAGCATCGTGCAGTACTCCTTACCACTGCACTGATCCTTGGCCGGGCAGACCCAAGAGTTGAGGTCTTCCGATAGACCGCAGCGCTCGCGATAGCAACGCGGCGGCTTGCCACTTCCGCACGCACCGGGGTCCCCTCCCGAAATGGGCTGCAGCAAGAAACCATCAATCTCAGAGGAGAACTCCGAGCTGATGGGCTCGTTGTACATGTCTACGGCTTCGTAGCTGCCGGCGCTAGCAATACCGACGGCGATGGCAAGGGCAACAACAATGGATCCGATAGTTCCGATGGTCTTCACTTGATTCTCTCCGGTTGGGCGGTTCTTCCGCTTGTTTCAGGAGGGGCTATCGGAGGAGGCCCCTGCCGGTTTCCTGTTCACCCGAAGTTTTTTTGGCGCCGCAGCGGAAGTGCCTGGCCAATGGCGCCTCAACGGACTGGATACTCGATGACTTTCAGGCCGTTATCTAGTCGGCGCTTGCCATGGTCGTCGCGTCGCGCGCGACGAAGATTTCCGCGAGGGAATGTCGGGAGCCATGTCTGCGAGCCGTGTTTTCGCGCCGTGGCGCTTCGCTGCTTCGACTGGCCACGCGCTTGTTCAGATGTCGGCGGCTTTCAGCATCGCAAGCAAGGTAACCCCTCCACCAACGGCGTCTGAACGACCGCGGGTGGAGGGATTACGACCGATCCGCGCACGGGCAAGACGAAGGAGTTCGATCGGGTCTTGCGCGGGGTGACCGCCCGCGAAGCGGCAGATCAGCGCGCCGCGATGCTCAAGGAAGCACAGGGACCAGAGGCCAACGGCCAACGAGTTCGCGGTGGGGAATTCGCGAAATCGTGGATCAAATCGAAGCGACTGAAGCTCGACCCGACCACGGCCGCGACCTACGCCGACGCGCTCGATGACCACATCCTGCCGGTCTTCGGGAACTACCTCTACGACGCGATCACGCCGCTCGACGTTCAACGCTGGATCGACGATGCCCTCGTCGCCGGCTGGAAGACATCCAAGCGAAGTGGCGTGGCTGACGGTGACGACGATACGGATGACGACGAGGAAGACGACCAGCTCCCGCGTAGCTACTCGAGTCGCACGGTCCATGGCTGGTTCCGCGTGTTCCGGACCATGACCCGCGATGCGATCGCCATGCTGGGGCTCGCGCGCGACCCGACGCTCCGAATCTCGTTTCCCGATGCCGCGGAACGCGACGAGGCCAACGCGCTGTCAGCCGAACAACTCGCCACGTTCCTCAAGGTGGTGCGCGAGAAGTACGCCACGCACTACGCGCTGGTCGTGCTCCTTGGGTGCGCGGGGCTTCGCTTCTGTCATGGGAGCGCCCTGCACTGGGAGGATTGGGACGAGGACAACGGCGTGCTGCGTGTGCGGCGTAAGCTAGTCCGCGGCAAGCTTGACGAGGTCACGCGCAAGAAGCGGGCACCGAGGGAGTACTCGGTGGAGCCGGAGCTCGCGGAGATTCTCCGCTGGCACCGGCGCAAGTTGATCGCCGACCAGGCGCCCGGACTCTACAAGGGGTACATGTTCCCCTCGACGGTCGGGACGCTGCGGTCGCCGAGCAGCTTGGACAAGGCCTGGAAGAAGTCCCTGGCGGCGGCGGAGATCGAGAAGCGCTTCACCGTCCACGGCCTCCGCTACACGTTCACGGACCTCGTCCGGCTCGCGAACGTGGACGCGGTGGTCCGGCGGGCTCTCACCGGTCATGTGACCGAGGAGATGCAACGGCACTACTCCACGGTCGGGATGGACGAGAAGCGAGCGGCGGTCGCCAGCGTCGTGCGGCTGGTACCACTCGGCAGCGATCGGCGAGGCGTTTCGAACACCGAAAGTGGTACCAGCGGTGGTACCAGCGCGTCCGGAACGGCGAAGGCCGGCTGAGGTTCGATCTCAACCGGCCGTCTTCACGAGCGAATCGTCGAGCGGGATATGGGATTCGAACCCACGACGTTCAGCTTGGGAAGCTGACACTCTACCACTGAGTTAATCCCGCAGCTCAGCGGGCAATCTAGCGCAACACGGGCGCGAGTCAATAGGCGCGCCGGTCGCGAAGTACTCGCAGCGCTTTGTCTTTCGGCCAGCGATGAAGAGGGCTCGCGTCGAGTCGCAACGCCCGTGATGCAGGTTCGCGCTCGACACGCGAATCGGTCGATGGCCCTGCATCGTCGCGAGATACAGTGTCGCTGTGAACTTCCCGAGCACCTCGTGGAGACGACTCCTCGTCGGTTGTTGCCTGATCGCGGGTTCGTGCGGCACGGAGTCGGACTCCGCCGACGCGCTGTCGAGCGCGCTCACGCCCACGCAGCCCGCCGCCTACTACATCGACCAGGCCAATCGCTACTTCGACGCGCTGGACGAGAGCGCCGACCCGACGAGCTTGCCCACCTACTCGACGCTGGTCGCGCGCTGGGAGTGGCCACCCTGGCTCTACCTGACCGGCTACGGCGCTGAACAGATGGAGGCGATCGACAGCGCCGTGAAGTCGCTCACCCCGGCGACGGTGCCCACGCGTGACTGCCGGATGTTCGAGGTCCAGCCCTTTGCCCGGTGCCGCGTGTCGTTCCAGTACGCCAGCGGACCGTGCCCGATCTACGAGGAGTTCACGTTCAACGACGCGGGAGAGATGACGTTCATCGAGGCCTGGTCGGACTTGCCCGGCCTCTTGCCGACCGCAGATCCGTCGGACGCGTGGGCAGAGGGGGCCGACGTGCATCGCCTGTCGACGCGGATCCCCGGCCTCGGCAACGCGAAGGGGCTCATCGACCCGACCTCCGACGCCATGAGGCGCGCGGCCGCGCGTGACCCCGAGATCGCGGACTTCACGATGCGCGTCGAGTACTTCTGGTCGGCCTGGACCGAGGCCTACCAGGCCGCCGGCAGCGACCTGTTCGCCCGCGGGTGCGGCTGGTGAACCGGGTGGCAGCGACCACCTGACGAGCGACGTGACCGATCAAGAACCCGTCCTCGCCCGACTGCGCGCGCGCCACCTCACCTCCACCTGCCCGGCCCCGTGAACAGCTACGTTTGCTTCGCTTGGCCATTCGGGACGAGCGATTTCGCCAGCTCGACCTCTACGAGGGTACAGTCGCGCGGTGGGCATGCGGCCGACGACGCGGGAGGTGATCGAGCATGTGGTCGCGGCGTGTGACGCCGCCGAGCCGGGCGCGTCGGGCGAGCGGCGCGTGGTCGACGCGAGCGCGTGGCGTGAGAACGGCGGGGACGAGGACGAGCTCGAAGAGCTGTACGAGGTGTGGAACGAGCGGTTCGCGGCCGAACTCGACGCCTGCCGCGGGGTGCTGGGCGCGCCCAGCTACGACGACGAGAGTGCGCGCGAGGACGTCGATGTCTGGTACGCCGAAGCGATGCGCATCGCCTGCTGGCGGCGGGACGGGCGTACGGTGTACCTGGCCCTCGAGCACGCCGACCGTGAGACGCCGATCGCCATCACGTGTGGGTGGATCGGTGATGCCGAGATCGAGCGCTTGCGATAACGACGGCCGGCGCTAGAAGCGGCCGGCGAGGACGAACGTCGTCGAGTGGCTGTCGACGCGAGGCGCGAGGGTCAGGCCGCCCTCGGCGGCGGTCGAGGGGCCGCCGGTGAACCACAGGAAGGCGGCGGCGCCGACCGCGGCGGCGCCCACGCCCCAGCCGATCTGCGCGGTGAGGTACTTGGCATTGGCGTCGTCGGTGAGGCGCTCGCGATCGGCGGTGGTGGTCGCGGCCTTGGCGTCGTCGTGGATGCCGGCGGCCTGGAAGTACAAGACGGTGCCGGCGGCGAGGCCGAGCACGCCGACGGCGCCGACGCCGAGGGCGGCCTTGCGCTTGCCGGTGAACGACGAGGGCGGCGCGGTCGGATCCTCGGGACCGGTGGGGCCATCCGGGCCGTCGGGGACGACGGTGGCGGGCAGCTCGCGGAAGCGCGGCACGTTGACCGACTGCTTGTCCTTCTCCTTGCCCACGGTCACCGACGTCGACCACGCCTCGTAGGCGGGGGCCTTGCCCTCGACCTTCCACACACCGCCGTCGACGGGGATGTCGCGGTTCCACTCGGCGGCGTCGACGGCCTGGCCGTTGCGCGTGATCTCGAGCCCGTCGACCCTGGCCTCGTCGGGCACATTGATGATGAGGTACGAGAGCCGGCCCTCGAGCTTGCCGGCGCGATCCTTGGCGGTCCCGTTGAGCGTGGCCTCGGCGGTCTTGCCGCGGGTCATGCGCTCGGCGTCGATGAAGTGGCCCCACGCCGTGGCGAACTCGCCGTTCTTCTCGCGGCAGTCGGCCAGGTTGAGGAGCGTCGAGATCACGGCTTCGCGGCGAAAGCTTCCATCGAAGGCGGTGCAGGCCTCGCCGATCTTGCCCTCGCCCATCAGCTTCTTGCCCTCGCGGAAGAGCTGCTCCGCGACCTGATCGGCGTGAGCCGGAGGCGCGACGAGCGAGAGGCCGAACAAGGCGACCGAGGTCGCAACCAGGGTGGAGACCATGCGCATGGATGTCCTCGTCAGCGAGTGTCGGGGATGCCGTCGCAGTCGGTGTCGCCTGGAACCGGGTTGGGACACTTGCTCTTGCCCTTGGTATCGTCGGGCGGCGGCGGCGGCGGCGGCTTGAGGTCCGGCTTCCTGTCGCGGTCGCGCCTGCGGCGCGAGCTCTTGTCGTCGGGCTTGTCGGCCGGCGGCGGAGGCGCGACGACCTCGGTCGGCGGCGGCGGCGGCGCGACGACCTCGGCCGGCGGTGGCGGCGCGACGACCTCGGTCGGCGGCGACGGCGGTGGAGGATCGACCGGCCTTTCGGCCGGCTCCTGGACGGAGCCACTGGTGGTCCCGGCGCCCGCCGGGGTCGTGGTGCCACCACCGCGACCGTCACCACCGCCCATCGACAGCATGAACACCACGCCGGCCGCGATCCCGACCGCGCCGATGCCGGCGATGATGATGCCGGCCTTGCTCTTCGGCGGCCCGCCCACCATGCCCGGCTGCGACTGCGGATAAGCGCCGCCCTGTCCGCCGGTCTGCCAGCGCACGCCCGACGCACCGGAGAGGGTCGTCGGCGTCCCCGGCGCGTTGTACTGGCCGCTGCCCATGGGGGGCGGCATCGAAGGCTGGCCGCTCGCCCCGAGCAACCAGCCGATGTTGTCGGCGAGCTCGTTGGCCGACTGGAAGCGCTGATCGGGGTGCTTGGCCAGGCAGCGCAGGATGAGCTGATCGAGCTCGGGCGGCAGGCCCGGCAGCATCGCCGACGGCACCGGCGGCGGCTCGCGCAGGTGGCTGGCGATGATCTCGCCGACGCCTTCGCCGTCGAACGGCGTGCGCCCGATGATCAGGTGGTACAGCACGCAGCCGAGCGCGTAGACGTCGCTGCGGGCGTCGACCTGACCGGCGCCGCGACACTGCTCCGGCGACATGTACATGGGCGTGCCCATGATGGCCGCGGTGTGAGTCTTGACCTTGCTGTCGGCGTCATTGGTCAGCTTGGCGATGCAGAAGTCGAGCAGCTTGGGCCGTTCGCCGCCGGAGACCTCGCGGTCGGCGACCAGGTAGATGTTCTCGGGCTTGAGATCGCGGTGGATGATGCCGCGGCTGTGCGCCGCGGCCAGCGACGACGCGGCCTGGCGCATGATGCGCAGCGCATCGAAAGGGTTGAGCCGGCCGAGGCGCTTGAGCCGCGCATCGAGCGGCTCGCCCTCGAGGAACTCCATGACGATGTAGGCGCTGCCGTCGGTGTGGTAGCCGAAGTCGAAGATCTGGACGATGCCCGGGTCCTGGATCGCCGTGGCCGCGCGCGCCTCGTTGAAGAAGCGCTGCACGATCTCCTGGTTCTGCGACAGGTTCGGCAGCAGCATCTTGATGGCGGCCTTGCGGCCGATCAGCGCGTGCTCGGCCGCATAGACCGCACCCATGCCGCCCTCGCCGAGCTTCCGGGAAACCCGGTACTGACCGATGACGGTGCCTTCCATGGCCGGCTGATTATGCGTGAGCCAGGCCCCTCGGTCGAGTACTGAGGGGCCGGGACGACGGCCCGGAATTCCAATGGGTTAGCGGCTAGAACGCGACCTGGCCGGCGTTGATGAGGCCCCACGAGTTCATCACTCCCGGCGATGCGTTCCAGTCAGCCATGTCGTTGTCATCGGTGTTGTCGATGCGCTGGATGGTGACGCCGGTGTTGTTGGTGCTGGTCATGATCGAATTCCGGACCGAGTGGATGCGGAAATCCTCGTCCACGAAGCCACCCGCGGGCACGCCGCCTCCGACCATCCGCCACTGATTGGCGGTGGCACACGCCGCCGCCTGGGTCTCGCTGTTGGCGGCGACGTTGCTCGGGGTCGCCACGGTCGGCAGGACATCGTCGTCGATCAACACGGCGTCGATGATCGCCCCGGTCGCGTCGTAGAGCGTGATCACGTTGTCGGTGGCGGTGAGCCCCGAATCGCTGGCGTACCAGTCGTACGCGGTGTCGTAGTTGCGCGTGAAGGTCGCCGCCAGCTGGCCGGTGATGCTCGTGGTCTCGTTCACGGCCGCGCCGGGGTTGCAGGTCCCGCTGGTGCCGTTGATGTGGAGGACGACGATGTCGTTGGTCTGCACGTTGAAGTTGGTGAAGTTGAAGTTGAGCTCGGTGATCGAGGCGTTGTTGACGCCGGTGCGCTCCTGGACCTTGTAGCCAGCCATGTTGCCGGCGCTGATCACGCGCAGCTCGATCAGATCGCACCCGCTGGCGATGTTGGCGTTGACCTCGTTGATCCGGACCACGGCCGGCGTGACGAAGCCGTTGAAGGTTGCGGTGTTGGGCGTACCGAGGGTCGTGCCGAGCAGATCGGTGACGGTGTTGGCGACCGTGGCCACGTACGTGGTCCCGCCGACCTGGGCCGAGGTCGTGACCGTGACGTCGCGACCGCTGACCGTGGCCGCCGAAGCGGTGAGCCCGTTGTCGAAGGTGAACTGGGTGCCGTTGGCCAGCACGCTCGACGCGAGCACGTTGCGCGTGAAGGTGATGCGCACCGAGGTCGGCGTGAGCGCGACAGCGCTCATCACCGTCGGAGCTGGGCAGCCGCTGAGCACGATGTCCGCGGCGGTGAACGCGGTCAGCTGGGCCTGGGTGGTGAAGCGGTGGATCGGGGTGTTGTCCAGCGCGAACGTGCAGCCCTGCGCCACGTCGACCGAGTTCTTCAGGCTGACCGGGATGCGGAGAAGGAAGTTCGCGCTCGCGACCCCGATGCCGGTGGTCGTGACCTGCGCAGCCTCGAAGCTGCTTCCGGCGGCGTTGAACGCGCCAGCGACGACGCCGGACACATCCACGATCTCGGAGTCGTACGAGTCGAGCGCGGTGACGAGGTCGGTCGCCGCCGTCACGCTCTGGGCGAGGGCTCCGACGTTCGCGCCCTGGGCGCTGCGCGCGAACCCGGTGATCGCCGTGGCACGCGGTTGGCTGCCGACGGACGCCATGGTGGTGATCGTGAAGCTGACGGTGTCGCCGACCACGGGCACCGGGGTCAGCGTGGCCGGATCCACCGCGATCATGAGCGCGGGACCCGTCTGCGATGCCTGGATCGTGAAGCCCGCCGGGTCGTTGGCAGGCGTGCCGATCTGCGGCTTGAGGTACGTGACGGTGGCGCCCATGATGGGCAAGCTCAGGCCACTGCCAGGCGTGGCCGCGCGGGCGATCTGGATCCACTCCGACGAGGTCGGGGTAGCGTCCGTGGGCGCATCGATGCTGGGGGCGTCGATGCTGGGGGCGTCGATCGCAGGCGCGTCGGTCTCGGCGGCGTCGGCCTCGGCGGCGTCGATGCGGGGCGCGTCGACGCGAGCGTCGTTCGGCGTGCCGCTGTCGTCGCCACCGCAGGCGGCGAGGCCAGAAACCAGGAGGACAGCGACGGCGGAAGTCAGGATCGAGGTGAAGCGCGGACGCATGGTCGGCGGTTGTACACCACCACCGTGCCGGGGCAAGCGCGAACGGCGTAGGATGCCCCGACGTGAGCGAGCAGCGTGCGCAGGGCAACATCCGCGTCGATGGCTTCGGCGTGGTCATCGGCGGCGAGACCCGCCGCCTCGACTTCCCACGGGCGCAGATCGAAGGATTGCGCGGCGATGCGGGCGCCGTCGAGTACGGCGCCGGCGAGATCTCGTTCGATCAGCTCAGCGGTCGGCTCAAGGGCGTCGACTGGTCGACCGATTCGGCGTCCGCGGGGCGGTTCTGGGTGCGCGACAAAGCGGGCCGGTTCGAGCTCCATGTCGCCGGCGTGGAGCTGATGCACGGCGTGCGGATGACGCGCTCGGCAGCGGGTGGTGTCGAGATCGTGGCGCCGCAGGCGTCGTTCGCGGATCTGCGGCTGCACATTCCGGAACTGGGTGTGTTCAGGAAGCCCGTGGAGGAGCGTGCCGATCCAACTCCGCCCACACCCGCAGAGCCCACCTCCTTGCGTCAGGACAAGCTGCGCTTCCTCGATGCGATCGGTGGCGGCTTCGGCTTCACCATCAAGGTGGTGCTCGATCTGCCGGTGCTCGGCGTGCGCACGCTCGATCAGACGGTCAAGGTCGAGATCACGGACGGCACCTTCGACTTCAAGAAGCTCGATGACGGCCTGAGCTGGCTCGAGGGCGCGTTCCTCGACATCGGCGTGGACGAGGGCCGCTTCCGGGTCGGCTACCGCGTCCCCATCGTCGGCACCAAGGAGATCATCTCGTTCGCGCTCGATCCCGACGCGCAGACCGTGGCTGCCTTCGATCGCATCCCGCTGCGCTCCCTCGCCGACTTCCGCATCCCTGGCCGCGGCAAGGACAACGGCGCCCGGGACTCCAGAGACGCAAAGGACTCCTCCAAGGGCAACCGCGGTCGTCTGCGCTCCTTGACCCTCGCCGACCTGTCCCTCCACCTCAGCCTGGTAGCGCCCCGCAACCTCGACGCCGCCGGCGGCACCATCCGGTTCGGCGGCGACGACGCCCCTGGGATCGTCGACCTGAAGATCGGGGGCTCCCTGGTCCAACCAGGATCAGGCGGCCTGACTGCGCAGGCCGGCGCGGTCGACATGACCCTCAAGGACGTCCACGTCGGCGGCCTGGCGCTCACCGCCGACCGGCTGCACGTCGGCCCGATGGACGAGCTCACGGTGACCTTCGACGGGTTCACGCCGCGGTCGCTGACCGCCGTGCTGCACCGGGTCACAGCCACCAACCTGTCTCTGATTCTCGGAGGATCGCGCGCCGTTTGATCGGCTCCGATCGGGGGCGGCGTGCCTCTGTCCGGACCCGGACAGCACAAGGCGCACGCAAGTGGCGGACAAACCTGGGTTCGAAATGCGGCACGCGGCGTGAACAAAGGTGGCTCATGCTGCAAGCCTTCCCGCCCCTTCCCCCGTCCTCTCCCGATCGCGCCACCGTCGTCCCCCGCGCCCCCGAGGGTCCCGCTGCCACCATGGACCTCCTGCTCTCGGTGCTGGAGAGCGCCGAGGTCGGCGTGGTCGTGGCCGACGCGTCGGCCCGTGCCATGTACATGAACGCGAGCGCCCGTTCCATGCTCGACAGCCCGCTCGGCGTGATGCCCCCGTGGTTGACCGTCGCCCTGCCCGCCCTCAAGGCCCAGGTCGAGCGCCACGGCCAGGCCCTCGAGCGCCTCGTCCACGGCGAGCTGACCGTGCGCGTCAGAGCCCGCGCGCTGGCCCGGCCCGGCACGCTGCTCATCGAGCTGGCCGTGGCTCCAGGATCGGGCAGCCGGCAGGTCGCCGAGCAGCTCGCGCGCGGGCTCGGCCTGCAGATCACCGACGCGCGCCTGCTCTCGCTCCTCTGGCGCGGCCTCTCCAATGACGAGATCGCGCAGACGCTGGGGGTGCGCACCGGCACGATCAAGAGCCGACTGTTCCGCCTCTACCAGAAGCTCGGCGTGAAGAAGCGGCCGGCCGCGGTCCTGCGCGCGCAAGAAGTCCTGGCCACCTGATCACGCCGGCGACGCCGGCAAAGGCGTCATCGCGTAGTCGAGGGTCAGATAGTGAAGGCCGCAGAGCCAGAGGTCGTGACGCGCGATCGTCGTGGCCGCCACGGGCGCGAGCGCGCGGAGCTCGTCGGGCGCCGCCGGGTCATCGCGGGTCCAGACCGCGATGGTCTCGGCCAACGGCAGGCGCACCGGGACGACGCGGCCGAAGAGGCGCAGGCATAGCCAGATACCAGCGTCGCCGCCGATGCGGGTCGAGAGGATCACGGCGCCGGTGTCGCCCCCGGTCGGGAGATGATCGAGGCGCAAGATGCTGGCGAGGTGCCCGCCCGGCAGCGGGAACGCGATGTTCATGTACGCGGTGCCGGCGGTGACGTGGGTGGCATAGGCCGCGACGTACATGGCGCGGCCGTCGGCGAAGGTGCGGATCCATGCCCGCGGCGACGGCCGGCCGTCGGCAGCGGGATCGATGGCCACGATACGGCTGGTGATGCCCTCGTCGCCGCGCTCGGCGGTCACCGGCAGCTGGAGCTGCCCGAGGCGGCGCGCGATGCGGGCCCACAGCCGAGCGCCGCCGCGGAAGCCGGCGCGCCAGTGCGGGCGGACGACGAGTGAATGATCGTGCGTTCGCTCGTAGAACGCGCGGATCGCCGGCGCGATGCGAGCGGGCGCGAGGCTGGGATGGGCGAGCTCGTCGAGGGCGTCGACCAGGCCGCGCGGCGACGGTGACGGCGTGCGCTCGAGGCCGCGAGCCGCGAAGAAGTCGGCACCGATGCGCAGGCCGGCGCGCAGGCGCGAGAACGGCGGCGCGAACGGCGGCGGCGGCGGCGGCGCCAGCGCGAGGGCGGCGAGCGCGACGAGCGCGAAGCCGACACCGTCGAGGATGCCGTGAGTGACCGCCATCGACGTCAGAGGATCGAGGCCGGCGATGGTGAAGACCGCGACGTGGCCGCGCAGGGCGTACATCCCCGCCAGCACCATCGCCGCCAGCAAGGAACCTCCGGCGATGACCTGAAGCGGCTCTCTGCTACGGATCGAGAGCACGGCCACGCCGATCCCGCCGAGGGTGGTGGCCAGGGCCGCCGACGTCTCGAGCCAGCGCGGGCCGTCGATGCCGAGCGCCGTCAGTGGAATGCCGATCGCGACGATCAGCGCGATCCCGGCTGCGAGCCTCGAACGATCTCGCGCTCGCAGCGCGGCGATGCCGGTGAGGTACGCGCCGGCGACGTGGAAGTGGGCGGTGGTCAGGAGCACCCACAGCGGCGGATAGCCGAGGAGGGCGTGGCCGGCGCGATGGGCAACGAGCCAGACCACCGCGCCGGCCAGGTACACGAGCGCGAGCGACGCGACCAGCTCGCTCACCGGCCGTAGCCCGCGAGCGACAACCTGGCCGGCCGCCGTTGCCGCGCACCACGTGCACACGAACGCGTAGGGCACCACCGCCGCCACCGCGAGCGCCCCCGGCTCGAGCGCCATCGACGCGCCCGCCGGTATGCCGGCCACGAGCGCCACTCGCACCGCTCGCCCGCGTCCGAGCGCGCGCAGGAGCAGCGGCGTCGACACCACGATCGAGACCGCGACGACGGCTCGCGCCACGTCGACAGCGGTGACGGTCATGGCAGGAGCTTCGCGCGCTCGTCGGTGCTGGGCAGCTGGCAGCTGTCGAACTTGCCGAAGATGCGGTAGCGCAGCTTGGCCACCAACCAGTACATCGGATCGAGCAGGAACGCCGGGATCCAGCGCAGCCCGTAGGCCCAGCGCCAGGGCCGGGTCAGGTGGCGCGCCGCGTACAGGAACACCTTGCTGCGCAGGTGCACGCGGCCATCCTCGATGAACACCACCGAGTCGAGCTGGACCGGGATCCGCGGGTGGAGCGCGCGGAGGCGGGCGGCGGTCTCACCCTGCAGCGGCGCGTAGTGGAAGGCGCCGCCGTCGCGCTTCATCAGCCAGCGCACGGTCTTGCTGCACAGGCCGCAGACGCCGTCGTACAGCACGATGCGCGGAGGGAGGGGCACGGTCATCAGATGCCCGCGCCGGCCATCCCGCTACACGTCGTCGGCAAGCAAGCTGTCGATGGCGTCGCCGGCCTCGTCGAGGGCGCCACGGCGGCCACGCCCGCCACGCAACCGCACCAGGCGGTCGCGGGCGTCGAGGAAGCCGGGGTCACGCTTGACCACCATCTCGAAGTAGTAGACCGACTCGCGCGGGTCGCCGAGCGACTCGTAGGTCGCGCCGATCTCGTAGAGCAAGGTCTGGCGCTCGCGCTCGTTGATCTGGTTGGCGTGCAGGCCGGCCTTGAACTGGTGCACGGCCTCGGACAGGTTGCCCTGCTCGCGCTGGCACAGGCCGATCATCATGCGGCTCTGCACCTCGCGGGCGACCGACGACTGCGCCACCTTCTCGAACGCCTTCATGGCCTCGTCGTAGAGCCCCATCTCCTTGTAGGCGAGGCCGAGATCGAAGTGGGTGTCGCCGTCGGAGTCCTCGAGCGGCTTCTCCAGCACCACCGCCGGGCGCGAGCTCGGCGGATGGTGCTCGTGGTCGTGGTGACCACCGGCAGCGATCACGCGCTGGGCCTCGTCGAAGGCGGCCGCCATCTCGTCGTCGTCGCCGGTCTCCTCGGGCTCGATCTCCTCGAGTTCGGAGACGTCGACGGTCTCGGTGCCGCCCAGCGCGGGTTCGGCAGGGGCGTCGTAGCCGGGCAAGCCCTGCGCCGAGATCTGGGCCTCGAGATCACGCAGGCGGGCGGCGACGAGCGGATGGTTGGGATGACGGCCCTGGAGCGCGCGCAGCACCTCCTCGGCCTCCTCGTACATCCCGTGCTGCACGTAATAGTCGGCGTCGTCGAGATCGTCCTCGAGCGTGCGCGGCGCGGCGCTGGCATGGGCGGTGGGCGCGAAGGCCTCGATCGGCTGATCGATGGTGCCGCCCTGATCGTAGACGTAGGGATCGACGTACGCGGCGTCGGCGTACTGCGCGTTGGCGTCGGCGTCGTAGGTCTGCTCCGAGTACGGCTGCGCCTCGTAGGCGTAGCCCTGCGCGGCGTCGTAGGCCGGGACATCCTCTTCGGCGGTGGTGTACCCGGCCGAGGCGGCCTCTGGATAATGCGACTCGAACGACGTGGCGGGCAGCACGCCGGCGCCCATCTGTTCGGCCGCCGGCACCGGCACGCCGTGCGGCCCGACGTACTCGTCGCGTTCGGCGTCGAACGCGGCCGCGGCCCCGGGATCGAACGTCGGCGCCGAGGAGGTCTCGCCCGACCCCGGCTGGCGACGGCCGCGCATGACCGCGTCGAACTCGCGGGCCGCCGCCGGATCGAAGGGTAGCTCCTCGTCCTCGACCTCGACGGGAGGCACGGTGCTGCCCGTGGTCGAGTCGTAGGCGGCCTGCTCGAAGCCCACGCGCGCGGCCAGCTCGGCGGCGACGCCCTCGTCGATGTCGTCGGCCAGCGAGTCGTCGAGCTCGGCGTCGAGCGCGTCGGACAGGCGGCGCTGTTGCCAGGTGTCGGGTGCCTTGCCCGGCTTCTGGGTGGCCGCGACCGGCTGGCCCTGGCGCGGCGAAGGCGCCCGGAACGGCGGCGGCGAGCCCATGGCCACGTCGCCCTCGCGCGCGGTGCGTGCGGCCAGGGCCTGCACCTCGGAGGCGTCGACCTGGCGGGTCGAGTCGTTGCTGGCGAAGTCGTGCTCGCTGCCCAGCGCGCGCGGCGAGCGGGCCCGCGCGCCAGCGGCGCCGGCCGAGCCCGGGCGTGACGGCGAGCGGTCGAACATCGCCGGATCGATGCCGTCGAACGAATCGGCGCGCGGCATGTTGTCGAAGCGAGGCCGCGACGGATCGCCGAAGTCGATGTCGTCGAAGTCGATGTCCTCCTCGACCGGCGCGACGCCGCCCGAGGCCAGCTCGTCGGGATCGATGATGAGATCGTTGCCGCCGTCGATGACCTCGACGTCGGGCGCGATGCTGATGTCGAGGCCGAAACGGCGGGTCAGCTCGAGCGCCGACTGGTTGGCTCCATCGACGGCGAGGACCTCGCGCACGTAGCCCTCGGCACGACCGGCGTCATGGGGCGCGGTGCTCTCGGCCAGGCGCAGGAGCTCGGCGATGGCCTCGCCCTCTCGGCCCTGGGAGAGCAACACGTCCTTCAACCGCTCGCGCGCCTCGACGTTGTCGGGGTCGAGCGCGAACACCCGGCGCAGGTGCTCGATGGCCTTCTGGTGCAGGCCATACTTCACGTAGACGTCGGTCTCGGTGAGGATCTTGGCGATCTCGTCGGCATGTTCTTCGCCCGCCGCCGAGTGGTGGCGGTGCGACGAGCTCTCGTCGAAGTCGGCGGCGAAGTCGGCCTCGCTGCTCGCGCGGCCCGCGCTCGGCGCGTCCTCCTCGTACGCGGCGTCGGCGAACTCGCTGGCGTCGGCCACCTCGTCCTCGGGCAGCGCGAAGTCACCGTCGAGCGAGCGCTCGTCGACCAGCGGCATGGCGCCGGTCATGCGCGCGTCACCGGGCGGGCGTAGAGCCGGCACGTCGCCGGTCCAGTTGAGCTTCCGGGGCTCGACGGCCGCCGCCGCCGCCGCGGGCGCGAGCACCGGCGCCGCCGCGCCTCCCATGTACGCGAGCGCGTCGGCATCCCCGGGCGCGAAGGCCAGGATCTTGCGATAGACCTCTTCGGCGCGCGCCCGCTGCTTGGCGTCGTCGAAGACGCGGGCCAGCTCCTTGAGCACCGAGACGGTCTTGCCCTTCTGGTCGAGGGCCTGGAAAGCCTGAGCCAGCAGCGCCAGCGTCTCGACGTCGCGGGGATCGGCTTTGAAGCAGATCTGGAGCTTCTGCAAGGCGCGACGGGGATCGCCGCGCCGCAGGTAGAGACCGGCCAGCTCGCGGTTGAGATCTCGGTTCTCCGGGCGGTGCCAGAGCAGGCGCTCGGCGACCTTCACGAAGTCGTCCTGGCGGTTCTGCCGGCGCAGCTGCTCGCACACCAGCGTGAATTCGGCCACCGCCTCCTCGACCATCTGCTCCTTCGAGTAGAGCTCGGCGAGCTTGATGCGGGTGGCGACGTTCTGCGGATCGAGATCGACGAGCTGGCGGACGGTGGCCAGCGCTTCCTTGGTCTTGCCCTCGCGGTGGAAGTGCGCGGCGACCGACTCGAAGTGCTGCATCGCGTCCGACATCAAGCCCAGCTGGCGGTACAGCTCGGCGAGCTTGAGGTGGACCTCGACCAGGCGCGGATCGAGCTTGAGGATCTGCTTGTAGACCGCGACGGCCTTGGTGAAGAAGCCCTGGTCCTGGTAGTAGCGGGCGACCTTGAGATAGGTCTCGGTCGCCTCCTGCTTCTGGCCTTTGCGGGCGTGGAGGTCGCCGATCTTCAGCCAGACCCGGACGTCGGCGGGGTCCTCCTTGACGACGCGGAGGTACTCCTTGATCGCCTTGTCGAGCTGCCCCTTGTCGACGAACTTCCGGGCAGCGTCCATGACCTTCTCTTTGTTGAAGGCCATGCCGCTACCTGCCCCTCGCCGGCGAACCGGCGGGGCCCGCGAAGAAGGCGTCGTTTCGCAACAAGATCTAAGGTACTGGGCGCTGCTCACCCTGGTCAAGCCAGAGTTTCAATGATTCGGTAAGTTTACGCACGATCCGGGCTACGGATCGGGTACTTGGCGACCGGCCTGCCCGCTCAGTTCCGCGGCGGCGCTTTGGAAGCCTGTAAAAACCGCGCCACGAAGCCGGTGTCGAAGTCGCCAGCCCGGAACTCCGGAGAGTCCATGAGGCGGCGCAGGAACGGGATGTTGGTGCGCGGACCCTCGATCACCATCTCGTCCAGGCAGCGGCGCGCACGCCGGATTGCGCCCGGGCGATCGAGGTCGTGGACGATGACCTTGGCGATCATCGAGTCGTAGTTGGAGGGCACGCGATAGCCGTCGTAGATGTGGGTGTCGACGCGGACGCCGAGGCCGCCGGGCAGGTGCAGCGCGGTGATCTTGCCGGGCCACGGGGCGAACGAGTCGGGATCCTCGGCGTTGATGCGCATCTCGATGGCGTGGCCGCGTGGCCGGCGCTCGGCGGAGGCCTCGAACGACAGCTTCTCGCCGGCGGCGATGCGCAGCTGCTCGCGCACCAGATCGAGGCC
>SXJR01000194.1 GCA_005779305.1 Myxococcales bacterium
GCCCACGACAACGGCGTGCCATTCTACGCCGCCGTGCCGTCGCCGTCGATCGACTGGGATGCGCGGTCCCCGGCCGACATCCCGATCGAGGAGCGCAGCGGCGACGAGGTCAGGATGATCGCGGGCGTCACCGTCGTCCCCGGCGGTAGCCCGGTCGCCAACCCCGCGTTCGACGTCACGCCGCGCCGGCTGATCACCGGCCTCATCACCGAGCGCGGGGTGGCAGCGGCGACGCCCGAGGCCCTGGCCGCGCTCTTCCCGGACCTGTGGCCGGAGCTCTTCCTCGATCGGCGGGGCGAGCGCTCGTGACCCTGCGGCTGCGCGAGGACCTGGTAGCCACCGCGCGTCGCATGAGCGAGCTCGGCCTCACCCCCGGGATGTCGGGCAACGTCAGCGTGCGCTCGCCGGTCGGGATGCTGGTCACGCCGTCGGGGATGCCGTACGCCGGCCTGGTTGGCGACGACGCCGTCGAGCTGCGCATGGACGGCAGCGCGCGGTCCGGGCAGCGCGCGCCCTCGACCGAATGGCGGCTGCACCGCGACATCCTGGCGGCGCGTAAGGACGTGGCCGCGATCGTCCACACTCACTCGCTGTTCTGCACCACGCTGTCGACCCTGCGCCGGCCGATCCCGGCGGTGCACTACATGGTCGTCCTGGCCGGAACCGACGAGATCCCGTGCGCCGAGTACGCCACCTTCGGGAGTGCCGAGCTGGCCATCGCTGCGGTCCGCGCGCTGGGTGGGGGCAACGCCTGCCTCCTGGCAAACCACGGGATGGTGGCGCTGGGCGAATCGCTCGACGCGGCGCTCCGGCTGGCCGCCGAGGTCGAGACGCTGGCGGCCCAGTACTGGCACGCGGTCCAGGTCGGCCAGCCCCACGTCCTCGACCGGGACGAATTGTTGCGGGTCCGGGCGAGGTTGGCCGAGTACGGGCAGCGCAAGAAGCCCCGATCGTAGACGGCAAGGGCACGGGTGGGGGCCGGGCAAGGGCAGGGGGCGTGTAAGGGGTCACAACTTCCCCTGGATCCGCCCGAAAAATGGCGCATCTTCGAGTTCCTGCATGAAACCGGCGCGCTCGTGCGTTGTCCGGAACCGAGGAGGCCTTCGATGAACCGGCTCTTGCGTCTCGCTGTCGGTCTGGGAATCGCGACCATGGTGGTCGCCTGTGGTGATGGATCGCGCGAGGCGCAGATGTCCACATCGCCGCCGGCCGCGTCGGCCAAGGCCAAGGTCGCGCGAGCGGCCGAGCCCGATCCGCTGGCCGACCGCGCGGTCGGCCCCGGGCTCACCGCCCTCAAGCCCATCCGCGATGGCGCGCTGGTGGTCGTGCCCATCGCGGCCGACAACCCGGTGCACTCGCCGAACTACCTCACCTTCGACGAGGGCATGCGGCGCGGCCTGGTCTCGGTGCGCGAGCTGCCCGAGACCGACTTCGGTACGCTGCGCATCGCCAACCGCTCCGATCAGACGCTGTGCGTGATGGCCGGCGAGGTCGTCCTCGACGGTCATCAGGACCGCACGTTTGCCGAGAGCCTGGCCCACGCGCCGGCGTCCCGTGACGACGTGACCGTTCGCTGCGTCGAGCCCGATCGCGACGACGGCCCCAGCCGGGTCTTCCGCAGCGCCAACGCCATGGTCCACTCGGCTCTGCGCCGCGAGCTCTACCAGGGCACGCAGTCGTCGGTCTGGGAAGAGGTCCGCCGCTACAACAAGGCGCGGGAGATCTACAACGACACCAGCACGTACAAGCAGGCCGCTGCCCGCCAGGCGGTCGGCGAGCAGAACGACTGGCGCGCGCGCGTCATGGCCCAGCTCGCCGCGGTGCCCGAGCGCGATCGCGTGGTCGGCCTGGCGCTGGCTCTCGAGGGTCGGCTGATCTCGGTCGACGTGTTCGCCACGCCCGAGCTCTACGTGAAGATGGAGCCCAAGCTGCTGGGCTCGTTCGTGGCCCAGGCCGTCGACGCCGGCCGCGAGATGCGCACGCCGCGCCCCGCCGAGATCAAGGACCTGCTCGCCGGTGCCGCCTCCAGCGAGTGCGGCAAGACCGGCATCGCGCCTCCGGTCGAGAACAAGACCGCGTCGGTCGACTGAGAAGCGACGCCCCCGGCCCCTCAGATGGGGGCCGCTGCGATACGATCGCGGCGTTGACCGACGACGAACCGCCCGCCACGCTGGCCGTCGAGAACCCGCGCTGGCGCTGGGTCCGCCGGCTGGGGCCATGGGTGATCACCGCGGCCGTGGTGACGGCGATCCTGGTGAAGTACCCGATCGGCCGCATCGTCGACGAGATGCAGAAGGGCAACGTGTGGGGCATGGTGCCGGTGGCGCTGGTCGCGTCGATCGGGCTGTGGTTCACCGCCACCACCGGCGACTACTTCATCCTGCGCCCGATGGCGCCGGGTCTGCGCTACCCGTTCCTCCTGCGCAGCAAGGCCGGCATGTCGGTGCTCAACGCGCTGGGGCTGGCCCTGAACTACGGCGGGTTCGCGCTGTGGATCCATCGAGTGCTGGGAGTGGGCTGGCGCGCGTCCGGTGGCACGGTGCTCATGATCACCCTGGGCGATCTGACCGCGGTGTCGGCGGTGGCGCTGGTGTCCCTGACCATCGGCGGCGACGCGTTGCCCGGCGAGACCCAGGACCGGCTGCGCTGGGCCGCTCCCACCATGTTCGTGGTGGCCGGCCTCTTCTTGATCGCGCCGCGGCCCACCGGCCGCAAGCGGGCGGTGCTCGCACCGTGGCAGCTGGTGCCGCGCCTGAACCGTCCGCTCAGCGTGCTGTGCCGGGCCTGCACCATCGTCATCCTCATCTTCGCCACCTGGGGTGGGGCGCGGGCCTTCGGCCTGCCGGTGCCGCTGCGGGCCTGGGCGACGTTCCTGCCGGTCCTGCTGGTGATCGGCGCCCTGCCGGTCAACGTCGGTGGCATGGGGCCGGTGCAGGCGGCGTGGCTGGTGCTGTTCGCGCCCTGGGCCAGCGGCCCGCAGATCCTGGCCTTCCAGTTCCTCTGGCACCTGATCCTGGTCAGCGCGTTGTTCGTGCGCGGCGCGCCGTTCCTGCGCGGCGTGATCGCCGACGTCGCCCGCGGTCAGGGACGGACGGGGTCAGCGCCCGCCGAGCCAGGTGGCCAGCCCGCGGCCTCGCCGCCGTCGACGACGTAGTCGACGGCGTGGGCCTCGTCGGGCGCGGGCACGCTCCAGCGGCCGATCATGCGCTCGATCACCTTCTCGGGGACGACGGCGTCCGCGGCGCGGCCGCGGTTGCGGCGCCGTTGCTCGATAGCGGTCACCTCGCAGTAGACGATGCGCACGCGGAAGCGATAGCTGCGGCACAGCTCGACCAGCGAGCGGCGGAACGGGCGGGTCAGGGTGGTCGCGTTCCAGGCGAAGGGCCGGCCGGCGCGCAGGTGCTCGCGGGCGCGCTCGCGGGCGGCCGAGATGACCGCGCCCTGGCCGTCGCCGGGATCGACGTCGAGCTCGTCGCGGAGCGCGTCGAGCGAGACCACGGCCAGCTCGGGGTGCGCGGCCAGCCACGTGCTCTTGCCTCCGCCGGGCAGGCCGGAGAGCACCACCGCCTCGGCCACGGTGTCGTCGAAGGCGGGAACCTCCGCGGCGCGGCCGGCGCGCTCGTCGTCGAGGTAGAGCACGCGGGTATGGGCGTCGGGGAAGACGCGGGGGCGATCGAGGCAGCCGGCCTCGCTCGCGACCTCGCGCCACAGCGCGCAGTTGTCGACGATGCGCTCGCGATCGCGCGGGTCGCTGGTGCGACGGCCGCGTCCGTCGGCGGCGGCGACCGCGGCCAGCCAGTCGTTGCGCATCGACAGCGAGAGCCGCGCCGCCCGCTGGGCGGCCAGCGGCGGCGCCAGCTCGACGCCGAAGAACGGCACCTGGTGGGAGCGGATCAGCGCGCAAACCTGCTCGCGCACGCCGAAGGGCACGCCGGCCCGCCACAGCGCGCCCCGCACCAGGACCTCGCCGGCCAAGCTGTGACCACGCGACGTGATACGTCCATCCGGCTCGTGCCTCGTGGTCGCCGGCTTGCCAGCATCGTGGAATAGCACCGCCGCGAACATGACCTCGCGCGCGCCGGCATCGGCTTGTACGTAGGTCGGGTCCTCGACCAGCGCCTCCAGCGCCATCTTCGTGTGCGTCCACACGTCGCCCTCGGCGTGCCACGTTGCATCCTGCGCCGTCCTGGCCATCTCCTCGACAGCGACCACCCTCTCCATCACCTCCTCGATCGATCCCGCCAACACGCTCACGGCTTCCTCGCGGTCGTGGACGTGGTCGTGGACGTGGTCGTGGACGTGGACCTGGACGATCCCACCGACTCTCCGACTCCAAACAGCTCCACCCCCTCCGCCAGCTGATTGGGCACGATCGGCCGCGCCAGCCAGTGGCTCCCCGAATCCAGCACGCTGCTCAGGAAGCTGGCCCGGATCCACTTCAACCGCTCCACCACCACACCGTCCTCCTCGACCTTCACGTACAACCCCTCGGCGTCGTCACTCGGATCGGTCTCCAGGCCAGCCCGCTCGGCGTCCACACCGCTGGCGACCGCCACCTCACCGAGCCGGTCCTTCCACCGCGCCGTCTTGTACAGGCTGCGCGCCACCAGGCGCGGTAGCTCCTTCGCCTCCTCCACGACACCCTCCCACACCACCGGCACCGATCGCACCACGTCCGCACCGCCGCACGCGGCCAGGTGCTCGCGCCGCCGCGACGTCGACCAGAACCGACCCTCGGCGTCGCGCACGTCGAACTCGAGGAAGTAGTGGGGCAGGGCGTCGTAGAAGACGGTGTGCTTGGCGTACAGCCACTCGCCGTACAGCGTCACGCCGCCGGCGCACGCCCGCTCGAGCAATCCCGCGTGGGCGCCGGCCCAGCGCTTGAACAGGTCGAAGTGGCGCTCGCGCGGACCGCCGGTCAGAAAGTGGCCTCGGCTCTGCAGGCGCAGCCGCCCGTCCTCGTCGAGTGACACCGCGGCATTGGCGCCGTCGAGCTTCTCCTCGACCACGACGTACCGCCCGCGCAACGACGCCAGCGGCACCTGCGCCAGGTCGTGATCGCCGGCCTGCAGCCGCGAGCCCTCGAGGTGCGGCGTCCGCGGGTACTTGTGGATGCCGTCAGTCATGGCACATCGCCACCGCGGTGAGGTGGCCGCGCACGCCGTCGACGGTGACGCGGCGGGCGCCGGCGGTCTCGAACAGCGCGCGCAGCGAGTCGGCGGTGAACACCCGCACGTGCTCGGGGTTGTCGTCCTCGTGGGACGGTACGGTGGCGACGACCGCCCGTCGCGCCACTCGCATCAGCTCGGCGGCCACCGGCGCCGGATCGGCGACGTGCTCGAGCACCTCGAGCACGGTGGCGACGTCGAAGGCGCCGTCGCCGAAGCCGAGCCGTCCGCCATCCATGCAGGCCGCGGCGAGCCGGTCCACGCCGCCGCGCGCGACGGCGGCGATCTGCGCGGCCCGCTCGGGCTGGACATCGATCGCCGTCACCCGTACACCGTCGAGCGCGTCGAGCACCGGCCACAGGAAGACCCCGCGCCCGCTGCCGACGTCGAGCAGGCTGGCCGGCGCGAGCCCGCGCAGCGTGCCGAGCACGGCCCGCACCCGCGGCAGCTCGGCGGCGCGCTTGAAGCGGTGCAGGCGCAGACCGGCCCGCTCGGCCTCCGCGATGGCGGTGTCGTCGTCGACGTAACGGCCCAGCGTGCCGCGCGCGAAGCACGCGGCCAGCCACCGGTAGTGACTCGCGTCGTCGATCACACGTCACCGGCGCCGCGGGCGCGGGCGCGGCACACCGTCGGCGACCGCGAACATCTTCTTGCACTTCTTGCAGGCGATCTTGCCGGTCAAACGGCGCCCACGCGCCTGCACCGCCTTGCAGTGCGGGCAAACCAGCTTCTGCACGCCGGCGAGCACCGCGATCCCGATCGGCCCTGCCATTCCTCCCACTCTAGCACCCGCCCTTGCCCTTGCCCTTGCCCTTCTACCGTCGGGTCTGCCTCTCCGTCTACTCGAACTTGATCGTGCGGTATCCGAACAACCTCACCCGCTTCGCGTACACGTCGAGCACGATCAGCCCGGCCATCATCAGCAGCACCCACGGCCACAGATCCCGCGTGTAGCTCACCGACTCCGACTCCGCCGTCCAGGCCGCCGTCGGCACGAGCTGATCCTCACCGTCGGTGACGTCGGCCGCCTGCCTCAGGCCGGCTTCGTCCGGCGTGGTGCGCAGGTACTCCAGCGGATACGGCAGCGCCACCGAGCCCATGCTCTCGGCCACGGTCTTGCCGTCGCGCTTGTGCACGGCCCGCAGCAAGTACGATCCGTACCGTTCGATCTTGAAGTCCGCGACGTACCGGCCCGCCGCCGCCTGATCCATGGGCACGGTCTGCCGCACCTGGTTGGTGGCCGGGTCGACGACCTCGAGCTGGGTGTCGAGCGCGTTGACGAACTGGTCGGTCGAGTCGATGGCGTCGACCACGACCTTGGCACGGCCGTCATCGACGCTCGTGTACATGTCGTAGCTGTCGTAGACCTTGCGCCGCATCGACGTGCGTACGAGCTGGGCCCAGAACTTGGGATAACCGCCCCAGGCGATCCAGTCCGAGCTCCAGCGGTTCTTGACGTCGCTGGTCCAGGCCACGCTGGTACCGGCGCCGTGGCGCCAGCGGGCCAGGATGGGCTCGCCCAGGTCGCTGATCAAGATCACCTCGCCGGTGGGCTTGGGCTTGGTGGTGACGTAGCCACGCAGCGGCGGCGCGCTCTCGATCGACGTGCCCTCGATCATCTCGACCCGCTTGGCCACGCGCACCTTGATGAGGTCCTCGACCAGCTGCGACTTCTGGGCCTCGGTGGTCTCCTTCATGAAGATGCGGGGCAGGGCGCCGATGTCGTCGGTCATGTACAGGCGGCCGTCGCCGTTGTCGGCGATGAGCGACAAGAGATTTCGGTCGGCGCCGGTCACGCCCACCGCGCTGACCGTGATGCGCGCCGCGCGCATGTCCTGGACCAGGTCGACGATGCCGTCGTAGGGCGCTTCGCCGTCGGACAGCAGGATGACGTGCTTGACCTTGGCGTTGACGCCCTGGAGCAGCTCGAAGGCCTCGCGCAGGCCGGGATAGATGTTGGTGCCACCCGCCGACTGCAGCCGCGCGATGTCGGCCGAGATGCGCATCTTGTTGGCGGCCCGCTGCGGCCGCACGAAGACCTGGGCCTCGCTGTCGAAGGCGACCACGCCGATCACGTCGTTGGGCGAGAGCACCTCGGTGGTGACCCGGGCCGACTCCTTGGCCGCCTCGAGCTTGGGCCCCTGCATCGAGCCCGAGCGGTCGATGACAACGATCAGCGCGATGTCGGGCTGCTCGCGCATCTTCTCGGCGTCGAAGCGGACCGGCATGATCTGCTCGATCTTGGTGCCCTGGTAGCCGCCCGAGCCGAACGAGTCCTCACCGCCGGCCATGATCAGGCCGCCGCCCATGCCGCGCACGTAGGTGTCGAGCGCCGTCATCTGGCCGGCGCCGAGGAAGTGAGCGGGTACGTCAGAGATGAGCACGAGGTCGTACTTCTCGAGCTCCTTGGCGGAGCCCGGCAGGCCGCGGGGGCCGCGGACCTCGACGTCCATGTTCTCGTGCTCGAGGGCGCGCTCGAGGTAGCCGGCGGCCCCGGGCTCGCGCATCACGCCGCCCTCGACATAGAGGATGTTGGGCTTGCCCTTGACCGGCGCGGTCATCACCGCCTCGTTGTTCTGCTTCACGGTGTCGTGGGCGAACTTCGATAGGCGCATGCGGAAGGTGGTCGCGCCCGCGCGCTTGGCCTCCGACTTGAACGCGATGCGGTTGATGCCCTCGCGTAGCTCGACGGTCTTCTGGGGCTCGAGCGGATTGGGGAACTCGTCCTGGCGAAGGTTGAGCTGCACGGTCTCGGCGTGGGTCGACCACACCTCGGCCTTGACCTCGAAGGGCTGGCCGACCTTGATCTCGTCGGGCAGCTCGAGCCCGACCACGCGGATCTCCTGGACCTTGTCCTCCGCGAACGTCCGCCACGACACCTTCACGCCCAGCTCGTGGGCACGGTACGCCTCGGAGACCAGATCGCCAGCGGTCTGGTTGCCGTCGGTGACCAGGATCAAGCGCGGCAGGTGCCCGGGCGGGTAGAGCCCGTAGGCGAGCTGCATCGCCGACTGCACGTCACTGCCGGCGCCGGCGGGAGCAGCGACGGTCCCGTGGCGCGCGATCACGAAGCCGTCCTGGTCGCGGGCTGCGACCTGCGGTTTCTCGGCGAAGGTCACGACCTCGAGCCAGTGATCGTCGGCGTCGCCCTTGCCGGCTTCGGCACGCAGCTCGGCGACGTAGGTGCGGGCCGCGCTGAGTTGCTTGTCGGAGACCGAATCGGAGACGTCGACGAGCACGACGGTGGCGACCTTGCTGTCGCTGGTGATCCACGACGGCCGGGCCAGGGCCAGCGCGGCGGCCGCGATCACCAGCGTGCGCAGCCCGGCCTGGAGCACCTGCTGGGTGATCGAGAGGTCGGTGAGTGACCAGTGGCGCGCCACGAAGAAGAACGGCGTCACGCAGACCAGCTTCAGCCACTCCGGCGCCAGCAGATCGATCGGGCGCGAGCCGACGCCTGTGATGGTGAGCTGGCTGCGGCCGTCGAGCCAGGTGTCGATGCCGGCGTAGATCAGCACGGCGGCGACCAGGCCGCCGATGACCAGGGCGAGCGTGCGCACGATGGCGGCGTCACGCGGGCTCATACGGTGATCCTGCGGTGGTACGTGATCCACTCGACGGCGAGGAGCAGGAGGACCGCGAGGACCACGTAGATCCACAGCTCGCGGCGGGCGCTGACCGCGAAGGCGTCCGGCTCCTCGAGGGTCTTGCCACCGAGGGTGAGCTCCTCGGCCGGCGCGATCCGCGACTCGGTGGTGGAGCCCAGGTTGGCGGCCAGCTCGAAGGCGGCGATGGGCTCGCGCCGATCGGGCGAGCCCGCGACCGGGGCGGGCTCCTCGGGGTCGTAGGCGATGATCTGGTGGACGCCGACGCGGGTGCCGTAGAAGGTGGCCTTACCGTCGGCCACCGGCGCCTTGACCTTCTTGCCGGCCGGATCGATGACGGTGACCTCGTGGACGTCGACCAGGCCGTCGAGCGGGATGCGGAAGCGCCGGCCGGTGGTGTAGGTGGTCAGGAGGTCGGCGTCGTCGCCGGCGAACCAGTCGAGGCTGTTGACCAGGAGCAGCGGGAACGCGACCCGCAGCATGAGGTCGGTGCCGGCCAGCGAGAAGCCGAATGCGACGATCTTGCGGCTGTGCTCGCGCCGCGCGGCGATGATGGGATCGCGGACGTAGTAGGCCAGCGCGACGTCGCCCTTGGTGCGATCGGGGACGAACACCTCGGACTTGTCGAAGTTGACGTCGGAGAGCTGGATCCACCGCATCACCGGGTGATCGTCGTCGGTCTCGGTGATGCGCGGACGCGGGACCTCGCCGCGCGACACGAAGGGGCTGTGCTCGCCGGTGGGGTGGAAGTAGATCAAGTTGACCGGCGGCGGCGGCACGACCGCCGGCGTGACGTCGTCGAAGATGACGGTGTCGTAGAGACGGCCGGTGACCGGGTTCTTGATCACCTCGGCGGGCGCGGCGTCGTATTGCTCCGGGGTCACCCACTCGTAGCCCAGGTCCTCGTAGACCAGGAGCGCGCCCTCGAGGTAGAGGTTCTCGCGGGTCACCATGAGCACGCTGTGGGTCTTGCGGGCGGGCAGGAGCGCCCAGGCCTGGTCGTCGAGGGGGAAGGGATCGCTGTTGCCTGCGCCGGCGCCCTCGCCGGGGCGCAGCGACGCGCGTAACGTGCTCTCGCCGCCAGGGAGCTGGCGGTAGATCTCGCGGGTGCGCTGGCCGGGGGCCAGCTCGATCGACTTCACCTCGATCGCGGTCTCGCCGTTGTAGAGCGCGAGCTGGCGCCGGGCCGGCTCGGTGCCGAAGTTCTGGACCTCGATGAAGACCTCGTACGCCGCCTTGTTGGCGATGTAGCGCCGCACGTTGAAGGCGACGATGCCGACGTTCTCGGAACGCGACCCGACGCCCATGTACTTGACGTCGATGCCCTTCATGTCGACCGTGGCCAGATCGCGACCCGTGCCGGTGCCCATGCCGGTGCCAGTGCTCGTGCCCGGTTCTGCTTCTGGCGCCGTTCCCCACGCCACCTGGGTGAGCTGCGGCTCGCTGTACGCCCCGTCGCTGATGATCACCGCCAGCGGCCGTTGCCGGCCACGCAGCGCGTCGGCGGCCGCCGACAGGGCCCGCGGCAGATCGGCCGGCGTGTCCGACGCCTGCATGCCGTTCACGATCTTGCGCAGCATGGGCTTGTCGCCCTCGAAGCGCGACAGCGGCGTGGCCTGGCCGTCGACGCGGATGACCATCGCCAGGTCACCGCCGCCCATGGAGTCGATCAGGTCCTTGGCCCGCTCCTTGGCCCGGTCCATGCGCGTGAAGGCCTTGCGCGCCGGGTCGCCGTCCTGGGCCTTCATCGAGGCCGAGGCGTCGATCAGGATCACCACGCTGCGGGCGTCGGGATCGCGTGCGCCGAGCGTGGGCCCCAGCGCCGCCACCAGCACCAGGCCGATGATCCCGAGCAGGAACGCCAGCGACAGCCAGCGCTTGAGCTGCTTCCACAGCGCGTTGGCGTCGCGCTGCTCGAGCACGCGCTTCCACAGGCTCGAGAACGGCACCTCGAAGCGGCGCCGCCGCATCTTGATGATGTAGGCCACCACCGTGAGCACGGCGGCGATCGCGGCCACCAGCGCCACCGTCGACGCCGGGATGGGCCCGAGCCAGGTCACCGCAAGAACCCTCCCGAGCGGAAGATCTGCAGGACCAGCTCGTCGAACGGGATGGTGGTGTGGGTGCGGAAGAACGGCACCGCTCGCGCCGTGCAGAAGTCCTCGATCTGCTTGCAGTAGCGCTCGTGCTCGCGGGTGTAGGCCTCGAGCAACGCCTTCGACACCGTGACCTCGCGCAGCTCGCCGGTCTCGCAGTCGACCAGCGACAGGTCGCCGTGCAGGTTGGGCGACGCCTCTTTGAGATCGTAGACCTGGAGCACGAACGGCTCGAACTTGTTGTAGCGCAGGGTGTTGATGCCCTCCTCGAACCCGGCCGGGTCGTAGAAGTCGCTGATCAACACCGCCAGCCCGCGCCGCTTGTGCTGGCTCACGAAGGTCTTCATGGCCTCGGCGATGCCGGTGGTGCCGCCGATGTCGACGGTGCGCAGGAAGTCGAAGACCCGGAAGATGCGGTTCTTGCCGCGCGACGGCGGCAGGCGACCGAGCACGTGATCGGAGAAGGGCAAGAGCGCGACCCGGTCGAGGTTGGCCAGGCCCACGTACGACAGCGCCGCGGCCACCTTCATGGCGTAGTGCATCTTGGGCGGGTTGCCGATCGCCATCGAGTCCGAGCAGTCGAGGAGGATGTAGATGTGGAGGTCCTCCTCCTCCTCGAACAATCGCAGCAGCAGGCGATCGAGCCGGCCGTACAGGTTCCAGTCGATGTAGCGGAAGTCGTCGCCGCGCGCGTAGGTGCGGTGGTCGGCGAACTCGATGCCCGAGCCGACCTTGCGGGTGCGGCGCTCGGCGCGCAGGTTCCCGGCGAACATCTTGCGCGACACCATGTGCAGGTGCTCGAGCGTGCGCAGGAAGCGCTCGTCGAACAGCGCCGAGCGATCGGCGGCCCGGGCCGCGCCGCTGGTGGCGGGCGGCTGGCCTTTCTTCTTGGCGAGCAGGGCCATGAGCTTGCTACGCGAGCGTCTCGCGCGTCGACTTCAGGATCTCGGCGATGATCGCGTCCGGGCGCACGCCCTCGGCTTCGCCCTCGAAGTTGAGGATGAGGCGGTGGCGGAGGGCGGGCGCGGCCACGGCGCGGATGTCGTCGGTGGCGACAGCGTAGCGGCCCTGGAGCAGGGCCCGGATCTTGGCGGCGAGGATGATGGCCTGCAGGCCGCGCGGCGAGGCGCCGTAGCGCAGGTACTTCTTGCTGGTCGGCGTGGCCTCGGCGGTCTCGGGGTGGGTGGCCTGGAGCACGCGCACCGCGTAGTCCTGGACCGCGCGGGCCAGCGGCACCTTGCGCACCAGCTCGCGCAGCTCGATCACGCGGGCCTTCTCCATCACCGCCTTGGGCTGCGGCACCTCGTCCGACGTGGTGCGATCGAGGATGGTGTGGAGATCCTCGCGGTTGGGGAAGTCGACCACCAGCTTGAAGAAGAACCGGTCGAGCTGGGCCTCGGGCAGGGGGTAGGTGCCCTCCAACGACATGGGTATGTGGCCGCAGTTCCGCAGCCCGCTCATGTGGGACGTGTTCGCGATCTCGACGTACGCGACCACCTCGATCCTGTTCTGGTACATGGGCATGGTCCCCGACATCGCCACCCTGCGCGA
>SXJR01000195.1 GCA_005779305.1 Myxococcales bacterium
GCCCGAGATGGCCACCGCGAAGTACAGGGCGGGGGCGACGATCTTGCCGGTCTGTCCGACCTGCCAGTCGGCGGGCACCATGCCGGCGTCGGTGGCGGCGCGCGAGGCGCCCATGGCGGCGCCCAGGAGGTCGGCGAGACCCTCGAGCACCTTGAAGTTGTCGCCGTTCTGCATGCCGCGGCCGCCGGCGACCACGACCTTGGCGCTGGTCAGCTCGGGGCGGTCGCTCTTCTGCGACTCGATGCGATCGATCCGGGCACCCAGGGCGTCGATCGTGCCCGCATCGGCGGCCACGACCTCGCCGGCGGCGCCGAGCTCCTCGGCCTGCGGGAACTCGGACTGGCGCACGGTCACGCAGATCACCGGGGTCGAGATCTCGAGCTGCGCGTTGGCGTTGCCGGCCAGGATCGGGCGGGTGAACGCGTTGGGGCCGTCGAGCTTCGAGATGTCCGACGCCATGCCGGCGTCGAGCAGCGCGGCCACGCGCGGCAGGAGATCCTTGCCGACCGACGTGGCGGTGGCGCACACCACCGCGGCGCCGTGTTCGCCGGCCAGGCGCGCCACGATGGGCGCGTAGGTCTCGGCCAGGTAGTGCCCGAGCTCGGCGTGCTCGACGGTGATCACCTTCTTGGCGTACTTCGCGGCGCTCGCGCCCGCGGCGGCAGAGCCGACGCCGACGAGCAGCGCGATGACGTCGCCGCCGTGCGCGGCGGCCGCGGCCCGGGCGAAGCTGAGGTTGGAGAGCGCCGACGCCTTGAGCGCGCCGTCGCCGATTTCACAGAATGCGAGGATGTTTCCCATGGTGCGGTCTCCTCAGAGGGCCTTGGCTTCCTCGACCAGCTTCTGGACGAGGGTGGGGATGTCGGCGACCTTCTGCCCGGCCGCGCGCGGCGGCGGCAGGATGATGCCCAGCTCCTTGGTGACCGCCGAGACGTCGCCGGCGACGTCGCTCAGCTTCTTCTGGTCCATCGGCTTCTTCTTGGCCGCCATGATGCCCTTGAGCGACGCGTAGCGCGGGCCGCCCTCGCCGGTGCCGTAGCTGTGGCTGGCGGGCGTGATGTTGTTCTTCACCGACGTCGGCGCAACGATGCGCAGGTCGACGGTGAGCACGGCGGGCAGGTTCACGACCTTGTACTCGACGCCGCTGTCGACCTCGCGGCCGACGGTGAGCGAGCCCTTGTCGGCGGCCAGCTCGACGGTGGCGGCGAACGTCGCCTGCGGCCAGCCCAGCTTGCCGGCCAGCATCTGGCCGACCTGGTTGGCGTCGCCGTCGACGGCCTGCTTGCCCATGACCACGAGGTCGGGCTTCTCGTCCTCGATGATCTTGGCCAGCGCGGCGGCGACGACGCGGGCGTCGAGCGCCTTGTCCTCGCCGTCGACACGGATGGCGCGATCGGCGCCCATGGCCAGCGCGCTGCGCAGCTGCTGCGCGGCGTCCTCGGGGCCGATGGTCACCACCACCACTTCGCCGTGGCTCTCGTTGGTCGCGCCGTTCTCGCGCAGGCGCAGCGCCGTCTCGACGGCGTACTCGTCGAAGGTGTTGACCACCCAGCTGGCGCCGGACAGGTCGATGGCGCCGTCCTTGAGCTTCACCTTGAGCTCCGGGTCGGGGACTCGCTTGATCGGAACCAGGATCTTCACACGTTGCTCCTTCGTTCGAGACCTTGAGTGACGAGAGCGCCGACCCAGTCGGCGGCGCGCACGATATCGAACTTCCGGCCGCCGTCATCCGCAGACGGTGGCGGTTTTCTGCCGCGGCGTCCGCCGCCGTCGCGCCCGAGCAGCCAGGCCAGAGCCAGCTCGTCGAGCATTCCCCAGATCATGCGGGCGGCGTGGGGCGCTGGCACCGTGTCGGACCAGACGCCCGCGGCCTGGCCCTCGGCGATCACGCCGGCCAGGAGCCGCAGCAGCTCGCCGAAGCGCTGGGCCGAGTACTCGCGCATGAACTTGGTCGACTGCCGCAGCTCGATGGTGAGGACCTCGGCGGCGGTCGGCTGCTCGGCGATCATGCCGACGTACGCGGTCACGAACGCCATCAGCTTGGCGCGCGGCGTGGTGGCGCCGGCGACGGCGGCGGCGAGCAGGCCGTTGACGCGCTCCATGCGCGACTCGAACAGCGAGATGAGCAGGTCGTCCTTGCTCTTGAAGTAGAGGTAGATCGTCCCGTCGGCGACGCCGGCTTCCTTGGCGATGTCGGACACCTTGGCGGTGAAGAACCCGCGCTGGGCGAACACCCGCTCGGCGGCGTCGAGGATCCGGTCCCGCTTGGCGGCGCGATCATCGCCGGTGGGCCGGCCCGCGCGCGCCTCGGGTGAATGAACCGTCATTCATTTACGTTGTACCCTCGATGACGCGCAACGTCAAGATCGGCGGCGTGGCTCGCAAAGTTGACAAAGTTGACACCGTCCCCTTTGCGCGGCGGAACGTCGCTCGCTACAACCCTTGCGTGGAAATCCGCCTATTTGTCCTGCCGGTCGCCGTGCTCTCGATCGGTCTGCTCACCGGCGCTTCCTGCAAGAAGGACTCGACCGCGAAGACCGATCCCAAGGACGTCCTGGCGGCGGCCGACGCTGCCAAGGCGGGCCCGGTCGACAAGACGCCGCTGCCCGGCGTCGACGTCAGCAAGCTCGAGGCCTCGAAGCAGGACATGTTCTATCGGCTGGTGGCGTCACTGCCGTCGCCGTGCGGCAAGGCCCACAGCCTGCGCACCAGCGTGACCAGCGATCAGTCGTGCAAGCGCGCGCCGTTCGCCGCGCGCCTGGTCGCCGAGTTGCTCGTCGACGAGCAGGGCAAGGACGTGGTCACCGATCTCTACACCGAGCGCTACATCAAGAACACGGCGGTGCAGACCATCGACGTCTCGCAGGCGCCGATGGTCGGCGACGCGGCGGCGCCGGTGACCCTGGTCGAGTTCTTCGACTACGGCTGCCCGGCGTGCATGCAGCTCAAGCCCACGCTGGACCTGGTCGCCAAGGAGAACACGTCGCGGCTGAAGGTCTATTACAAGATGTACCCGCTGCCGAAACACGCCGACTCCTTCGGCGCGGCCCAGGCCGCGATGGCGGCCCACGCCCAGGGCAAGTTCCACGCGATGCACGACGTCATCTTCGACAAGTTCGGAGCCCAGAAGAAGAGCGACCTGCGCGGCTACGCCCAGGCGCTCGGCCTCGACATGGCGCGCTGGGACGCCGACTTCGCGGCCGCCGAGGCCCGGGTCAAGGCCGACATGGCCGACGGCGAAGCCATCGGGGTCGACGGGACGCCCGCCTTGTTCCTCAACGGTCGCAAGTACCCGGGGCCCTCGGATCCCGCGTACTTCGCCGCCGCGATCGAGGAAGAGCTCGCCGTCCGTCGCTGATCGCGCGGCTGAATTCCGGCTCCGACCTGCCGTCCAACGAGGTACCGATGACCCTCCGTGCCGCTGCCCTCGCCCTGATCTGTGTTGTCGCTGCTGCCGGCACGTCATCCGCCGAGGTCAAGTCCGGCCAGCGCGCGCCCGAGCTCGATGGCGCCAAGGACGGAGCGGGCAAGGCCTTCAAGCTCAAGGCTCATCGCGGCAAGTGGGTGGTGATGACCTTCGGCGGGTCGTGGTGCAAGCCGTGCAAGAAGGAGCTGCCGGCGTGGGACAAGCTGGCGGTGAAGTGGTCGGGCAAGGTGACGTTCATCGCGGTCAACCTCGACAACGACAAGGCCAAGGGCAAGAAGTTCATGGACGGGCTCAAGATCAAGAAGATGATCCGGGTCTACGCACCCGAGGAGTCGACGCCCGCCGCCGACGTGTACTCGCCGCCCAAGCAGCCGTCGAGCTACGTGATCGATCCCAAGGGCATCGTGCGCGAGCTGCACGAGGGCTACGAGAGCGGCGATGAGCGCACGATGGATCGCCTGCTCGGCTCACTGGTGAAGTAGCGCCACTGGGAATCGCGCGGCCGGCGTGGTCTGTTCGCTGGCCGTGAGCAAGAACGCGAGCAGGCGTCTCGGGGTGGTGCTGGTGCTGGTGGCGCTCCTGGCAGCGGGCGCATGGTGGTGGCGCGGGCGCAGCCAGCCCGGCCCGTCGGGCGGTGGCGGCGGCAGCGCCGCCCTGCACACCGGCAGCGGTGGTGGCACGGCGGGCACCGGTGCGAGCGGTCGCGACGCCGCCCGCCGGGCCCGGCTCGAGGGTCGCGTGCGTGGGCCCGGCGACGCGGCGGTGGCGGCGGTGATCCACGTCGATCGCGCCGGCGGCGAGCCGACCACCATCGTGGCCGGCGCCGACGGTCGCTTCGTGGTCGAGGATCTGGCGCCGGGCAGGTGCACGGTCTCGGCGGCGGCGGTGGGCTTCGTACCCGATCTCGAGCCCGAGGTGATCCTGCGCGCCGGCGAGACCGCGCGCGTCGAGCTGGTGCTCGCGGCCGGCGGCGTCACGCTGCGCGGCACCGTGAGCGACGCGTCGAGCGGGCCCATCGCCGGGGCGACGGTGACCGCATCCGTGCGTCAGGGCTTCTTCGGTGACGCGCCCGATGGCGCCGCCGCGCTCACCGACGACGGCGGCCGCTACGCATTGACCCTGGCCGCCGGGACGTATCGGGTGCGCGCCAGCCACGCCGAGTACGTCGGGGCCGCGGCGGCCATCGAGCTGCGCGACGTCGAGGTGATCCACGACTTCAGGCTGGTGCCGGGCGGTGTGATCGAGGGCGTGGTCAAGGACGAGGTCACCGGGCAGCCGGTCGCCGGTGCCGAGGTCACCGTCGAGCGCGATCGCGGCGGCGCCGGCTGGGCCGAGGGCCGCACCATGGTCACGGTCGAGTCCGACGCCACCGGCGCGTTCCGGGCGCCGGGCCTGATGCCGGGCACGCTGCGGGTCGGGGCCGAGGTGCCGCGCGATGGCCGGATGTCGCGCGAGCCGGTGCTGGTGCCGCTGGGCGTGGCCGAGCAGGCCGCCGGCATCGAGGTGTTCGTGGGCGCCGCGCCCTACATCGCCGGCCGCGTCGTCGACGAGCAGGGCGCGCCCGTGCCCGAGGCCATGGTGATGGCGATCGGCAAGCAGCAGATGACGTCGAGCCAGAGCGACGGCGACGGCGTCTTCCGCTTTGTCGGCCTGGAGCCGGGGACGTGGCAGCTCGCCGCGACCAGCGCGCACCACCAGGCCGGCGCGATGGTGCCAGTCACCCTCGCCGACAAGCCGGTGACCGGCGTCGAGGTCAAGGTCGCGTCGGCGCCGCACATCATCGGGCGCGTCGAGCCGCCGGGCGTGGCCGAGGTCCGGATCGACCACGATCTCTCGACGGGGACGATGATGTTGTGGGGGGCCGGCGGCGCGACCAGCATGGCGGCGACCCACAGCGGCGAGGACGGCCGCTTCGATCTGACGCCGGTCGAGAGCGGCAAGCAGCGGCTGGTGGCCAAGGCCGCCGACGGGCGCCGCGGCAAGGTCGAGGTCGTCGTCCCCGAGAAGGGCGCGGCCGAGGTGGTGATCGAGCTGGAGGAGCTCGGCAGCATCGCCGGCACGGTCTTCGACCAGCACGCCAGGCCGGTGCCCGGCGCCGTGGTCCACGTCAAGAAGACCGAGGCCGGCAAGCGCTCGTCGTTCGTGATCAACGGTGTCGATCAGAGCGCCGATCGGGCCGCGGTCGACAAGGGCGGCAACTTCGTCATGCGCGGCCTGGTTGCCGGCCGCTACGAGCTCACCGTCGTCGACGAGCGCGGCGGGCGCCTCTTGTGGGCGGGCGGCGCCAGCGGCCGGCGAGGCAGCGATCGAGCGCCGGTGGTGGTCATCCTGGCCGAGCACAAGCAGCAGACCGGCATCCGGCTGGCGGTGGAGCTCGACGACGGCGTGATCCGCGGCGTGGTCAAGAACCCTGACGGCACGGCGCGCGCGCTGGCGTGGGTGACCGCGTCCCTGCGCCACGATGAGCTCGTGCCCGACCGGCCCGGCGGCGACGAGGACGTCAGCGAGGTCTCGACCACGGTCATGATCGTCGACGACGGCTCGGGCGTGGGCGGCGCGGTGCCGGTGCTCACCGACGAGCAGGGCCGCTTCGAGATCAGCGGCCTGCGCCGCGGCGCCTACGATCTGGTGGCCGAGGCCGAGCGTGGCGCCCTGCGCGGCAAGGTGGAGAACATCCGCACCGGCGGCGAGGCGACCATCACCATGGCCGGGCTGGCCAGCATCGAGGGCGTGGTCACGGCCGGCGGCAAGCCGGCCACCGAGTTCTCCTTCGAGCTCGAGGGAGTGGCCCGGCGAGCGCAGACGGTGCGCGACGCCGGCGGCCGCTTCCGCATCGAGCGCATCGATCCCGGCACGTACACCGTGCGGGTGAAGAGCAAGGCCGGCGTCGGCAACGCCACCGTCACTGCCGAGGCAGGCAAGACCGCACAGGTCGCGATCGCGCTGGCCAGCGCCACCAAGGTGCGCGGCCGGCTGATCGACGCCGCCGGCCAGCCGGTTGCCGAGCGGGCGGTGCTGGCCATGCCGGCCCGTCCCGACGGCGAGCACGGCAGCTTCTCGTACGAAGGGGCACCGCCACAGAGCGGCCCCGACGGCCGCTTCGAGCTCGAGGTCGAGGCCGGCGAGTACCAGCTGCTCGTGCTTGGTGGCGGCGGGCCAACCGGGCCGGGCAAGCGCTTCACCGCCGTGAGCGGCCAGACCGTCGACCTCGGCGACGTCAACGTGCCGAAGCCGGCGCCGCCGGCTCCGTCCCCGCCGGCTCAGTAATCCGGCGACGCGCCGGCCAGACCGATCACTGCGCCGGGCAATAGCGGTCCAGCACCTCGCTCGCGGTCCATCCGCGGGACGAGAGCTGGACGCTGTCCATGTCACCCACGAAGTCGAGGTACGTGCTGCCCTGGGCGCCGAAGCGGAAGGCCGACATCGGCATGTTCCACGTGCCTGTGGTCGTGGTGACCGAGGACGACACCCCGTCGACGTACAGCGTCGCCGTGGTGCCATCCCAGGTCATGACCACGTGGTGCCACAGGCCGGGCGTGGCCGGCAGGTACCGCTGGAAGCCCATGTCGCCTTCCCAGTCGTACATGTAGATACCGAACTGGTTGGTGAGGTGGTTCCAGGACAGCAAGACCCTGTCGGCGAACACGTCGTTCATGACGACCCAGCCGCTCTGCGGCGGGTTGACCGCCGGCCGGACCCAGGTCTCGACCGTCCACCCCGACAGCGGGACGGTGGCCGTGCGGGTCCAGCGGAACTGCGGGGACGGTGCGGTGGCCAGCGCGGGCAGGTTCAGCGCGCGGCCGAAGCGGCCGGGGTTGATCGAGATCGGGTCCGCCGAGTCAGGGGTAGCGACGTTGCCCTTGTAGCCCGGCAGGGACGCGTTGACGTCGTTGACCAGGCTCTGCGTACCGTCAGGCTCCTCGAGCTTCATGAACAAGTAGGTGGTCGAGTCGATCGGCGCGTCGGTGCAGTTCACGCTCCACGACCGGTTCGCCGAGCCGACGTTGCCGGCGGCGTCGGTCGCCTGGACCAGGAGGGTGTGAGCGCCAGCAGGCAGGTTGTAGGCGCTGCCCGACGCGCACGCGAACAGCGAGCCGCTGTCGAATCGACACATGGTCGTCGTCCCGGTCTCGCTGACGGTGAAGGTGACCGTGACGCGCGGACCGGTGGGGCTCGTGGTCGGGGTCGTGATGATCACCACCGGCGTGACGCTGTCCACCGACCAGGTCCGGCTGGCCGGGCTCTGGTCACGGTTGCCGGCGGCGTCGAGCGCCCGGACGAGCAAGGTGTGCGAACCCTGCGCCAGACCTGTCAGCCCGTGCGTCGCCGGGCAGGCGGCGTAGCCGCCGCTGTCGAGGTTGCACTCGAACGTGGCCGAGCCCTCGTTGCTCGTGAACGTGAAGTTGGCGGTCGTCGAGTTGACGGTCCCGCTGGGCCCGGTCGCGATGGTCGTGTCCGGGTTGATCGTGTCCAGGGTCCAGCTGTGCGACGCCGGCGTGGGATCAGCGTTGCCGGCCGCGTCGACCGCGCGCACCTGCATCGTGTGGCCGCCCTCGCTCACGCTGACCGAGTACGGATCGCTGCACGCCATGTAGCCGAGCCCGTCGCGGTTGCACTGGAAGGTGGCGCCGGCCTCGCTCGAGAAGTCGAAGTTGGCGGCGGCGGTCGCGGTGTTGGCCGGCGGCCCCGAGACGATGGTCGTGTCGGGCGGAACGGTGTCGACCGTCCAGCTGTGCGACGCCGGCGAGCCATCCACGTTGCCGGCGGGATCGATGGCCCGGACCTGAAGGGTGTGGGCGCCGTTGGCGACGGTGAAGGTCACCGGATCGGTGCAGGCCGCGAAGCCGGTGCCATCGAGGTTGCATTCGAAGGTGGCGCCGACCTCGCTGGTGAAGTCGAACATGGCCGACGTGCTATTGGTCAGCGCGAGCGGTGCGGTCGCGATGGTCGTATTGGGCGCCACCGTGTCGACGGTCCAGGTCCGGGAGGCAGGCGAGGTATCGCGGTTGCCGACGGCGTCGACCGCGCGGACCAGCAGCGTATGACTCCCTTGCGCCAGGGTGCTCAGGTTGTGGCTGGCCGGGCAGGCGGCGTAGCCCCCGCCATCGAGGCCGCACTCGAACGTCGCGGCGCCGTCGTCGGACGTGAACGTGAAGCTGGCGCTGGTGCTGGCGACCGCGCCGGACGGGCCGGTGGCGATGGTCGTGTCCGGGTTGGTGGCGTCGACCGTCCAGGTCCGGGTCAGCATGCCGACGTTGGTCGCCGGATCGACGGCGATCACCTCGACGTTGTGGCTTCCGGTCGCGAGCGTGTAGCTGACCCCGGAGGAGCAGGCCTGCGCCGCCGCGCCGTCGAGGCGACAGGTGGTGACGGCCGACTCGTTGACCGAGAACGTGACCGAGACACCGGCGGGGGTGACCGCGGCGGCGGCGGGCGCCGAGATGGTGATGACCGGAGCCACGGTGTCGACGGTCCAGGTCCGCGATGCCGGACTGCTGTCGCGGTTGCCGCCGAGGTCGACCGCGCGGACCTGCAACGTCCGGCTGCCCTGGGCCAGGCCGCTGATCGTGTGGCTGGCCGGACAGGCCGCGTAGGTCGCGCCGTCGAGGCTGCACTCGAACGTGGCGCCGGTCTCGTTCGAGGTGAAGGTGAACGAGGCGGAGGTCGAGGACACGGCGCCCGACGGGCCGCTGGCGATGGTGGTTTCGGGTCCGGTCAGGTCGATGGTCCAGGTGCGCGTGGCCGGGGTCGGGTCGAGGTTGTTCGAGGCGTCGCGGACGCGGACCCGGAAGTTGTGGCTGCCCTCGTTGAGGCCGGTGTACGACCGCGGCGAGGTGCACGTGGTGAAGGCCGCGCCGTCGAGGGAGCACTCGAAGGTCGCGCCGCCGCCGGCGTCGGGCGACGAGAACGTGAAGCTCGGGTTCTGCAGGTTCGAGACGCCGCTCGGGCCGGTGTCGATCACGGTGTCGGGGGTCGACGAGTCGATCGTCCAGGTGTGGGTCACGGGCGACGGCTCGACGTTGCCGGCGGCGTCGGTGGCGCGGACGCGGTAGGTGTGAGCGCCGTCGGTGAGGCCCGTCACCGGCGACGGCGAGGTGCAGGCGGCGAAGGTCGTGCCGTCGAGGGCGCACTCGAACGTCGCGGTCTCGCTCGCCGTGAACTCGAAGCTCACGTTCGTGGAGTTGTCGATGGCAGGTGGCGCGACCGTGAAGCTGGTCACCGGCGGGACCACGTCGATCGTCCAGGCGTGCATGGCCGGCGTCGGATCGACGTTGCCCGCCGTGTCCGTGGCCGTCACCTGGAACGTGTGCGCGCCCGCGCTGATCGACCGCGTGTAGGGCGACGTACACGCGGCCGGCGCCTCACCGTCGACCTGGCACGTGAACGTCGCCGCTTCGTTCGCGGTGAAGGTGAACGACGCCACCAGGCTGTTGGCCAGCACCGCCGGCGACGACGTGATCGACGTCTCCGGGGCGGTCGTGTCGGGGACCGTATCGATCGGCACGGCGCCATCGTCGACCATGGCGTCGGTCTGGTCGAAGGTGACCGGATCGACCACGCATGCGGTGAGCACCGCGAGCGTGGCAACGGGCAGCAAGGACAGCGAGCGGTGGTGGGTGAACATCAAAACCTCACGAGGACGTCGATGCCCGAGTAGCCCGGGCGGACCGTCGGGTGGACCCCGACACGGGCTGGCTCCGCCTTGGGCGCGCCGGTGAACCACAGGACCGCGGCGCCGATCGCGGCCGCGCCGGCCACGCCGAAGGCGACGTTGGCGAGTACGGCCTTGCTGTGACCGTCGTCGATCTTCTGTTGCGCGGCCGGCGCGTCGGCGCACGGCACACCGGGGTCAGGGCACAGGTCGAAGGCCTCGTTCTCGAGGCCCTTGGCCTGGGTCCCGAAGACCAGGCCGCCGGCCAGCCCCAGCACGCCGACGCCGGCGAGGCCGAGCGCGATCTTGCGCCTGGGTGTGAACATGCTGGTCGGTGGTTGATCGATCTCGCCGCCGCCGCCGGTGCCGCCGCCGCCGCCGGGCGGCGGTGGCGGGGTCTCGACCAGCTTGCGCAGCTCCTTGAAGCGAGGCACCTCGATCGACGCCTTGTCACTCTCGGCGGCGACCTCGACCGTGGTGCTCCACTCCTCGTGGCCGGGGGCGTGACCGGTGATGGTGTAGACGCCGCCGTCGACGGGCGCGGCCCGGTTCCACAGCGCCGCGTCGAGCTCCTTGCCGTTGCGCTTGATCATGAGGCCGTCGACCCGGCTCTCGTCGGCGACCAGCACGGTCAGGTACGAGAGGCGCGGCGAGAGCGAGGCCACGCGCTGCTCGGCGAGCTGGCGCTTGGCGGGATCCTTCACGCGGGTGAGCGCGTCCTTGTACGCCGACCACGCCGACACCAGGCGGCCTTGGTTCTCGCGGCACTGGCCGAGGCGGATCAGCGTGCCGGCGCGCGGCTCGATCCGGTTCGAGGCCTCGAAGGCATCGCAGGCCTCGGGCAGCTTGCCGGCGGCCTCGAGAGCTTCGGCGTCGGTGAACAACGCCTCGGCGTCGGAGTTCTGCGCGCGCACGTCACCGAGCGCGATCAGCGTGGCGACGCCGAACGCGAGCGCGGCCGCGACGCGGCGCGCGTTAGTCCCCTCGATCGACGCGCTTGTCCGAACCGCTTCCAGAGCCTTGCGTTGCATCAGTGGTGTCTCCCGGCTTGTCACCCGGCTTGCGGTCTGTTCGTCCCTTGTCGCCGGGCTTGGTGCGCCGGCCGGACGTTCGACTCTTATCGTCATTGCTGGTCGCGGCGACGGAGTCGGGGCCGGCGTCTGGCGTCGCGGCCACGGCTTCGACACCCGCGTCGGGCGTGTTCTCGAGGGCGACCGAGCCTGAACCAGATCCGGAACCCGATCCCGCGGCCGGATCGGACGAGGAACCGGAACCCGACGCCGTTGCCGAACCCGAGTCCGAACCCGAACCCGAACTCGAACTCGAACCCGAGCCCGTGACCGAGCCCGACGCCGTCCCCGGCTCCGCGCCGCTGCCAGCAGCCGTGCCACCACCACCGCCACCACCGCCACCACCGCCACCCAGCGTCACTGCCGCTGCGATCCCGCCACCGATCACCGCCATGCCGATGACCGCGAACAGGCCGGCTCTGGACTTGCCCGCGGGTGGCGGCATGGTGCCAGGCCCCGCGCTCGACTCCGCGGCCGCGCCGCTGAGGGTGGTCGGCACGCCGGGCGCGCCCGGCGCCGTGTACGACATCGGGCGATTGGTCGGCTGCGGCGTCGGGATCGGCGTGAGCAGTGGGCTCATCGCCTGGGTCGGCGCGGTGATGTGCGCGAGCGACGACGGCGGCATCGAGCCCTGGCCGAGCAGCCGGGCCAGCTCCTGCGCCGACTGGATGCGCTCCTCGGGTTTCTTGGCCAGGAGGTTGAGGATGAGGCCCTCGGTCGCGGCGCCGAGCTGCGGGTTGTGGCGCGTCGGCGGCTCGGGCGGATAGAGCATGTGCGACGCGATCAGCTCGCCGATGCCCTCGGCGTTGAACGGCGGCCGGCCGCACACCATCTCGTAGAGGATGCAGCCGATGGCGTAGATGTCCGAGCGGTGATCGACCTCGCCGGCGCCGCGACACTGCTCCGGGCTCATGTACGTGGGCGTGCCCATGACCGCGCCGGTGCGGGTCTTGTGGCCTTGACCCCGCTGCGCCTCGCTGACCTTGGCGATGCCGAAGTCGAGCACCTTGGGTCGTTCGCCGCCCGGCATGTCGGGATCGGGGACGAGGAAGATGTTGTCGGGCTTGAGATCGCGGTGGACGATACCCTTGGCGTGGGCGGCGGCGAGCGCGCTGGCGACACCGCGGATGAGGATGAGCGCCTCGCGCTCCTCGATGCGACCGCGGGTGGCGAGGCGCCGCGACAGCGGCTCGCCGTCGAGCAGCTCCATCACGATGTACGCCATGCCGCTGGGCATGTAGCCGAAGTCGAAGACCTCGACGATGCCGGGGTGGCGCACCGCGGTGGCGGCGCGCGCCTCGGTGAAGAAGCGATTCACGATGTCGTGGTTGGACGACAGCTCCGGCAGGAGCACCTTCACCGCCGCGGCCTTGCCGATCAGCTCGTGCTGGGCGCGATAGACCACGCCCATGCCGCCTTCGGCAATCTTGCCGGTGATCCGATAGCTCCCGACGAGCTCTCCCAACACAGTTCTCGGATAGTGATTCAGCCTACCCGCTGCGTCAACCGAGATCGGGGCGTGCCATCTGTTGCCACGTGGTCTTCAAGGCCAGATTCGTTGCACTAATTGTGTGCGCATGGGCCGGTCGGGGGGGGCGCAGGGGGACCAGGAAGCAGGCGCGCCGGTATCACCGAGCGTGAGCGTGAGTCGGTCGGCCTGACAGCCGCGAATGCGAGCCGGCGCACGCAGGACGCAGATGTCGGCGCCGCGATGCCACCGACGCACAGCGCTGCCGGCGACCTCGGTGCCAGTGCGGCGGAGCTCGAGGGTGGAGGGGGCGGGCTGGGTGCCGGGCGGCGCCTCGGGGAGCTCGCGCACCAGCGGGTAGGCGTCGAGGCGCTCGCCGCCGTCGACGATGTGCCAGCGGGCGGCGCCGTCGGCGGTCTGCCAGACGCCGCCGAGGTGATCGGCGCAGGAACGCAGCGGATCAGGCGAGCGATCGCAACCCTGCGCGACCATCACGGCGGCGACGGCGAACGTCGACGGCCTCAGAAGCCGGCCTCGAGCCGATCGGCCTGATCGTGGGCGCGCAGCGCGTCGATGATGTCGCCGATGTCGCCGTCCATGACGGAGGGCAGGTTGTGACGGGTGAGGCCGATGCGGTGATCGGTGACGCGATCCTGGGGGAAGTTGTAGGTGCGGATCTTCTCGGAGCGATCGCCGGAGCCGACCATCGAACGGCGGGCGTCGCGCTCGGCGGCCTGGCGCTGGGCGAGCTCGTGATCGTAAAGGCGCGAGCGGAGCACCTTGAGGGCCTTGGCCTTGTTCTTGTGCTGCGACTTCTCGTCCTGGCAGATCACGACCAGGTTGGTCGGGATGTGGGTGAGGCGGACCGCCGAGTCGGTGGTGTTGACCGACTGGCCGCCGTGGCCGCCGGCGCGGAACACGTCGACGCGCAGATCCTTGTCCTCGATCTTGATGTCGACCTCCTCGGCCTCGGGCATGACCGCGACGGTGGCGGCC
>SXJR01000196.1 GCA_005779305.1 Myxococcales bacterium
CCGATGAGCAGGCGCTTGGGGTCGGCCGCCAGCGTGGTCTTGCCGGGGCCCGAGAGCCCGAACAGGATCGAGGTGTCGCTGCCATCGCGGGCCTGGGTGGCCGAGCAGTGCATCGACAAGACGCCGCGCTTGGGCATCAGGTAGTTCATGATCGTGAAGACGCCCTTCTTCATCTCTCCGGCGTACTCGGTGCCGAGGATCACGAACTCGCGCTTGCCGAACGACAGGTCGATGGACGTCGACGAGGTCATGCCAGCGGTGTGCTTGTTGGCGGGGAAGCCACCGGCGTTGTAGATGACGTAGTCGGGCGTGCCGAAGCTGGCCTGCTCCTCCGCGTTCGGGCGGATGAGCATGTTGTGCATGAACAGCGCGTGGTAGGCGCGGGCGCAGATGACGCGGATCTTGAGGCGGTAGCCCTCGTCCCAGCCTCCGTACCCGTCGACGACGTAGAGCCGATCGCGGGTGTTGAGGTAGTCGATCGCGCGCTCGCGGTTGATGAGGAAGCTCTGCGGATCGAGCTTGATGTTGACGTTGCCCCACCACACGTCGTCGCGGACCTCGGGCTCGTCGACGACGCGCTTGTCGGTCGGGCTGCGGCCGGTCTTCTTGCCCGAGTAGGCGATCATCGCGCCCGTCGAGGAGATTGCCGAGCCCTTCTCGTGTCGGAGCGCCGCTTCGTAGAGGAACGAGGGCGTGGCGTTGCGGTAGACCTCGGAGACGTTGATGCCGTGGGGCTCGAGCGAGAATTTCGACATGAGGGTGAACGACTTATACAACAGCCGCGTGCCGTCGGCAGCTAGAACAAGCTCAACGGTTCCGCAGACCTGCGACCGTTGACCGCATCCCCAAGGCCGCGATACCAAGGCGGTTCTGGAGATCCCCGAGACCGAGCCTCGCGACGGCGCCGGCGCCCGTTGGTTCTGGATCGCGGTCGGCGGTCTATGGGCCTTCCTGGCGTTGATGGCGTACCTGACGCCGATCATCCTCGACGACTGGTACCAGGTCGGGTGGCTGCGCGAGCACGAGCTCACGCCCGGCAGCGTGGCCGAGCGGGCCCGCTGGAACTACCTCCATTACAACCCGCGGCTGGGAGAGACCTTCCTGCTCCTGGTCAACGGGCCATGGCCGTTCCGCGTGCTGCTCACGCCGCTGATCGAGCTCCTCTTGCTGTGGGTCGTGTTCGCGCTCGCGTTCGGACGCTGGCCGCGGCCGTCGGCCCGCGATGCGGGCTGGTTGGTGGTCCTGCAGGCGCTCCTGTGGGCGGCGTCGCCGGCGCCGGGCCTGCTCTGGTTCTACCGGCCGTTCACCACCAACTACCTCTACGGCGTGGCGCTGCACCTGCTGGTGGTCGTGCCGTACCGGTTCGCGCTTGTACCGGTCGGCGGCGGCAGCGTGCGCGCGCGCGTCTGGTGGGCGCCGGCGATCTTCGTCGGTGGCGTGGCCGCCGGCTGGTCGAACGAGCACACCGGCCCGGCGACGATCGTCGCCGCGATCGCGCTCTCGGTGACGCTGGTGCGCCGCGGCGTGCGGCGGGTGTGGATGGCGGCGGGCATCGCCGGGCTCGCGCTGGGCTGGGCGGCGCTCTACCTGGCGCCCGGGCAGAGCCAGCGCTACGGGGGCACCGGCGCCACGGAGTCGCGCGCGGCGAGCCTGGCCGGACGAGGGCTCGAGGGCGCCTACGACGTCGTGGCCCAGACCGTGCTCCACGCCCAGGCCGGCGTCGTGCTCGGCCTCGCCGTGATCGCGATCGCGGTGGCGCGGGCCGCGCGCCGGGGCACATCGATCGCAGGCCCGAGCCGCGACGCGACGTTCGGGATCGCCGGGCTGATCGCGTGGGCCGGGGCGATCGTCGTGACGCTATGGGCGTCGCCGCGGCTCGGCGAGCGCCTCTACCTGGCGCCCGCCGTGCTGCTGGTGGTGGCGCTGGCCGTGGCGATGGACGCCGCGCTCGCCGCCGATCGCGTGCTGCGCCGGGCGGTCGTGGCGGTGGCGGCAGTGATCGTCGTCGCCCACGGCGCGATCTTCCTGCGCGCCCAGATCGGCGCCCACGCCGACGCCAGCGATCGCTTCGCCCGGCTCGAGCGGGCGGCCGACGGCACGGTCGCGGTGGTGCCGCCGTTCCGAGCGCCCGGACGATCGCGCTGGTTCTGGGGCGACGACTTCACCTACGCGTCCTTGCGCGAGTACGTGGCCCACGAGGTCTTCGGCCTGGCCGGCATCGAGCTCGAGGGCGCGCCGGGCTGGGCCGAGCCGACGCCGCCGTTCCGCTTCGAGGTCGTGTACACGTTCGAGCCGCCGCTCGATCGCGCGGCGCTGGCGGCGCGGGTGACGCTTCCCGACTACACGCCGACGTATTGGGAGTGGGCGCTGGCCCAGCAACGGCGGCTGGAGCCGGCGCTGCGCGCCATCGACGGGCACCGGCTGCGTGCGATCGACGTGCGCGTGACCGGCGTCGATGCGGCGATCGGCGCGGTGCTGCGCGGCCGACCGCTGTTCGCCGACCGCTGGGCCGACGGGACCTGGCGCTTCATCTACGGCCGCCGCCGGGTCAGCGCCGACGGCTGGCCGATGTGGCGCTTCGTCGACGCCACGCTGCCGGCCGGCCTTGCCGACGCGTACGTCGTCGGCTGCGGTGTGACCACGCAGGTCGCGATCGACGCTCAGCACCTGTCGGTCGCGTTCCAGCCACGCTGCAGCGATCTCCACGTCGCGATCGCCTGCACGCCGCGCGAGTGCTGGCTGGCCGGGACGTATGCCCGGCGCGTGCGGTAGGAGCCTGACCGGCGGACCTCGGGCCTCGGGCCTCGGGCCTCGGTCAGAGGTTCCGGCGTCGGGACGATGGGTGGCGGAGCGACGGGCATCGTGACCGGCGTCGGGGTGACGGGCGTCGGTCACGACGGTCTCGGTCTGGCCGAGGCCCGAAGCCTGAGGCCCGCCTGGACCCTGCTTGCGGGGCCAGGCTCCTAGGGTTCGTAGGCGCGGAAGCGGGGCTCGACGGCGATGTCGGTGAGGCCGTGGTGCGACGCGATGCGGGCGCGGCGGGCGGCGGCGGCGAGATCGTCGCCGAGGGTCCAGAAGTCGCCGGTGACGGGGCGGATGGGCGGAACGACGGCGACGCCCTCGGCGCGGCGGAGGGCGGCGTCGCGGGAAGCGGCCTGGGCCGCGGCGTCGTCGAGGGCGTCGATGCCGGCGGCGAGCGAGACGAGATGGACCGCGACGGCGACTGCGGCGAAGGCGCGGCGCGTGGCGCCGTCGATGACGAGCAGGACGGCACGGGCGCCGGCCAGGGCGAGGAGCGCGGTGGGCGTGAACAGGGCCGCGGCATCGGGCTTGCCGGCGGTGGCGGCGATGACGAGCGACGCGGTGGCGAGGAGCGCGAGCCAGCCGATGACGGCGAGCTCGGCCGGTGGAGGCGTCGGAAGCGACGTGCGGCGGAGCCGGCTCGCGACCAGGGCGACGGTGAGCACGAGCGCCGTCCACATCACCAGCTCACCGGTCTGGTGAAGCAGCACGATCCAGCTGCCAGCGGAGATCGATGATGTCGTGGTGCCGGCGGTCGCGCCCCAGATCACGCCGGCGGCCGCGCCGGCGGCCGCGGGCAGCGTCCACGAACGGACGCGCGGTTCGAACACGGTGGGCGCGACGAGCGCGGCCAGCGTCGGAGCGGCGATCACGAGCGGACCGGCGCCAGCGACGAGGCCGAGCAGCGCCGCGATCGCGAGGCGAACGCCGCCGCCGTACGTCCATGTGCCGGTGCGGACCGGGACGAACAGCCAGAGGGCGGCGGCAAGGGCGAGCACGTGGTGCGCGATCACTGGCCGGTGGGTGAGGACCACGCCGAGCCGCGGGCAGCCGATCCACAGGGTGGCAGCGACGACGGCGAAGGCGACAGGATCGGGCGCGTCGCGTCGCCCGGTCACGACGACGGCCGCGCCGGCCAGGGCTGCGACGACGATCAGCGGCGCGAGCGCCACGTGGGCGACGCGCGAGGTGGCGAGGAGCTGGTGGAGCAAGGCCGCCGGCGTCCAGCCGTGATCGGCGCGCAGCAGCGCGTCCCAGTCGTCGCCGCCGATCGGCGACAACCAGGCGAGGACGACGAGGCCGGCCCAGGTGATGGCCGCGATCGCGATCGCCGGGGCCTGTCTGGTCGCCGGCGCCGTCACGTGGCTCCGTCGTACTGGGCCAGGACCAGGAAGCAGGTGTCGACGGTGCACGCGACCAGCGTGTACGTCGATGCCCGCCACACCGGGAACTGGAAGCGGCCAGGGCCGGAACGCGCGACCGGCCGCGCCGGCTCTCCGGGGATCGCGATCCACACGTCGGTCACGTCGCGGTCGTCCGAGATCCGGACCGAGCGATCGAGGCCGTCCCAGCTCAGCCGCGCGCGCGGCGCCGGTGTGAGCCCGGCGCCGGCGCGATCGACGATGAGCGGCCGGTCGCGTTGCTCGGGCAACGACCAACCGACGACGGAGAGCACGGCGCGCTCGGGTTGCGGCGTGGTGCGGGCCAGGACGTCGGTGAACATCTGCCGGGCCTTGGCGATGTCGAGCGGGAACTCGAGCCCGGTCGCGAGCGCGGCCGCTGGCGGCGAGAGCTCGAGGGCGTAGTCCCACGGCGTCGCCGGCAGCCCGCGCACCACGATGTCCTTGAGCCCGTAGTTGCGGCGCGCCACCCGCCGCCGCAGATCCGGTGAACGGAAGTCGTCGCCGCGGAACCAGCGGGTCGGCTTGATGTCGGTGAGCGGCACCACCTCGGGGGTGCTGCCCTTGGGCGCCGCCGCCAGCAGCCGGTAGCGCGCCTCGCACTCGCGATGGGCGCGCCAGTAGAGGTGGCCGAAGAGGAGCGCGTGGCCGGCGATCACCGCGATCGCGACGCCGCGGACCCACGCGCCTCGCCGGTGTGCGAGCGCGCGCCATACCAGCGGCACCACCGCGATCGCGGCCACCAGCGTCGCCGCCACGTGCAGTCGGCCGCCGAGCTTGGGCCCGAGCAGGCCGAACGCCGACAGCGCGGCGGCGGTGGCGAGCCACCAGCGGGCCGGCAATGGACGGAGCGAATCGTCGGGCTCGGCGGCCGTGCGGCGCGCGATCCACATCGACACGCCGGCCAGGGCGAGCAGCGTGGCCGCGGCCAGCGCGGGCGCGGCCAGCGCGACCAGGTTGCCGCCGATGTCGCGCGCGAGGACCGCGTCGAGCGGCGAGTAGTCATGGCCCAGGCCCGCATAGCGGCGGCCCTGGCCGGGGGCGAGCAGGAGCGCGGCGTAGCCGGCGGCCATGCCGATCAAGCCGCTCACCATCCACGGACGCCGTCGCGGCGCGCGCAGGAACGCCACGGCGCCAAACCCGAGCCACGGGATGCCGGTGTGCTCGTTGCCCATGCCGGCCGCGAAGCCGAGCACCAGCATGCCGCCGGTGGCGGCGGCCGCGGCGGCGAGGCCGGGGCCGGCCAAAGTTGACAAAGTTGACACCGTCCCCCGGTAGGGAAGGGCCCATACGAGCTGGATGAGCAGGGGATAGACGTAGTTCACCGTGAAGGGTCGGTAGAAGAGGATGAGGCCGATCTGCGGGGTGACGAGGAGGACGATCGCGGTCACCACGAGCAGGCGCGCGCCGTCGCCGCGCTGGGCTGGCAGACGTCCGGCCGCGAGCACGAAGAGCGCGACCACGACGCCGAGCTCGACCAGCGGGGTCAGCACCATGTGGAGCGGCTCGACGTAGGTGAAGAACCCGAGCATCTGGCCAAGGCGGGGGTTGTCCTCGCGGTAGGACCATGAACAGAAGTCGAGGAACGAGCGCGGCGAGGCGCCGTGCGCGTCGATCCACGCCACGTAGTCCCACCCGTCGCCAAGCACCGGCTCCCACGCCGTGAGGATGGCGAGGCCGATCCAGATCGCCAGCATGACCGCGATCACGCCGCGCCGGTCGGGGACCGGTATCCGGGCTGACGGGCTCACGACGCGTCGTCATAACATGTATAGGATGCCGGCCTGGTGTCGGCCGCGGTCCTCGATCGCCTCCCTGCGCGCATCGTCTTGCTGCTCGGGTGGATCGTGTTCCTGGTCTGCGCGTTCCCCGGCGTGATGACGTGGGACTCGTTCTCGCAGCTCGGCGAGGCGCGCAGCGGCATCTACTCAGATGGTCATCCGCCGGTGATGGCGATGCTGTGGAGCGTGCTCGATCGGCTGACGCCGGGGCCGTTCGGCATGCTGGTGGTGCAGAGCTGGGCGTTCCTCCTGGGCACGTACTTCATCGTGGCCCGGGTGATGCGGCCATCGCGGGCAGCGCTGACCGCGGTGGCCATCCTGCTGTTCCCGCCGGTGCTCACGCCGATGATGGTGATCTGGAAGGACTGCCTGATGGCCGGCGCGCTCCTCCTCGGCGTGGCCGGCCTGCTCGACGATCGTCGCGGCGTGCGCTTCGCCGGCCTGGCGGCGCTGATGCTGGCCACGCTGCTGCGCCACAACGCGCCGGCCGCGACCCTGCCGCTGATCGTGCTGCTGCTCGCCCGCGAGCACGCGCCGGGCTGGGGGGCGCGCCTGCGCCGCACCGGGATCGCGATCGGCGTGGCGCTGGTCATCACGGTCGCGGCGTTCGGCATCAACGACGCCCTCACCGACAAGCGCACGCACCTTTGGCACTCGTCGGTGGCGGTCATGGACATCGTCGGCATCCAGCTCCTGGCCGGCGACCTGAGCGACGACGAATGGAAGCGTTTGCTCGACGGCACGCCGCTCGTGGTCGACGATCACATCCAGGAGCGGGCGCGAAAGGGCTACAAGGCGTTCGACTTCAGCTCGCTGGTGTCGGGCTTCGATCGGCTGTTCGATCTCGACGAGGGTCGCAAGACCACGCCCGCCGAGCGCGCGGCGATCTATCGGGCGTGGCGCGCGCAGGTCACCCGCCATCCGTATCTCTACGTGGTGCACCGCCTGCGCACGTTCCGCCACGTGCTGGCGCTCGGGCGCAGGCCGGCCGGGATGGTGGTGGTGATCCGCGCCCGGCCCAAGCTGGCCGAGACGGCGATCGACAACGCGCCGCGCCGCTGGACCCGCTTCCAGGCCTGGCTCGACTCGTCGCTGTTCAAGGTCGCGATGCACTCGCCGCTGTGGCGGCCGTTCGTCTACCTGCTGCTCGCGGTCGCGCTCCTATGGCCGGCGCGCCATCAGCGCGACGCCTTCGCGCTCCTGGTCAGTGGCGTCACCATGGAGCTGGCTCTCCTGCCCATCGCGTCGACGCCCGACTACCGCTACTCGCACTGGCTGGTGGTCAGCACCGTGCTCGCCGCGGTGCTGACCAGCACGCGCGCGCTGGCGCGCCGGCGTGATCGCCGGCCTGGCGCTCAGCCGACCGAGGCTTCGCCGCTGGGATGAAGCAGCGTGTCCTCGACGAACTCGAGCACCTCGCGGACCATGCTCTCGAAGTCGTCGTAGAAGACCATGTCGACCTGGTTGTCGCGCGCGTCGAACATCACCACCGGATGCTCGTCGCTGGTGCGGCCGCGCGCGGCGTCGAGGCAGAACCACTCGCGGGCGCCCGCGCCGAGGCCGACCACGACCAGCGCGTTGCCCAGCCGGTTTTCCACCCGCGCCGCCAGCGTGCGCTCGACGACGCCCTTGCCGTCGGGCGCCTTGGCATCGATGCCGACGAAGTCGTGGACCACGGCCATCTCGGCGGGCAGGGTCAGGCTCCCGAAGCGGCGCAGGAACGCGCGGTACGACGGCGGGAACGCGCCACCGAGCTGTTCCTCGGCGGCCGCGACGGCTTCCTCGGACGCCGGTCCGGCGACGGAGCATGGCTGGCCGACCTCGCGGAGGCGGGAACGCACGCGCTCGATCAGGTCGATGGTCTGGGACTGCACGCGCCGATTATGCACGCGGATTCGCGCGCGAGCACGTCGGTCAGCGTGAGTCAGCGGGAGTGAGCGCGCTCCGCTGCCAGGCAGCGTGGAGCGCTTGACAGAAGCGCTTGGTGCCGTGCACGACGGCGACACTGCGCAGTGACGGGAACAGCTCGAACGCATGTTGCGCGCCGGGCAGCTCGACGTAGTCGCAGCGGGCGCGGCTGGTGGCGCGCAGCGTCTTCACGAACGTGCGGGCCGCGGTCACCGGCGCCAGGCTGTCGCGATCGCCGTGCCACACCAGGAACGGCGGGGCGGCTGCGGTGATCTGGGCAACCGGTGAGGCGCGCTCGTAGAGCTCGCTCGCGCGCGCGAGCGGCTGCTTCATCACGATGCGCGCCAGCAGGAGATCGTGGAAGGCCTTGTGGCGGAAGTGACGATCGCCGTCGACGAAATCGTAGACGCCGTAGTACGCGACGCAGCCCTGGACCGACAGATCGACGTCAGCGAAGCCGGGCTGGTACGCGGGCTGACCGGCTGTGAGGGCGGCCAGGCTGGCGAGGTGCGCGCCGGCCGAGCCGCCGCCGATCACGATGAAGCGCGGATCGCCGCCGTGCTCGGCGATGTGGGCCTTGATCCACGCCAGCGCGCGCTTCACATCGATCAGGTGATCCGGAAACGTCGCGCGCGGCGACAGCCGGTAGTTTACCGAGACGCAGACCCAGCCGGCGGCGGCGAGCTCGTGGACGGTGAGGCGGCCTTGCTGGCGCTTGTTGCCGATCACCCAGCCGCCGCCGTGTACGTAGACGAAGACCGGCCGCAGGCCGGGGCCGTGGTGGGCGCCGTCCTGGTGATAGACGTCGAGGCGCAGCGGCTTGCCGTCGATGCGCGCGTACTCGAGGTCGCGCTCGCGGGTGATGCGGCGGGGCCGGAACGGCAGCACCAGCGCCAGCGCCTTCCACGGCAGCGGCGCCGGCGCGGGATCGGGACCGAGCACCTCGTCGATCTTGCGGGTGGTGACCGCGGCGTAGACGAGGTGCTGGCGCAGGCCGGCGAGGGCCAGCGCCAGGGCGACAAGCCCGAGCCAGCCCGGCCAGGCCGCGGCGCCGCCGAGGCTGACCAGCACCGCGCCGGTGCCGGTCCACAGGGCGAGGACGTGGAGCGGCAGCTCGCCGACCAGCCAGCCCACCGGCCACATCAGGACGGCGACCGTGCCCGGGCGCTGGGGTGGCCAGAGCGACACGGCCGCGGCCGTGGCACAGGAGACCCCGAACACGAGCAAGACCCAGGTCATCGCCGGCCTCGATGATGGCACAATGCGCGCCATGGCCAAGACCACCTGCCCCGTGACCCGTGCTCAGTTTGTCGAGAAGGCCGAACCGCTGAAGATCGTCATCAACGGATCCGAGCTGATCGCCGAGGTGAAGGAGTTCTCCACCGGCTCGTTCGGCTGGTACCTCAACGGCAAGGTCCTCGTCCCGATCGACGGCAAGAACGTCTCCGTCCAGGTCGGCATGAACATGACCGTGGTCGGCAGCAAGGAAGCGGAGAAGTAGCGCTCGGCGCAAGCGCCGCCAGCGCTCACTTCGGGCGCGGCAGCGAGTTCGGGAAGCCAGCGGAGTCGGTGGCGGCCAGCTCCATGTCGGCGTCGCCGATCTGGAAGGCGCGCTGCAACAGCGAGACGAACGGGATGAAGCGCCACCGCGAGAGCTGGTTGACCTGCTCGGCGCACAGGGCGTAGACCACCATCCAGTAGCGATCGACCGGGTCGGGCAGCGACTGCGCCATCTGGCTCAGCTCGACCTCGACGCCGACTCCGCCGCGGGGACGACGGAACGACTGGAACAGGAGGCCCTCGATCTCGTGATCGCGCAGCGCCATGTCGGGGATGGCGACCAGCAGATCGCGCAGCTCGAAGCGGTGGTCGTCGGAGAGCTTGCCCAGGGTCGACGCGCGCAGCGTGAACATCTCGACCGCGACCGGCACCAGGCTGCGCAGGCGCAGCAGGCGATCGTCGAGGTAGCGCAGCGCCCGTTGCTCCTTCGCGGCGGCGAAGATGTCGGTGGCCTCGTAGGGGGCGAGGCGCAGGGCGAGGCGCAGGTTCTCGAGAAACGCCAGCTCGGTCTGGGCGACGTTTTCGTCGGCGACCACGATCTCGCAGGCCATGGCCATGGCGGTGATGCGATGCAGGCGGGCGGGCAGGCCCTTGGCGATGGCGGGGACCCGGGCGATGGCGCCACCGGCGAACTTCACGGCGTCGGCGGCAAGCTCGAGCAACATCTTCGAGTTCTGCTCGGACAGGCCGGCGAACATCTCGTGTTCGTCGAGACGCTTCTTGAGCAGCGCGTTTTCGCGCTCGTCGATCTTTCCATCGGCGTCCATGGCGCCGATCATCGCTTCGACGAGGAAGCGGCGAGGATCGTTGGGGCGCAGCGCCCCTGCGATGACGTCGCGTGCCCGCTTTTCCATCGGGGCGACACTAGCATTCTTAGGCAGCCAACGCGTCGATTGCACTGATGGACAGAGCCGCGATCACCGCCCATGTGACAGCCCGGCGGACGGCAGGTTGTGGCAAGCGGGCAACGTCTCCCGGCCGCGGTCGCCCGAGGGCGGCGCCGGCGGCCGTGGCCAGGGCCAGGGCGATCGCGAGGATGGCGCCGAAGGGCAGGGGCCGCGGGCGCTCGGTCTCGAGCCGGCGGCGGTGCGCCGCGACGGCACCGCGATCGGGCGCCTTCCCGCGGGCCTGCTCGGCCGCGGCCCACCGGGCCAGGTCCTGATCGATGACCCGCTGCCGCTCGGGCTTCATGATGGCCTGGTAGGTCGGGCTCGGCCGGAGGGCGACCTCGGCCGAGGCGAGGCCGGCGTGGGCGCCGGCGGCGGCGGCCAGGGCCACGGTCAGAGCCATGAGCTGGCGAGTGGCCGACGGCGTGGGTAGCCAGACCCGGACGATGGCGGCGAGGCGGCGGGCGCCGACGAAACACCCGCCCACCATGGCGGCGGCGATCGGCCAGCACAACCAGCCGCGGTCATCGCCGAGGCGGCGGTGGAGGAGCGCGCCGTCGCCGAGGCCGTGGTAGGTGCCGGCGGCAAGATAGAAGCCGGCGTGGAGGCAGAGCCCGAGGGCCGCGCCACCGAGGGCGACGGCGAGCGCACCCCGCGTGCGCCAGGCCGCGACGGCGGCGGCGGCGCCCATCACCAGCTCGACGGCGATGCCGGCGAGCTGGACCACCAGCGCCTCGGTCCAGGTCCATGGATGGTCGCGGTCGTAGCTGATCCAGCCGCCGGCGGTGGCGTAGAGGCGCACCTCCTCGATCTCGGCGCCGAACGCGCTGGCGGTGACGCCGTGCCCGACCAGCTCGTGGACGACCAGGCCGACGCGGCTCGTGATGAGCGCCACGCCCAGCGCGAACAGCGCCAGGCGTGCGGTCTCCATCGGCAACCCGGGTGCACGCGGAGACCCTGGAGGAGGCGCCATCGCGGCGAGATTCGCATATCATGCGCGGGTGCCGCGCGCGCTCGCCTTGTTCGTGACCCTCGTCCTCCTCTCGGTCGCGACCCCGGCGTGGGCGCAGAAGACACGCCCGGTGCAGATCGGGTCGGTACCGGAGGGGGCCGACGTCTACCTCGGTAACAAGGAAGGCGAGCCCCTCGGCACCACGCCGCTCGAGACCGAGCTCGCTCCCGGCGAGTACACGGTGATCTTCGAGCTCGGCGGCCACGTGCCCCGCTTCGAGACCCTGATCGTCGACGCCATCAAGGACAAGAAGAAGGCGCGCATCCCGGTCACGATGAAGATCTCGCTGGTGCCAGCGGTGTCGACCCTCAAGGTGATCGGCGAGGCCCCGGCCAACTCCCGCGTGCTGGTCGATGGCAAGGATCGCGGCAAGCTACCGCTGACCGTCGAGGTCGAGCCCGGCGCCCACGAGGTGCGGGTCATCGTGCCAGGCCGTGTGCCGTTCGAGCAATGGATCGAGCTGGAGGGTGGACAGGAGCACGAGGTGACGGTCTCGCTCGACGCGTTGGCGCCGGTCGAGCCGCCCAGGCCGACCGCGCCCAAGGGACCGCGCGGCGCCGTGGCCGTGGCCCGGCTCGGCGCCGACGTGAGCTGGCGTCGCTTCCGCTACGACAACCCCGGCGACGAGATGTTCACGGCGCCCTTCGACGCCAACGGCCGGGTCATGGGTCGCTTCGAGGCCGAGCTCGCGCCGTGGCGCCTGAAGCCCAAGGTGTGGCGGCTGTGGCCTCTCACCGTGATCGTGGGCCTCGGCTTCTCGCCGCAGGACACCGCGGCGCGCGGCAGCGAGAGCGCCAACTTCAACCACCGGCTGTTCGAGGCGGGCCTGCGCTACCGCCTCAAGCTCGACTCCAGGTTCGGCCTCGGCTTCGACGTGGGCTGGACCCGCCTCCTCTACTCGTTCGCCGGCGACCTTGCCTACGCGCTGCCCGACGTCGACTACAACGTGGTTCGACTGGGCGTGCGCGGCGAGGGCACGTTCGGGATCCTGCGCCCGTGGGTCGGGATCGAGAACCGCCTGGTCGCCGGCGGCGGCGATCTCGACAGCCGCTTCAAGTCCGGCGACGCCGACGGTTTCGGCCTGAACCTGGGTGTCTTGGCCCGGCTCGTCGACGACAAGCTCGAGTTCGGCCTCGGCTACGATCTGGTTCGCTTCGGCTGGGCCTTCGAGCCCGTCGACACCAACCCGATGTACGTCGCCTCCGGCGCCAGCGACACGTTCCACTCGATCCGGTTCTGGGTCGGCGGCGCGTACTGACGCCGCGTTCGACTCCCGGCGTCTCCACCGCATTGATATTGCTTGAGTTTCTGGCGCGTGCAAGCGTGTGACTCATGCGGGCCGTGAGCGCCACCGTCGTCAAGGGCAGGGTAGTCACGCGGGCGAAACTGCATGAAGGCGCTCGGCTGACCGTCGTCGTGCACGATGGCGACGAGCCGATCGACCTCGACGCCGAGGCGGAGATTTCGCGCGGCGTCGCCGAGATCAAGTCAGGGCGGTTCGTCGGCGCCGATCGCGCCTGCGCGTTTCTTCGCCGCCGATAGATGCCGGGCGTGTTCGAGATCCGGATCGCCGCATCGGCGATGACGTCGATCCAACGCGCGTCGCGGTGGTGGCGAAAGAACCGTCCGCGCAGCCCCGCTGCTCTTCGATCGCGAGTTGAACGCCGCGCTGGACCTGCTCGAGATACATCCCTGGGTCGGGACTGGAGCCACGCATCCGGTTCACGGCGAAGTGCGAGTGGTGGTCCTGCAGCGGTTGGGCGTTCACGCGCCGGTCGCGCGGCGTGTGTGGTAACCAGGGTCGAGTGCGTCGCACATGCGTGTTCGCGATCGTGGTGACGGCATGCGGCCAGGGTGGGAAGTCCCAGGAGGACAAGCCTCGCAGCGTGCCCGTCAGGCCGGACGATCGCGTCGTCGAAGAACCCCTGACGGCCCTGCCGGAGGTTCCGACCTGGATCCGCGATCCGCCCGACGTGCTCCGCGACAAGGTGACGTCGGTGGGCGGACAGCTGTTCGTGATGCGGAGCAAGGGCCCGCTGACGGACTACCGAACGCTGCTCCCCATCGTCGAGGCCAGCCCCGGTGTCGTGGCCGCGGAGCCGTTCACGCTCCTCGAGGCCGAGGTCACGAGCGCATCGCGCGACCGCGTCAGCTTGGCGATCAAGGCCGTCGATCCGACCCGCGTCGCACGCGTACTGCGGCTCGAGTCGCGGATGAAGTCCGGATCCCTCGAGTCACTTGGCGTCGACACACCGGCGTCGATCGTGCTCGGCGACGATCTCGCGCGGTTCCTCGGTGTCGAGGTCGGTGATCTGGTCACGGTGAAGTCGCCCGCATCGCTACCTCCCTCCTACGCGCCCAAGGCCTTCCGCGTCAGCGGGACCTTCCACGTCGGCTTCGACGAGTACGATGCTCGACACGGCCTCGTGTCGGTGACGACGCTCCAGGCCATGCTCGGTCGTAGTGACGTGATGGGCATCGAAGCGGCGGTCGACGACATCGACCGCTCCGAGGAGATCGCCGCCGCGATCCGCGCCAAGCTCAACGGCGACTACGTCGTGTGGGACTGGTTCGACGCCAACAAGGCGCTCTTCACCAAGGTCTACGGTGGTCGTCGGCACTGATTGATCCACGCCATCGAGCACGACCTCAGGATCATCTGACGGTCGATCACTCCGCTGCCGCACGAGACGTTCAAGAAGCCCTCTCGCGACGTCCTCGGCGAAGCCGGTCGCGAGCTGCACCCGATCCCGCCAGGTGGGAGTCACCGCGGCGGTCTCGATGATCCGCACGATGAGCGCGCCGAGGTCGCTCGACTTCCTCGGCCTCGGTGACGACGCGCAGGAGCGCGTCGTCGAGGCGACGCTCGTGCAGCACATCACGAAGTTCCTCCTCGAGCTCGGCGCGGGTTTCGCGTTCGCCGGGCGTCAGCGCGTGCTCGACGTCAGCGGCGACGAGTTCTTCATCGACCTGCTCTTCTACCACCTGCGCCTGCGTCGCTACGTGGTCGGCGAGCTGAAGGCGGGCAAGTTCAAGCCAGACCACCTCGGGCAGCTCGGCTTCTACTGCACGGCCATCGACGCGCAGGTGAAGGCGCCCGACGACGAGCCGACCATCGGGCTCTTGCTCTGCAAGACCAGGAACGAGCTCGTCGCCGAGTGTTGGTGGTCGCGTAGAACCGCGTGAATCTGGGTCGGGTGACGTGGGCCGAGAACTGGCCCTGGCGAACGGGGCGGGATGGGAGAGCGACCCCCGTAGCCGAAAAGAGCGAAGGCCCGAGCCACTAACTCGAGCCTTCAGGCCGCATGCCCAGAGCCGGGCGCGGTCACGATCACCACGCGCTCCTCCGGCGTCTGCGTCCCGCGCAGCTTGCGCACGAAGCGCTTCACGCTCGCGTAGCCGCCGCCGAAGCCGTGCAGCTCGACCAGGTCCTGCCAGATCGCCTTGGCGTTGCGGCCGACCTTGAGCGCGAGCTCGATGCCGTCGCGGTACGGCTCGCACGCGCTGGCCGCCGGGGCCCGGCCCGGCGCGCCGATCGCCGGCCCCGAGTCGGTGGACACCCCCTCCGGACTGGCCGTTTTTGACGTCCCCTCAGGCCCAGGGTCGGTGGACACCCCCTCCGGACTGGCCGGTTTTGGCGGCCGGCGCGTCCTCGGCGACCGCACCGGCCGCCTTCAGGTAGGCGCTCGCCGTCTCGCGGCGAACCGTGGTGGCCTCCTCGATCCTGCGCCGGCTCCAGCCGAGCTGGCCCAGCGCGATCACCTGCCGATGCTTGTCGTCGGTCAAGACGTTCACCTCGGCGGGGGACCACGTCCCCTTCGCCGCCGTCAACGTCCTGGAGGTTACGACTGGCCGGTTTTCAGGTGTCCCTCACCGGCCGGTTCTTGGGTGTCCCCCGAGGGATTGACGACTGTTCCTCACGCTATGGGCCGAATCCAGAAGTCTTGCGGCGCATTGAGCGGGAATCCCCATTCCTGTTCATAGGAGTTCTCCGCGATCAGGACTCCTTCCTCGAAGCGGAGTCCCGAAAAGGGGTTGGAGCACTCAAAGAACGCGAACCAGATCAGCCGATTCGTATTCTTCGCGCAAACCGCGACGTAGCCCTCGTTTCCCATCTGGCCTTCGCCGCAGCTCAACCGGAGGTTCAGGCCTTCGGGAATGATGCTGTCGCACTCGGTGAGATGAACCCAAGCGCCATTGTTTTCAGCTAGCACCGACGAAACCGAGGACTCTCCCAGAAAGGTGATTGCCGTTACCAGCCCAGATCCGGACCGGGCTTTCTTGCCCTCGCACGGCAGGAAGGCTCCTGCTGCAAAGACGATTCCCTGGACATGGAGGCCGAACCCTTCGGCCCATTTTTCCTGGAGCAATGACGAGATGCGATCCTCGTTGCGGTCGTTCATTTCCATACCACTGTCCTACGAATGAGTGCGGCGTCAGCGTCTGCAGCGCCAGCAGCTCGCCCATCCGCATCCCGGTCCGCAAGCGAACTCTGATACCGTCGGCGCATGCGCCTCCTCCCGGTCCTGGCGGTCGCACTGATCGCCGGCTGCGGCGGCAAGAAGCGCGACGCGCCGCCGAAAGTCTCTCCGGATACGGCCGTGGCCGTTGTGCCAGACCCGCCGCTTCCCGCGCTGGCCCCGAGTCGTCTCGACGACGGCGCTGAGGTCGCCCGGATCGAGGCCGCGCTGATCGCACGCCTGCGCGCCAATCAGCGCCGCGAGTGCCCCGACGACGCCGCGCGACGCGCGATGATCGGCGCCGGCGGCGACCCGCTCGCGGCGTGCGCGCGAGACTTCGCCGCGCTCGGCGACGCTGGCCGCGCGGCCAACGCGACCTGTACGTCGGCCTCGCTGAAGGTCTGCACGGCGACGCCGCTCACCGAGCCGCCCGCCGAGCTGGCCGCGTTGCTCGATCGGTGCGCCCAACCGGTGGTGGCGGGGATCGCGGCGGTGCTGCGGAACGCCACGCCTGGATGCTCGCCGCTCCTGGCGGGTCGAGGTCCGATGGTGGCGCTCGAGATGCTCCACCTCGGCCAGATCGCGATCGCCCAGGCCCGGGAGCTGGCGCGCGGCGGAGCCCCGACGGCCGGGATTCGCCTGCTGCTCGACCTCGAGCGGCTCCTGACCGCGCAGGCCGGCACCGACCTCGGCGACATCGGCGCAGCGCAGTCGATGTCGCTGGCCCCTCGGATCGCGGCGAACCTGGCGCGGATCGTCCAGGACGCGCCTCCGTCGGACGCCGATCGGATCGTGCTCGCCGCGGAGCTCGACGCTGTGGTCGCGGCGATTCCCGACTGGGCGACCGCGACCGCGAGCGAGGACCTCGACATGCTCCTCGGCGTCGCCTGGCCGCTCCGGGAGCCGGCCTTCGACCTGGGGATCCCGGATCGGGACGGTCCGGCGCAACCGCCGAAGATGCCGCCCGGGGCCAAGCTGACGCCGCGCGAGCTCTACGGGTTGCTGATCTCCGCGGGCGCGCAGATGTCCAAGGAGCGTGCGGCGGCCTGTCGCGCGATCCCGCCGGAGGCGTGCGCCGAGGCGCTGTCGCGCAAGGGCGGCTCCGACGACGACTGGCTCGAGTACGTGATGCGCGGGGTCGACGGCGATCCAACGCCGGAGATGCGCGGGCACGCGATCCCGCCGATCGTCGCGGCGATGCACCGACAGGCGGCCGAGCAACCACGCGAGCTCGCGCACCGCCTGGCCAGGCTTGCCGAGTCGCGCGCCGCGCTATGCCACGGCGTCGCGGGTTGCCGCTGAGCGATCCTGCCACAGGGCGGCGGTGAACCTGCCATCGCCGCTTCGTAGTACGTTCGAACGGTCGTGAGTCGCACGCTGCTCGTCTTCGTCGTCGCGCTCGCCGCGTGCGACGCACGGTCGTCGAAGCGACCGATGCCCATCGTCGCGCCGGCACCGGTGCCGGCGCCACCAATCCTGACTGGTCCCAGCGGTGCACGCGCGGAGTTGCTCGCGGAGCGCACCGACCGCGATCCGGCACAGTATCGACGCGGGAACCTCGAATTCGCCGCCAGCGAGTACAGCACCGAGGCCAACACGACCGCGGTCGCGATTCGCGCCGCACTCTCGCCGAGCGATCTCGCCGCCGTGCTCGATGAGGCGTTCGATGACGCTGGCCTCGTCGCCGCCGCCGAGCGCCGCGTCCCCGGACTTCGTGCTGCGATCCGAAAGGACCTGCCGCACTATCGCTTGGGCCCGATCGAGATCCACGGCGATCGCATCACCGGCACGGTTCTCGCCGATGGCGAGCGACCCACGCTGGCCGCGCTCCAGGATCTCGACATCGTTGCGATGCGATTCGGCGCGAAGGGTTGGGAGCCGGTCGCGACCGCGCACCTCGCGATCACCGCGGCATCGACACCATTCGCGCTGGACGCCCCCGGCGCCGAGATCCTCGTGATCGATCCGGAATTCCTCGGTTGGCGCGACCCGGCCGATCACCCCTTGGCCGATCACGAGATCGAGCCCTTGGTCGAATGCGTGCGGGTCGGGAAGCACACGACGAGTGCACGCTATGGCATTCGCGTGGAGCTCGACATGCCGTGCGGCCAGCTCGCGACGAGCACGGTGACCCGGTTCGATCCGGGCAAGGAGAAGACGATCCGGTTGTGGATCGCACCGCACGGGCGCGACGTCACGGTGAGCGTCGACGATCGCGAGGTGCCGTTCGTGCGGGTCGACGAAGGCACGATGACGATCGAGCTCCCCGTGGCCAAACCCGTCACGATCCGCGTCGACGCGCAGCTCGATCTCGCCAAGGACCATCTCGGGCGGTTCTTCCGCCCGCTCGATCCCGCCTATGTCGGCGCAGCTTACGTATCGTCGTCACTCAAGGCCGGCAACCGGAACGACCTCGAGCTCGTCGTCGTCGCGCCGGCGGCCATGACCCCGAAGAGCGCTGGCCCGTTCACGACGCGCGATCTCGGCGACGGGCGAATCGAAACCACGTTCCCGAAGGGCTCGCCGAGCGTCGCGTTCTCGACGGCGTGGCGGGTCGCGACGTCGTCGACCGGTGCGGTCGAGGTCGCGATCTCCGCCGCGAGCGACGAGGTTCTCGAGGATGCCCTCGCGTTCGTCGGGTCGGCGTGGCGCGCGCTGCTCGTGCTCGGACCGATGCCTGACGAGCGAACGTGTATCGTCGTCTCGGGCCGCGGGTTCGAGGGGCTCAACCTCGGGCGCGGGCTCATCATCGTGCCCGATATGAGGAACCGCGATCTGATCCGGCACGAGCTCGCGCACAAGTGGTTCGGCAGCTTGGTGACCGCGCGGTTCGAAGCCGACGAGGCGGCGCTGCACGAAACGCTCGCATCGATCGCCGCGCACATCGGCGCTGACCCCGATGACCTCGCCGCCACGCGGCGCCAGCGAGCGTGGCTCGTCGCGAGGGAGGCGTCCAAGCCCAGCCCGCAACCGGTCCTCGGCTTCGCGCGCGACACGACGGCGGCTCACGCGCGCACGCTCGCCTACTCGCGGGCGACGCAGATCCTGGACATGGTCGCGCTCCGCTTCGGCGACGATCGCCTGGTCGCCGCGCTCGCCGATCTCGTCGCCCGCTTCGGGCACAAGTCCGCGCGCTGGAGCGACTTGCTCGAGTCGATCCAGCGGACGTGCGGCGCTGATGCCTCGACGTGGGTGCGGGGCTGGCTCACGCGCGGCGGCGGGCCCGACATCACGATCGCGCGCGCGACGAAGATCGCGGGGGGCGTGGCCATCGAGCTCGCGCAGTCGGAGCCTCCATGGGACGCGTACGTCGAGGTCGTCGGACTCGACGCCTCTGGTACGCGCGTCGCGCGAACGGTCGTGCACGCGAACACAGCGACGACGCGCGTGACGCTCGCCGATCCGCGCATCGAGCGCGTCGTCGTCGACCCCGAGTCTCGCACGCCCCGCCTGTACACGGCGAACTCGGAGAACCTCTCGGCCGTGCCGTCGACGGAAGACGCGGCGACACCGCCAGGAAATCGCGCGCCGGCCCGTTGAGCCGCGTCTCGGCGTGCGCTACGGCCCGCAGTAGGGGGCGAGCGAGCGATCGCCGGCCTCGACGAACACGCCGGTACCGCCGCGGAGCGCGGCGCGCCCACCCTACTCCGGGACGCTGAATCCGGGCTCGCCGGCGACCGACAGGAAGAAGCCCCAGACGTCGGCCTGCTCCTTGAACTGCTGGTCGCGCGTCGAGCCGACGCCGTGGCCGGCGTCGCCGTCGATGCGCAACAGGATCGGCTTGCCGCTCGAGCTCGCCTTCATCATCCGCGCCGCCATCTTGGCGCTCATCCACGGCGCCACACGGGCGTCGTTGAGCCCCACCGTGAACACCGTCGCCGGGTACGCGGCGCCGTCCTCGACGTGCTGATATGGGTCCATCGCGAGGATCTGCGTGAACCCGGCCTCGGTCTCGGGATCGCCGAGCTCGGCCTTCTGGTTGGCGCCGTTGCTGGCGTGGAGCATGCGCACCGGGTTGACCAGCCCGACCTTGATGTTGGCCGCGGCGAACAGCTCGGGGCGAGCGGTGATCGCGCGCCCGACCAGGATGCCGCCCAAGCTGCCGCCCTGGATCGCCAGCCGGGTGTTGCTGGTGTAGCCCTTGGCGACCAGGTGTTCGCCGCACGCGATGATGTCGTTGACCCCGTTCATCTTCTTGTCGCCCTTGCCGTCGAAGTACCACTGCTGGCCCTTCTCGCCGCCGCCGCGGACGTGGGCGATCGCGAACACGCCCCCGCGTTCGAGCCACGCCAGCGGGCCGGCGTCGAACGAGGGGTCTAGCGAGAAGCCGTAGCCGCCGTAGCCGAGCACGATCGCCGGGTGCGAGCCGTCGAGCGTCAGATCCGCGCGCCGCAGGATCGACAAAGGCACCCGCGTCCCGTCGGCGCTGGTCGCCTCGACTTCCTCGGCGACGATCGCCGAGAAGTCAGCGCCGCTGGTGGTGCCGAGATTGGCCAGCACGGGCTCGCCCTTGGCGCCGACCGCGAAGAACGTGGTCGGGCGGATCCAGCTGTTGAGCGAGAACATCGCGCCGACGCGCAGTGGATCGACGATCGGGCCGACGGCCATGCCGGCGTAGGGCAGCGCGACCGCCGTCGCCTTCGTGGCCTTCCACGGCTTCCGGTAGAGCGTTGACTGCCCGACGCGGGTCTGGATGAAGTAGAGCGCGTCCTTGGCGGCGGCGACCCCGGTCAGGCGCGCTTCGCGATCCTCGGCGACCTCGACCCGGGCCTTCGCGATCGACGGCGTGGCCAGCGGCACCGACAGGAGCTGGAAGTTCGCCGCGCCCTTGAAGCTCTGCAGGTAAAGCCGATCGCCCTGGACGAACGAGGCCAGAGCCTGATCGTCGTAGTCGGCGACCACCGTCCACCGGGTGGCAGCGGCGCCGGTCTTGTCGATCGCCGACAGCTTGGCGACCGCGATCCGTTGCTCGGTGCGCGCGCCCAGGCCCAGCGCGATCACCCACGTCGTGCCCGGCGCGACCGTGACCATCGGGAACTCCTCGGGGGCGATCGCCAGGGTCGGTGACCTGTCGGCGACCAGGATGTCGACGTCGTCGGCGACCGGGGTCCCGACCAGGTGGAGCCGGACCTTCATGTTCTGGATCGGATCGCCGCCCGGCGCCGGCTCGACCATCTGGGTGTAGAAGTAGCCCGACCCGTCGGGTAACCACTGCGCGCTGAACTCGCCCCACACCATCGGGATGCTGTCGGGCAGCACCTCGCCGGTCCCGACCTTCATCAGCAGGATCGAGCTGATCTCGCTGCCGCCGGTCGAGAGAGCGTAGGTGACGTACTCGCCGTCGGGCGACACGCTGTACGAGTCGAGCGAGGCGTGCCCGCCTTGTCCTGCGATCGTCGACGGATCGACGAGCACGCGCTCGGCGCCGTCCGGATCGCGCACCATGAGGACCGGCAGCGAGGCGCCGGCGGCGGTGTGGTAGTAGAACGTCCGGCCGCCGGCGAGCTGGACATAGTCCGATGACGCCAGGTCGTCGCCGAGCTCACGGATCCGGGCCAGGAGCCGGTCGCGCTCGGGGACACGCTCGAACCAGGCGGCGGCGTGGGCGCCGTGGGCGCGCATCCAGGTGTCGCGCTCGGCGTTGTCGGCGCCCTCCATCCACCGGTAGGGATCGGCGACCCGCACGCCGAACAGCTCCTCCACCGTGTCGACGATCCGCGCGACCGGCGGACCGGACGGCGGGGGCTTGGCGTCGTCATCCCCTGGCGGCGGTCTCTTGTCGGGGAGCGTCCTGACGGGGGACGAGGACCCGCTGCACGCGGCGATGACTCCGAGGAGGACGGTGAGTACGGCGCGCATGATGGGCATCCTGTCACCGCGACGGATGGCGCGCCAGAGAACACGCCGTGGGCGACCTCAGAGATGACGTCGTAGCGCCATGGCGGTGGCGCAGTCTAGCGGAGAGGCGCCGCGCCGAGGTGCTCCATCAGGAGCTTGATCAGCTCCGGCGGCGGACTCACGCTCGGCTCCTCGATCGAGTCCTTGTCGTGCTCGTACTTGAGGATGTCGAGCCCGCGGAACACGTCGCGGACACGCGGCGTGAGAAGCCCGAGCCGGTTCAGGTTGGGGACGATCTTCGAGAACATCATCGCCCGCATCCCCTTCTGGAACGGTGACTGCATCATCCAGGGCAGCCACACCTTCCGGTCGAAGCCGAGCCGGTCGAGCACCTGGGTCGGGACCAGTCGCTCGTACAGCAGGTGCGCCGCCTCGCAGATGAAGTCTTCGCGATAGCGCCGCTCGGCCTCGGTCATCTCCTGGGCGTAGAGCTTGCGCAGGGACATCACGCCGAACGCGACGTGCCGAGCTTCGTCGGCCATGATGCGCGCGGTGATGTCCTGGATGAGCGGCTCGCCGGACATCGTCATGCGCACGGTGCCGAACGCGGCCAGCGCCAGGCCCTCGACCATGATCTGCATGCCGAGGTACGTCACGTCCCAGTTCGAGTCGGAGACGATGTCGTCGAGGAGGGTCTCGAGCGCGGGCTGAACCTCGTAGGAGATGCCCAGCTTCTCGGTGAGGTAGCGGTGGTAGACCTCCACGTGGCGCGCCTCGTCCATGACCTGGACCGCGGCGTAGAACTTGGCTTCCGCCCACGGCACCGTCTCGACGATGCGGGCGGAGGCGAGCAACGCGCCCTGCTCGCCGTGCAGGAACTGCGACAGCATCAGCGCGTTCTGGTGGGTGCGGAACTCGATGGCCTCCTCGGCGCCCAGCCGCCGCGGCGCCTGCAGGACGTCGTTGAAGAACCCCTGCACGTTCATCTGCGCCGACATCCGCGCCACGTCGACCGAGCGCGACCAGTCGATCTCGGTGGCGTTCCAGCTGAGCGTCTTCCCCTTCTCGTACAGCGCCATCAACTTCGCCTCGTCGAGGGCGTACTGCCAGTCGAAGACGGTCTTGATGGTGCTCTCGACTCCGTGGTGAGTCCCGCTGGCGGGCCGTGGCAGCGGGTTGTTCTGCGTGTACTCCATCGTCGCTCCTCCGTCGGTCGTTCCTGGTTGGTGCGTCAGGTGATGCCCAGGTAGCGCACGAACATGTGCTCGAGCTCGACCACCATCTCGTTCTCCGACAGCGCGCGCCCGCGGGCCCGGGTCGGTCCGAACACGGCCTCGGCCCGCATGGTCGAGAGCACCATCTGGATCGCGAACTCGACCGCGCGCTCGGGGTCAGGGTGGCCGATCTCGGCGCTCCGGGTCAGCACCAGCGCCCCGACGCGCTCGACGATCTCGTCGCGAAACGCGCGCGTGCGCGCGTGCTTGCCCGGGTTGTGCGCCGAGGCCGCGGCGAACGCGGCGGCCAGGCGCTCGTTGCGCCGGTAGAGCCGGACCAGCCGGCCGATCGCGGGACCGACGAACTGGCGGAGGGTCAGACCGCGAAGCCGGTCGGCATCGGTGACCACGTCGAGCAGACGGCGCATGTCCACGACGAAGCGCTCTTCGAGCGCGCACACCAGCTCGTCCTTGTCCTTGAAGCGGGCGTAGAAGCCGCCGACCGACGACCCGGCGCGCGCGACGACCTCGGGGATCGACAGCTCGGCGCCGCCTCGTTCCTTGATGATGGCCTGGGCCGCGTCGAGCAGCCGCTCGAGGGTCTCGGCGCTACGCGCCTGCTTGGGACGCGCTACCGAGCGCAGGGTGTGGGGGCGAGCCGTCTCGGACACGTATAAGAATAAGAATCCTATTCTGATTCCTTGTCAAGCACTCTGGCGGACCTGTCGATCACCGCTCGATCCGATCAGGGCGTGCAGGTATGGCTCAACGCGCGTCGATCCGGACCACGGTGGTGTCGCCTGCGGTCGGCACGATCGTGGTGCGGTCGGCGCCTGGTTCCCACGAGGTGCTGCCATCTGCCTTGCGCGTGATCGCCTTCCACCGCAGGTGGCTGCCGGCGGGCAGGTCGACCGTGCCGGTCCACACGGGCCAGCTCGCTCCGTCGAGCGCGAGCGCGGCCGCCGGTGACCACGCTCCCAGCTCGCTCAGCTCACCGGCGATGGCGACGGTGTCACCCCACTGGGTGCGGCTGTCGTGGACCGCGAAGGTCACCTTCACCCGCGGCCAGGCGTCCGGGTTCCACGCGGGATCGTACTCGCGGATCAGCGCGGCCAGCTCGCCGGTCACACGCGCGGCGAGCGCGCGGTCGCGGACGACCAGCTGGTCCTCGTCGTTGCGGTAGGCCGCGTCGAAGTACCAGTTGAACGCGCCGGCCACGACGACTTCGCCGTCGATCACCGCCAGCTTGTGATGCATCGAGGCGTGGGGGCTTCGCGTGTTGTCGGCGCGCACCACGTGGATGCCCTGGGCCTCGAGCCACTCGTCGGACGGGTCATCCTCGGAGATCACGCCGCGGTACTCGGACGCTTCATGGATGCCGTGGTCGAGGATGATCTGGACGTCGACGCCGCGACGGCGTGCGGTGGCCAGTCGCTGAAACAGCGACGTGTCGTCGTAGGCCACGTCCTTGCACGTGAACATCGCGACGTGGATGGAACGGGTGGCGCCGTCGATCAGGCGACCCAGGATCCGTTGCGGTGCCTCGTCGGGGGCGAAGCTGACCGAGACCGCGGCGGAGGGGTCAGCGGCCGCGGTCCGTGCCGTCAGGGGGCCGCCGGCGAGCGCCGTGAAGCGCTCGGCGTACGCGGTCACCAGGGTCGGTTCGCCGCTGGTGAACAGCGCCTCGTGGTTCTCGTGGCGGGCGCCGGGTTCCCAGTTGAAGGAGCCGGTGGCCATGCGCCGTCCGTCGAGGATCACCAGCTTGTCGTGCATGGCGCCGCCGGGCCGGAACGCGCCCAGCACCGGGACGCCCGCTCCGATCAGCCGATCGTCGCCACGGTACCACTCGTACCAGGGGCGAAGCTTGCGCCCGTCGAAGACGACCCGGACGTCGACGCCGGTCCGGTGGGCCTCGATCAGCCTGTCGATCAGCTGGTCATCGGTGACGTTGAACACCGCCGCGTGCAGGGTGTGGCGCTCGCCGGGCGCCGCCCGCTGGCGCGCGATCACGTCGTCGATGGCCGCGATCATCGTCTCGCCCGGATCCTGGAACGGCGCGAACACGACGTCGAGCGGCGCACCGTCCGGCGCGATCGGCGAGTCGGTCGCCAGCCAGCGCTCGTCGGGCGGCGCCGCCGCGTCGCCCACCCCTGCGATGCGACGCCAGGGCGTGACCACCATCTCGTCGACACCGTCGCCGTCGGCGTCGTGCTGCAGACGCAGGCGAGCCATCACGGGGCCGGCCCCATCGCCGCCGAACAACTCGAGGGTGTCGGTGCCCCAGCGCTCCATCCCACCGCCCAGCTCGCCTTCGTAGGCCATCGGGTGCAGCGTATGTGCGAACCCCGCCGGGTGGGGCGCGACCACCTCGGCCAGCACCCGCTTGTGGTGGCGGCGGTTGGCCACCCTCGCATCGATCCACCCACGCGCGAAGGGAGCGCCGCCCGGTGCCGTTGCCGGCCACGTCCCGCTGGCCTCGAACGCGAGCAACTCGGGCGCGGCCAGCAAGCCGGCGGCGCGGGCGGCCTCGTCAGCGGACTCCTCGGCCGCGAGGCACCCGCCCGCAGCGATGCCGATCAGTCCGGCCAGCGCCGCGGCCCTTCGAGAGGTGCCGGAGGCGCTAGTAGCGGAAGGCATCGTCGATCTCCGCGCTCGTGACCTGCGGATCGGTTGGCAGCACGACCTCGCGGTCCGCTCCCACCTCCCAGTCGACGCGCCCGTCGGCTCGCACCAGCGCCAGCTTGTAGCGCAGGCGGGCACCGGCCGGCACCGTCACGCGCCCGGTCCACCGCGGCCAGGTCGCGCCGTCGAGCCGGACGCCGCGCGCAGGATCCCATGCGCCCAGCTCCGGCGCATCGCCGACGAGCACCAGCTCGTCTCCCCACGCGGTCCGATCGCAGGTGGCGCCGATCGACAGCTCGAGGGCGGGCAACGGAAGGGCGCCGTCGCCGCCGTAGCGCCGCCACAGCCGCCCCATCTCGCCGGCGTACGCGGCCGCGACCTCGGCGTCGCGGATCACCACCAGGTCTTCGTCGTTCGAGAACGTGGCGGTCGTGGTCCAGTTGTAGGCGCCAACCAGCACGCGGTCGTCGATGACGGCGAACTTGTGGTGCATCGCGGTGTACGGCCCGGTCGTGTTGTGCGCCTCGATCACGGAAATCCCGGCCGCCCGGAGCCGCTCGTCCTCGACGGACTCGATCGACTGCTTCCGGTCGGTGACGACGAAGACCTGCACACCACGGTTGTGCGCGCGGACGAGCGCGTCACTGGCGCTGCGCAGGCGCAACGAGAACACGGCGACGAAGATGCGCGACTGCGCCCCGTCGATGGCCGACGTCACCACCCGGTCGAGTCGGTCCTCCGGCGAGAAGTAGAGCTGGGCCGGTCCCGGCAGGTCGCCGATCCGCGGTCGCTTGACCTGGCTACGGATCTCGTCGAGCTGGGCCGCGACCACCGCGGCCATGGTCGGCGAGCGGAACACCAGCAGTGATTCGTCGTTGTCGTGGAGCGCGCTGGTCCCCCAGTTCGCCGAGCCCATCGTCACCAGCTCGCCGTCGATCACCGACAGCTTGTCGTGCACGGTCGCGTACTCGGAGCGGCGGTTGGTCACCGGCGTGATCGTCAGCCCTGCCGCGACGAGATCATCGTCGAGCGTGTTGTGGTCCTTCACCATCTGCTTGCCGTCCCACAGCACCTCGACTGCCACGCCGCGCCTCTGCGCGTCGAGCAGCGCGTAGCCGAGGCGCGCGCTGGTGACGTTGTACATGGCGACTCGCACCGAGCTCCGGGCCGCGCCGATCTCGTGAGCGAGTCGGTCTTCGGCTGCCTCGCCGCCAGGGATGAAGTAGATGTCCAGCGCGCCGTCGCCCCAGCCGTCGATGGTCTCGACCGCTCCGGAGACCTCGGCCACGTCGACCGCGGCCGGCTCGCTGATGCAGGCCGTGGCCACCAGGCTGACGATCAGGGCCGCCAGCCGGCCTGCCGGATGGGGGCCGGAGCCCGACCGGGGGCCGACCGCTGGAATCGAAGTGAGGAAGGTGACGGGCACGAGGCGCTCATCAGCAACCGGCGCGCCAGCATCCGCCACCAGGCCTTGCCGGGTTGCGCCCCGGCGGCGTTGCTTGTTGCAACACGTGGCTGACGGTGCTGCCAGCCATCGCGCTCGCCCCTTGTGGGGAGCGCCCGGACGGCGTATCGGAAGGCCATGCGCCGGCTCTCGCTCGCCATGCTCGCCGCCTCCGCGTGCACGCAGGCTTCGTCAGGCGATCCGGACGGTGGGGCGGTCTCCGACGGCGCCGCTGTGGATGCAACGACGCCGGCGCCGCTGGTGGTCGTCACCCTCAACCTGCGCTGCCTGATCGACGGCTGGGAGGCGCGGTTGCCGGTGATCGCCGACGGCCTGGCCGCGGCCGCCCCCGACGTGATCGGGCTCGAGGAGGTGTGCCTCGAGCCAGGAGGTCGGGACGCTCTCGAGGCGCTGGTCGGCGCGCTCGCAGCGCGCGGCGTGGCGCCCCTGGCGAGCACCCGCACGGTCACGCACCGCGCGTGGGATGCGTACGACGAGGGACTGGCGATCCTGTCGCGCCATCCCATCGGCGAGGTCCGCGTCGAGTCACTGCCACCCGGCGCCATCCCGCGCAAGGTGCTCGCCGCCCGGATCGATCGCGCCGGCGACTCGTTCGCGTTCGGGACGACGCACCTCGATCACCAGGACGCTGCAGTGCGTGCGCGCCAGGCCGCGGCCGCAGCCACGGCGGTCGCCCGGCTGACGAGCACGGGCCCGCGCGTCCTGGTCGGCGATCTCAACGAGGGGCCCGGAGGAGGCGTGAGCACCGCGTTCGAGGCGAACGCGTGGGTCGACACCTGGGCCGCCCTCCATCCCGGCGACGCCGGACCGACCTTCCCTTCGTCGAGCCCGACCGCACGCATCGACTACGTCTGGGTCTCCAGCTCGCTGGTACCGCAAGCCATCGAGCGAACCTTCACGCTTCCGTTGGCCGGCGTGTACGCATCCGATCATCTCGGCCTGCGCGCGGTCCTGATTCCCTCTCAGTGACGCGAGGTGAGACGGTTGGAGGTGAAGTCGACCGCATGAAACGCGCCCCACGTGCCACGTCAGCTCAGCGGCGTGTCTCCCAGCTGCTCGAGTCGAGCGTGAACAGCGCGAGCACGGTCATGAGGCCGTTGCTGATTGGCATGCACACCGCGTGCGGGACGTAGGAGAGGGCGCTGACCCGTTCGTGTGCTGGCCAGGAGCGCACCCTCCACCGGTAGTAGAGGCCGTAGGCCCCGAGGAAGGCCGCGTGGACCATGACCACCTGCAACAAGCGTCCGGCGACCAGCGCGCCGAACATGCCGATGGGATAGAGCACCAGCAGCGACGCGGCCCCGAAGTAGCTGATGGCGACCAGCGGGGTCAGCTTCCACACGTGGCTGCAGCCGCCGAGGTAGTCGATGATGTGGGCGCGCCGCCACCGTAGCTGCTGGTTGAAGTACTCGGCCAGCGTCGCGGGCACGAACGTCCGGCAGCGCGCCTCCAGGGTCGAGGTGGTGTGGTAGCCGGCCTTGACGATCTGGCGGGTCAGGAAGCGGTCCTCGCCGTACTTGATGGGCACGCCCAGGACGGCGCGCTCCTCGAGGATGGGCATGAGCTCGAGCAGCACGGAGCGACGGTAGGCGGCGAGGCACGCCGACACCGCCATCACATGGTGGAACGACTTCTCGAGGTTCTTGGCGACGAAGTACGCGTACCAGTACTTCAGCACCTGCATCCGCGTGATCCAGTTGTCGTGCTTGTTGCGCACGTCGACCCAGCCGCCGACCGCGGCGATCGACGGACGCGCGAAGCGACGAACCAGCTGACGGATCGCGCCCGGCTCGACCAGCACGTCAGAGTCGACGGAGACGATGAGCTCGCTATCCACCTCCCGGACGACGCGGTTGATGGCGAGACGCTTGCCGACGTTGACCGGGCTGTGCACCACGGACAGGCGGTCGTCGTCGACGGCGACGGCGCGGGCGCGCTGATGGCTATCGTCCGAGGAACCATCGTCGAAACAGACGACGCGCAGCTTCTCGCGCGGGTAGTCGGAGGCGAGCACGCTGCGCAGCGTGTCCTGGATGGCGTCGGCCTCGTTGAAGACCGGGATGACGACGGTGAGCGTCGGCTCGTAGTCATCGATCGTCTCGTCACCGCGGCCGCGGCCGCTGGCCCGAAAGGTCGCCGACAGATACCGATTCACCAGCTGCACGATCGCCAGCAGATGTATCAGTACCCGGAGCATGTCGCGATCTTCGCCGCGAGGTCCGGCGAAGTCACGCGCCGCGGCGGACGCTTGATCGACCGTGACCGCGCCGTCACAATTCGGACGTGCGCGTCCTGCTCATCGAGGAAGGCTGGCACTCGACGCTCTACCTGGCCCGCGCGCTCGAGGACGCCGGCCACGCCGTGACCGTGCTCACCGCGAATGGCAGCCGGGCACGCCACCGCCACAAGACAGTGCTGTGGACGTCGGGCCCGCCGATCGAGGACGCCTCGTTCCTCTCTCACCTGCGTACGGTGGTCGAGCGCGGCGGGTTCGATCGGGTCTTTCCGCTGACCGAGCCGGCGATGACGCGACTCTGGGATGCCGAGGGGCCGTGGAGCGACCGCCTGCACCCGGCGACCGAGGAGTGGCAGCGGCGGCTGCTTCGAGACAAGCACGCGCTGGTCGAGTACATGGCGGCGCGCGGCATCGCGATCCCGGCGCACCGCCGCCTCGATCAGGCGCTCACTCACGGGCTCGACGCCGTGGCGCTCCCGGTCGTACTCAAGGGGGCGACCGGCGCGGGCGGCCGCATGGTCTCGATCGTCGAGGACCGCCCGGCGCTCGCCCTCGCCGTGCGGCGGGCGAGCGCGCTGGGCGGCGAGTGGATCCTCCAGGAGCTCGTGGCCGGGTCCACGTATCTGTTCGGCGGGCTCTTCCACCGCGGCGAGCCGGTGCGGGTGTACGCGGGCGAGAAGGTCGAGCAGCATCCTCCGCGCACCGGCAGCGCGATCCGCATCCGGTCGACGGTCGATCCGACCCTGCTCGACGTCGGCTGCCGCGCGATGCGGACGCTCGCGCTCAGTGGCTTCGCTAGCGCCGACTTCATGCGCCGACCCGACGGCAGCTACGTGCTGCTCGAGGTGAACCCGCGGCTGTGGGGCTCGTTGGCCGGCGCGCGCTCGGCCGGCGTCGACCTCTTCACGCCGTTCGCGGCGATGCTCGGCGGACAGGCCCCCGAGCCGGCGCTCGCCTTCGCCGACGGCGTCGACTGCCTCATCTTCCCGCGCTACCTGAACGCGCCATCGCACCGTAACGTCGCTGGCCTGCGCCGGGCGATGCGCGATCTCCGCACCGACCAGGGCCGCGACTGGCTCGACCCGCGCTTCGTGGCCCACACGCTGCGCCGCCTCTACCACATGAAGCGGCTCGCCCGTCGCCTGTGACGGCTCTTGCGCTGGTCGAGATGGGTACACTCACGTCGCCGGCAAGCTGCCGGCCTCGGGGCTGCTGTCGTTCTTCCTGGGCTGGCTGACCAACGGCGAGTACGGCGTCGAGCCGAGCGTGACGCTGTATCCCGCTGGCACCCCGCTGGTCTCCTGTACTACCTGCTGCCCTCGGCTGCGCTGCGGCGCGGCGACCTCGGCCAGGTTACGGTCCACGAGGGCGCCTCGATGTGATCGGCGTCGCGTTGCGGCGGCGCTCCCCGCTACGCGATTGCCTTCTCGACGACGAGGTCGAACTCGTTGCCGCGCTGGTAGATCCAGCGGCCGGCGTGGATCGGCGCGATGCCCATCGCGCGGAGGTGCTTGGCGACGAGCTCGACGAGGTCCGTGGAGAACGCGACCCTCGGCGGACCCGCCCAGATGAAGATGCGCGTGTTGGTCTCGCCCGCGAGCATGGTGTGCGTCCGCGTGATGTCGAGCCGCGTATCCGGGAATCCCGGGACCGTGCCGATCACCCATTCCCAGTAGTTCTCGGCGTCGGATTCCACGTCGCAAAGGCCCAGTCCCGCTCCGATGGCTTCCAGGGAAGCGCCGGAGACGAACCAGATGTCAGTGATCACAGCGCTTCGTACCATGGGAATGGCGCCGCCCCCCGACGCCGAGGTGATCAGCGACGTTCGAGGGCTGCGCCGAGCGTGAGCACCGCGGACCCGGAAACGCGTTCGAGGGCTGACGCTCTCTGACACGGTCTCGGACAGCCCGCCGCGATGAGTGCGCCTCGCTCGGAGCGCCCCCAAGGATCGTGAACGTGTGCGACCCCCGAGGGAGTGGTCCAAGGCTTGCTCGTGGTTCCGGCATGCGAACCCCTCGACTGATCGCGCTCCTCTCTTTGCCGCTCTTTGCAGCCGGCTGTGACCGCCCGCTCTCCGACGCCACCGTCCGGATGAGCGCGCCGGGTCTATACGACAACGAGCTGTGGCTGGTGCCGTTCACCGACCTGATGATCGACCTGGACGGTGCCGACCCCGAGCTCGCCGACTGGACCGTCGAGACGGACTCGACCCTGGTGCTCGACGACGCCCCGTCCCTGTTCGAGGGCAACTTGCTGGTTCGTGTGCACTCGGGGGACGTCGGCGACGGCGAGCTGAGCGTGCTCGACGACGAGGGCGCCCTGGTGACCACCGTGCCGGTCCACGTCCGCCGCCCCGATGGCATGTACTTGACCGCCACCGTCGATGGCCTCGAGGGCGCTCGGTACGTCCCCGGGTCCAGCGTGCCCGTTCTCGAGAACGAGGTCACGCGAATGTCGGTGACCTATCACCTCCAGGACCGCGGGCTGGGTGGTTCCAACCAGCTCGTCGCCTCCACGGCCACCGGCCTCGGGTATTCGGTCGACCACGGCGAGATCGACGCCGTCGAGATCAGCGCGCTGGACGAGCCCTACGACCTGACCCTGGAGGCCGGCGCGGCGACCATCTCGCTGCGCGTCGAGCCGGTCGCGCTCGCCGACGCCACGCTCGAGCTCGTCAGCAATGAGAACCGCTTGCCCGCCGGGGCCACGGCATCGGTCCGGCCACGCCTGCGTCAGAAGAACGGGGACATGGTGTTCGCGTCGCCCGGGCGATGGACGCGCGATGGTGCCCCGCTGCTGGCGTTCTACGCCTACTGGTACACGTACCAGCCGACCGCCACCGCGAGCGACGTCGAGGTGACGTTCGGCGGACCCGGCGGCCTGCGCGCGACGACGACCGTGCACGTCAGGGAGCCATGAGCTACGGGCGCGTCAGTTACCTGCGCAGGCAGGGGAGGGGGGCGCGGGCGCCCGGGCTCAGAACGTCACGCGCTCGGGCGGCCCATCGTCGAAGAACCGAGAGGCCATCTCCTGCAGCGTGGAGCCCGCGGGCCCCATCGCCCAGCCTGGGTCGCTGAGCGTGAGCACGTGGTAGGGCCCCGCGCCCGAGAAGAGCCACGTCACGCTCGCCGTCGTGGCGCGCAGCTGCGCGCGCCAGGCGCCGACCGCCGCCGCATCCATTCCGAGGGTCGGGTGGATCTCGAGCCCGATCACGCTGTCCAGCTGGGCGATCTGCACGAACGTCGGCTGGCGCGCGGAGACGAACGGGTACCACGTCGCGCCGAACCAGCAGTCGATCGGATCCGCCACGGACGCCTCGCAGTCCGGGTCACCGGTCGCACCCCAGTACGCCCGCGCATTGCGCCAGACCTCGCGGTCGCGCACGGTCGCGTTCTCGATCCGGTGGGCGGGGTTGTCCCAGTCGAGGAACCAGGGCGCGTCGAGCAGGAGCTTGAGCCGCCCGGCCTCCCGCGCGTTCGGCAATGCCTGGGCGACGAACGCGCTGTTGAACTGCGCGCCGTGGGCCCCTGCGGAGTTGCCACCGAAGAGCACCTGCAGCGCCGGGTCCTGGTCGTCGAGCCCGTAACGCTGCGCCAGCACCTCGAACATCGCGCGCACGTTCGCCCGCCCGGAGTAGTACCAGCCGCCGGGCGATACTGCCGAGGGCCGCAGCTCGGTCGTCGCGCCGTGCCAGAAATCACTGGAGCAATAGTGCGCGAGGACGTGGTTCGCGTCGGCGAACGTGGGGTTGCCCGTGTCATCCCGCGACAGGATCCCGTGCGTGACCAGCAGCCCGGTGGCGCGGTCCGGCGCCGGCAGGTTGGTGGTCAGCCACGCCTCGCGCTCCGAGCACGGCCGCGTGGCGTCGTCGCACCAACCCCCGCCCTCGAGCTGGATCACCCAGACCGGGCTCGGCGTCGCGGCCAGCGAGATCCGGAACCCGAAGGGGGTGCCGTCGTTGCATCGCGCCTGCGCCCAGCGCATCGGGTCGCGTACCGCGGGCTCGACCACCTCGGTGTTCCCGGGAGTCCCGAGCGTGCACGCCGAGACGTCCCACCCGGCGCAGCTCGTCCTGCACTCGGCCATCCCCGCGCTCCAGCTGCCGCCCAGCGTGGTGCACGCCATCGAGTCGCCGTCGCACGCCTCGCCCAGGTCGGTCACGCCGTTGCCACACAGCGTGGCGCCTCCATCGGGCGCCGAGGTCGGCGAGCCACTACACCCGCACGCGATGAGCGCGACCCAGAGCGTCAGCTTTTCGAAGCGCATGTCGTGTCTCCCTCCTGCTTCTCTCAAGGACACGCCCCGACGCCTCGGGGTTAACCCCAGAGTTCATCAGGGCGGGGCCGGACACGGTCGGGACCATCGTCTGATGTACGCGCGACCACGAACCGGCGGCTGGCAGCGCCCCAGCGTGACGTCGGCGGCGGTGCACGCGATACGGACGTGCATGTGGTCCGCGTGGAGGCTGACGCCGGGAGGTTGCTGGAGGATCGCGCGCGCAGATCGGCGACGCCGAGCACGCTGCCTGGGTGCGTTGCGCTCACCGCCGCGGCCGCGCGCTGGATCAACCCGACCAGCTCGATCGTACCGTGGTGCTGGTCGCGCGACGCCCACGGCTCCGGCACGACGTGCGCGGGGCCGCGCTCGGGCAGCGCCACGCCTCCGAACAGCGCGCCGCGGTTGACCGCGCCACACGAGATCGATCGATCGCTGCCCTCGGCGATTGGGGCGGGCAGGGCATCCCCACGTGCGGACGCCGCGAGGAGCGCGATCGCGGCCAGGGAGAACGCGGCCGTCACGATCGGTTCGTATCGGCGGCCCGAATGCGTGTCAACGCGGCGATTTCACACGTCTCACGCCACGCGCGCCTCTTCGTCCTCCCGGCACCGCGCCGCCTCGTCGGCGCGTCCGTCGATCAGGCGGCCAGGCATCGTGCGGCACGGTTCGGCACGCCGGGCACGGCGCCGCAGGCTGCCCGCCCGTTCGCCGCCTCAGCGGATACGCTAGAGCCGATGGCCGCCAGGGACGACGAGAAGGCAACGGCGCCGGTTCGCCCGGGCCAGGCGATCGCCGCGCTCGATGAGACCGCGGCGTCGGACCCCAGCGAAGGTGTCGCGACCAACCTCCGCTCAGGAGAGCCGCCGGATCGAGTCAGCGCGCTGCCGGCCGAGATCGGTCGCTTCAAGATCACCGGCAGGCTCGGCCAGGGCGGCATGGGCCTGGTTCTGCTCGCAACCGATCCACTGCTGGGGCGCAGCGTCGCCATCAAGATCCTGCACGGCGACCGCGCGGCCGAGGCGTCGGCCAAGCAGCGCATGTTGCGCGAGGCCCAGGGGATGGCGCAGCTTTCGCACGAGAACGTCATCGTGGTTCACGAGGTCGGCATGCACGCCGACCGCGTGTACCTGGCGATGGAGTACGTCGTCGGTGGGACGCTGACGCGGTGGCAGGCCGGTCGCGACTGGCGCGAGATCCTCGACGTGTACGTGCGCGCCGGTCGCGGGCTCCAGGCCGCGCACGAGGCCGGGCTCGTCCACCGCGACTTCAAGCCCGACAACGTCCTGGTCGGCGACGATGGCCGGGTTCGCGTCACCGACTTCGGGCTGGTTGCGACCGCCAACGAGCCACCCGAAACCGGCCCGGGTGCGACCGCGGCCGGCCGCGGCGACCTCGAGCTCGCGGTCAGGCTGACCGAGACCGGCGTGATCGTGGGGACACCGCGCTTCATGGCGCCCGAGCAGCACCGCGGCGAGGCGGTCGACGCCCGCGCCGATCAGTTCTCGTTCTGCGTCGCGCTCTACCAGGCGCTGTTCGGCGTGCCGCCGTTCGCCGGCGCGGCGTACGCGGAGCTGGTCGACAACGTCCTCGCTGGCAGGGTCACGGCGGCGCCGGCTGACTCGAAAGTTCCCGCCAGCGTGCGCGAGGCGCTGTTGCGCGGGCTGCGACCCGATCTCGCCGAGCGCCACGCCTCGATGAACGAGCTGCTCGCGCTGCTGTCGATCCGTGAGCCGATCGTCGCGCGGCGGCGATGGCCGCTGGCGGTCGGCGGCGCCGTCGTCGTGGTCGCCGGCGTGGTGGCGCTGGTCGCGGCGCGCTCCGGCCACCGGGACGGCATGCCGCCCGTGGCGTCGTCGCCCTCTTCGGCGGCGAAGACGCAACCGCCGCCGGCCCCGCCGGCCCCGCCCGTCGTCGAGGGTGCCGCGTCGGCGCTCGACGTCACAAGGCTGCAGCCGGCCATGCAGGCCTTCGATGGAGCGCTGGTCGACCTCGCCAAGGGAAGACCCGACGCGGCCGCGCACGGATTTCGCGACGCTTACGCCTCCATGCAGGTCCCGCAGCTGCTCTTCGACCTCGGCATCAGCCTCACCATGCAGGGCAAGCGCGACGGCGATCCCCGCGCGTACGCCGGAGCCGTCGATGCCTTCACCCGCTACGCGACCATCGATCCGATGGCGCCCGGGATCGACGAGATGATCCGCACCATCGAGCTCGAGATCGAGCGTCTCGAACAGGCCCATCCGGGGACCACCGGCCCGACCCACGCGGCGCCGTCCCCCGCGATGACGCGGCTCGCGATCCCCGTGGTCCGCGGCTTCGCGCTGGTGCTCAGCGAACCGCCCGGCGCGACCATCTACGTCGACGACCAGAGCAAGGGTCCGTTCGGTGTGACGCCGTGGTCGGGCACGCTGGACGGGGAACATCGGATCCTGATCGCGAAGCGCGGGTTCCACGTGCTCGACCACCCGATCTCGGCGGATCCGTCCAAGGGCCTCGTGCTGCAGGTCACGCTGGCGCCCGAGTCGGAGGAGTGACGAGACCCAGACGCTCGGTTCCGAGCTCTTCGCTCCACCGCGCCGAGACGTGATGCGGACGCAGACGTCCCCGTTGCCTTTCTCGACGCCGCCCACCGCCGCATCCTGCGACCTCGCGACCTTGCCGGCTGGTCCTGCGGTTGCAAATCCCCCGCGCATGGCCGCGCTCGCGCAACCGACCCTGGTCGACTGCACCGGCGAGACCGTGTCGTCGCGACGCCGCACCGCTCGCCGCCGCCCCCGCCGCTGGCCGTTGCCCATGGGACTCGCGCTCGTGCCGTTCGACGATCTCGCTGTCGACCCCGGCATCGAATCCGTCGCTGACGAGGCGGATCTCGACGAGCTCGAACCCGACGACGTCACCAACCCCGAGCACCCCCTGTTCTCGACCGCGATCCCGGTCGCCGCCGACCGCGGCGCCTCGCTCATCGCCGAGTGGGATGCCGCCTCCGACCAGTCGGCCGCCGTTGTCGCCCGTATCCTCGGCGCCTCCGAGGAGGCCACCCACGCCGGGTCTCACCTCGGCGGTCGCCGCCACGCCGACCGCGAACGCCGCCGTGCTTTCACCTGGCTTCTCGCCGGCTTCTGCGCCGGCCTCGCCACCGCAGCGCTGCTCTTGACCACCTGACGCCGCCCGCTCATCCCCCACTGCCCGCGCGATCGTGGCCCGGGCGCGGGCGCCATGGCCTATCCTTCTGATGTGGGACGCCTCGCCGGCGGATGGTTCATCGCGCTGATCGCCTGCGGGTCCAGTGGCATGGGCGATGTCGATGGCGGTGTCGACGGCGATGTCGATGGCGGGCGCTCGCTTGGCTTCGTAGAGACCCTCGACGAGCGCGACGACTTCGGCGTTCTCGGGTCGATCCCGGCGGCGGTGGGTGCCGGCGAGTTCACGGTCGAGCTCTGGCTTCGCCCCGACGACCGCTTTCCGTTCGGGCCGACCGGCGGCGGCGACCAGCGCACCAACTGGAGCAGCGAGGACGAGCCGATCTACGACGACGGCGACTGGTGGTTCAGGGGCAACTTCCTGATCGACGGCCACAACAACCGAGACTTCAGTCGGGGGACATTTTCGCTCCAGTTCTACGGCAGCGGGCGATTGCGCTGGTTGTTCGGCGATCGCGGCTCGGTGCCGCCCGGCGGCGTGTGGGCGGTCCAGGGCGACGTGACCGCGAACGCTCCCAACCTGGTCGACGGCGCGTGGCACCACGTCGCGCTGGTCCGGAGGTTCGCGGGAGCCGCCGGCGCCGATCTGGAGATGTGGATCGACGGCCAGCTGATCGACACCGAGACGTCCGACGTGCGCACCGACATGAACGAGTTCTGGAGCGACTGGTCCGAGTTCCCCGACGGCCAGCCCGGCTGGTTCTTCGGCGCCGAGAAACAGGCTGCGATCGACGTGCTCGCGGCCTACGAGGATTACAAAGGGCTGGTCTCGGACTTTCGCGCGCTCTCGCTCGCCCGATCACCGGCCCGGCTGGCCGACTACCGCGCCGCGGTGACCGGCGCTGAACCCGGAGTCGAGCTCTTCATCCCGTTCGCCGAGGGCAGCGGCGATCGCGCGTGCGACCCGTTCCGCGCGTCGCTGTGCATCGAGCTCGAGGGCGTCGCCGCCGATGCATGGACTGCCGAGGGTCCGCCGACGCAGTAGACACGTTGGTCACGGCGGGCCGCGACTCTGGTAGCGTCGACGCATGCTCCGTATCGCAACCGTGGTGCTGACATCGCTCCTGCTGTTCGCCTGTGGCAAGAAGCCGGCGCCGGCCGAACCCGAGCAGAAGCGGGGCCGGATGACCGTCACCGACACCATCGTCGAGGTCATCGATCACATCCTGTTCGACGTCGACAGCGCCGAGCTGTCGGACGACAGCAGGCAAAAGCTCGACGCGACCGTCGCGACCCTCGAGGGCAACCCCGACATCACCAAGGTCGAAGCCCAGGGTCACGCCGACACCAGTGACGCCGACCCTGCCGGCATCTCGCAGGCCCGTGCCGACGCGGTCGTCGCGTACCTCGTGTCGAAGGGTATCGCTCCCGAGCGCGTGGTCGCGAAGGGCTACGGCACCGACAAAGCCGTGGAGCCGGCCGAGGGCATCGACCCGGCCGCGCTACAGCGCAGCGTGATGTTCATGATCCTCGAACGCCCGGGCTATCCCCCGACCGGCGACCAGTAGG
>SXJR01000197.1 GCA_005779305.1 Myxococcales bacterium
AGGTCGACCGCTCGGCCGCGTACTTCGCGCGCTACATCGCCAAGCACATCGTTGCCGCCAAGCTGGCGCGCCGCTGCGAGGTCCAGTTCGCCTACGCCATCGGCGTGGCCCAGCCGGTCTCGATGCTGGTCCAGACCTTCGGCACCGGCGTCGTCTCCGACGACAAGCTGTCGGCCGCGGTGTCCAAGGTGTTCGATGCCCGCCCCGGCCTGCTCACCCAGGAGCTCGACCTGCGCCGCCCGATCTACCGGAAGACGGCCGCCTACGGCCACTTCGGTCGCGAGGAGCCGGAGTTCAGCTGGGAGAAGACGCCCAAGCTCGACGCGCTCAAGGAAGCCGCCCACGCCGGCAACGGCGTCGCCGCCAAGGCTCGCCCGGCCGCCAAGGCCGCGTCGGCACGCGCTTAATCCGGCGTAGATCACAGGTGCTGCCGACCCCGGGTCTCATCCCGGGGTTTGCTATTTGGGGGTGTCAGGTGGCGATCGTTGTCGGGAGGGCCTCCGCCGCGTGAGAACCTGTGGGTGATCCGCATGTTCCGCCGTCCCGTCCTGGTCACCGCCGCGCTCCCGGCGTTCCTGCTCGCCAGCGACGCCGCCGCGTTCCGCGCTCCCGACGAGCTGGTCGAACGCGCGCTCGAGCCGGCCAGCGGCCGCGGCCGCCTGACCGCGCCGATCACCTGGGATGTGCCGCGCACGATGCGCAAGCCGTGGCAGAAGCTGGTCGCCGCGCACGGCCAGTGGCACGCGATCTGGGATCTCGATCGGGGCGCGCCGTCGCGGGTGTGGGGCGAGGGCATCGCCGCGCCGGGCGCCAGCAAACGCGCCGACGTCGCCGAGGCCGCGGCGCGCGCGCTGCTCGCCGAGCAACTCATCCTGCTCGCGCCGGGCACGTCGATCGGCGACTGGTCGCTGGTCTCCAACCTGACCCACGGCCGCGGCGACGCGCTGCGCACCGTCGGCTTCGTGCAGCGTCACGCCGGCCTGCCGGTGCTGGGCGGTCAGCTCAGCTTCCTGTTCAAGCATGACCGCATGATCCTGATGAGCTCGGACGCGATGACCGGCATCACCGTGTCGGCGCCCAGCCGCCTCGCCGATGATGTGACGTCGCCGGCGGTGACCTGGATCGAGGACGTGTACGGTGCACGGCCGTCGGTGCTGGCGGTGGGCGAGGTCGTCGTGCTGCCGCTGGTGCGCGAGCGCGACGACGGTCAGCCGGTGATCGAGTACCGCACCGTGCGCACCGTCGTCCTCGACCTGGCCGCGCCGCGCGCCCGCTGGAACGTCTTCGTCGACGCCCAGAGCGGCAAGCCGGTCGCACGTCAACAGACCCTCATGTTCGGCACCGGCACCCTGCGCTTCGACGCGCCGGTGCGCTATCCGGCCGGCGGCCGCCAGGCCTATCCGGCGGCGCTGGCGACGGTGACCGTCGACGGCAACGCGGCCACCACCGACGCGAGCGGCGGCTTCACCTTCACCGGCACCGGCACCGCGACCGTCAACGCGCTGGCCAGTGGCACGGTGGTGCGGGTCACCAACAACGGCGCCGCCAGCACCTCGACCAGCCTGTCGATCCCCGACGGCGGCACCGGCACCTGGGCCACGTCGGTGGTGAACGACGACGCCCAGCTCTCGGGCTACGTCCACGCCAACCTGATCAAGGCTTACGCCAAGGCCGAGCTGGCGCCGAACATGGCGTGGCTCGACGGCCAGCTCGAGGTGGTCGTCAACGAGGGCGGCTCGTGCAACGCCTACTCGACCGGCGACGACATCCACTTCTTCCGGGCCTCGACCAACTGCGAGAACACCGCCCGCGTCGCCGACGTCGTCTATCACGAGTTCGGCCACTCGCTGCACGCCCACGCCATCGTGCAGGGCGCCGGCTCGTTCGACACCCACATGTCCGAGGGGATCTCGGACTACCTGGCGGCGACCTACACCAACGATCCGGGCATGGGCCGCGGCTTCATCCAGGGCAACGGCCAGCCCTTGCGTCACATCGATCCGACCAACAACGAGTGGAAGTACCCCGAGGACATGGACGACGACCCGCACCAGAGCGGGCTCATCATCGCCGGCGCCTTGTGGGACCTGCGCACGGAGCTGGTCACCCAGTACGGTCAGGAGCTCGGTCGCCAGAAGGCCGACGACTTCTTCATGGCGACGATCGCCCGCGGCGGCGAGATCCCCAGCGCGTACGCCGAGATCCTCGCGGCCGACGACGACGACGGCAACCTGGCCAACGGCACGCCCAACAAGTGCGCGATCGATCGCGCGTTCACGCCCCACGGCCTCGTCGATCCGGCGCAGGCCATCGGGCTGGCGGTGCCGTCGCGCGACGGCTTCACCATCTCGCAGCGGGTGACGCCGCCGCCCGGCGGTTGCCCGGCGGCCGACATCGCGAGCGTGACCCTCGAGTGGCGGCTGGGCCCGGCGGCCGCGCTGCAGTCGGTGGTCGCCACCCGCACCGGCGAGACCTTCAGCGCCGACATCCCGGCCCAGGCCGACGGTTCGATCGTGCAGTACCGGGTCTCGGCGCGACTGGCCGACGGCACCCAGTTCGTCTACCCGCAGAACCCCGCCGACACCATGTACGAGTTCTACGTGGGCCCGCTGGTGCCGGTGTTCTGCACCGACTTCGAGACCGATCCGTTCGCGGCCGGCTGGGTCCAGACCGTCAGCAGCGGTACCTCGGAGTGGCAGTGGGGCACGCCCAACGGCCGGCCGCAGAATGGTGATCCGACGGCGGCGGCGAGCGGCACCCGCGCGATCGGCTCGGACCTCGGGCTCAACGGCCGCGACGGCACCTACGAGCCCGACCTCACCACCACGCTGACCTCGCCGGTGATCGACGTGACCGGCCGCTTCGGCGTGCGCCTCCAGTACCGGCGCTGGCTCACCGTCGAGGACGGCTTCTACGACGACGCCACCATCCTCGCCGACGGCGTGCAGGTGTGGGGCAACTACGCGAGCCCCGACCAGGACGGAGAGACCCATCACGCCGATCTCGAGTGGCGCTTCCACGACGTCGACCTGAGCGCCCAGGCCGCCGACGGCTCGGTGCAGGTCGCCTTCCGCCTCGAGGCCGACGGCGGGCTCGAGAAGGGCGGCTGGAACCTCGACGACTTCTGCATCATGGCGCGCGGTGGTCCCGGCGGCGTGTGCGGCGACGGCACGCTCGGCGGCGACGAGACCTGCGACGACGGCAACCTCGCCGACGGCGACGGTTGCTCGTCCACCTGCGTCGACGAGGACGGCGGCGGCGGCGGCTGCTGCTCGACCGGCGGCGGTGGCGGTGGCGCTCCCGTCGGCCCGATCGGTGTGGGCCTCGTGACCGCGGTCGCGCTGCTCCGCCGCAAGCGCCGCAAGTAGCCGAATCCGTTCCGGGCGGGTGTGGCGTGGGTGATACGCTGTAAGAGCGATCGCCGCTGACGCGTTTTTCCGACGATGCCCACCTCGCCACTCCTCGCCTGCTCGGTCTGCCACGGGCTCTCGCCCGCCGCGCGCGCGGTCTGCCTCCACTGCGACGCACGCCTCACGATTCCTCGTCGCGGTCGCTTCGGCCACGTGCGCGCGCTCGGCCGCGTGCTCGCCGCCGGCGGCGCCCTGGTCACGCTGATGGCCTGCTACGGCATGGTCGCGCGCCCGGTGGATGCGCGGTACGCCGACTGCCGCGGCGACGCCGACAACGACACCGTCTGCGTCAACACCGACTGCGACGACACCCGGCCCGACATCTATCCCGGCGCCGCCGACCCCGATCAGGACGGCATCGATCAGAACTGCGACGGCGTCGACGGCTGGCGCGATCGCGCCGAGGTCGCGATCGATCCGCCGGCGCCGCAGTCGATCACGCCGCCGTCGCCGCCGCCCGATCCGGCGCCACCGCCGACCCCATGAGCTCGACGCCCGCGAAAGCCGGGAAGCCGAAGACCGGCCATCGCCGCCGCCTCGACGTCGTGGCCACCGCCCACGCGCCGGTCTACGTGGTCTGGGAGCTGACCCTGGCCTGCGATCACGCCTGCACCCACTGCGGCTCGCGCGCCGGCGTGGCCCGCGATCACGAGCTCACCACCGAGGAGGCGATCGGCGTCGCCGGCCAGCTCGCCGATGCCGGCGCGCGCGAGGTCATCCTCATCGGCGGCGAGGCCTACCTCCACGATGGCTTCCTCGACATCGTGCGGGCCCTGGCCGGGCGCGGTGTCACCGTCGGCATCACCACCGGCGGCCGCGGCGTCACCGCCGAGCTGGCCGTGGCCATGCACGCGGCCGGCCTGCGCCAGGCGTCGGTGTCGGTCGACGGCCTCGAGGCCACCCACGATCGCATGCGGCACCTCAAGGGCAGCTTCGCCGGCACCCTGCGCGCGCTCGCCAACCTGAAGGCGGCCGGCGTCGCGATCACCGCCAACACCAATCTCAATCGCTCCAACCGCGACGATCTCGAGCCGCTCTACGACGTGCTGCGCGCCCAGGGCGTCGTGGCCTGGCAGATCCAGCTCACCGCGCCGCTCGGCCGCGCCGCCGATCGCGTGTTGATGATCCTCCAGCCGTGGGACCTGCTCGAGCTCGTACCGCGGCTGGCCGCGCTCAAGCAGCGCGCCCGCGGCGACGGCATCACCATCATGCCCGGCAACAACCTGGGCTACTTCGGTCCCGAGGAGACGGTCCTGCGTTCGCTGCGCGCCGGCGACGCCGATCACTGGCGTGGCTGCCAGGCCGGCAAGTTCGTGATGGGCATCGAGAGCGACGGCGCGGTCAAGGGCTGCCCGTCGCTGCAGACCCAGCACTACGTCGGCGGCAACCTGCGCGAGCAATCGCTGGCGACGATCTGGAAGGACGCGCCCGAGCTTGGCTTCAACCGCGCTCGCACCGTCGAGGATCTGTGGGGCTTCTGCAAGACCTGCGACTTCGCCGCCGAGTGCCTGGGCGGCTGCACGTTCACCGCTCACTCGATCCTGGGCCGGCCGGGCAACAACCCGTATTGCCACTACCGGGCCCGCGTGCACGCGAAGCGCGGTCAGCGCGAGCGCCTGGTGCCGGGCGCCGCCGCCGACGGCCTGCCCTTCGACAACGGCGTCTTCGAGATCGTGATCGAGCCGCTCGACGCGATCGATCCGGGCGCCGAGGTCACCGACCTGGTGCAGATCAGCCGGCGCCCGGCGCGCCGCGCCGTCGCCGACTGAGGCCTCGGCTCACCGGGCCAGGAGCGTGTCGAGATCCTGACCGCGATCGGAGGTCATGCCCCAGTAGGTGCCGGGGCCGCGCGGATCGCCGTGGATGGTGAGCTTGAGGTCGAACGGCTCGGGGCCGTCGACACGCTCGATCTGGTAGCGAACCTGCTTGCGCAGGCCGTCGTGCGGGAAGTGGTAGTGGATGGTGGCGCCGTCGGTGGTGAACTGGAACAGCTCGAATGCGCCCTTGAAGACGGTGCGATCCTGGAACACGCCGCCGCCCATCGAGGGCACGAAGCGGTAGACGTGCAAGTGGTCGTCCTTGTCGGCCGGCCAGACGTCGAGCCAGTTGCGGTCGATGAGGAGCTGGGCGGCGTCGGTCGCCGGGACGCCGCGGCGAGGTGCCTCGCGGCCGCAGGCGACGAGGCACAAGAGGGCGGCGAGGACGATGACGGTGCGCATGGCGCAAGGGTAGCATCGGCGGCCGGAGGTTCGAGATGGCACGAGCCAAGGGCAAGAAGGCAGCGACGAAGCCGGCGAAGAAGAAGGCGCCGCCGGCGAAGAAGAAGGCGCCGCCGGCGAAGAAGAAGGCGCCGCCGGCGAAGAAGAAGGCGCCGCCGGCAAAGAAGAAGGCGCCGCCGGCAAAGAAGAAGGCGGCAGGGCGCCCTTCGACTCGGCCGAAGGCGGCCTCGCCCAAGACCATCTCGCCGGTGATCAAGCCGCCGCCAGCGGAGGCGTCGCCGGCGTTCCTCGAGCTGGTCGAGGTGTTCACCGAGCGACCCGGCGTGACGCGCGCCCGCATGATGGGCTGCGAGGGCCTGCGCATCGGCAGCAAGTACTTCGCCATGGAGTGGCGCGGCGACCTGATCGTCAAGCTGCCCCGCGACATCGTCGACGCCTATACCGCGTCCGGCCGTGGCTCGAACTTCGATCCCGGCATGGGCCGCCCCATGAAGGAGTGGCTCACCGTACCGCCCGGCGTCGCCGACTGGCGCCACGTGGCCGAGCAGGCGTTCGATTTCGTCGCCGCGTCGCTCTGACGCGCGCGCGCCCGAAGGTCAGCGACCCGCGAAGATGCGCTGCGCGCCGGCGGTGGTGCGCTGGATCTGGCGCTGGCGCGCCTCGGCCGAGCCGCCGACCGCACAGACGACGATCTCGCCGCTGCTGGTCCGGACCTTCTTCATCGAGACATCCCAGCGGGCGCCGTCGCCGAGCACCGTGCACTCGACTTCGCGGATGCGTGGGGCCACCGCGATCATCTTGCCTGCGACGTCGCGGCAGGCGCCCAGCTCGCCGGCCATGGCCAGCGGGACGCCATCGTCGTCGGCCATGGCCATGGCCACGACCTCCCCGGTGTCGCAGCATGCTGCGAGCTGGTAGTGCAGCGCGAGGCTGGGATCGGGGGTACGGCGACGACGACGATTGCCGGCATGGGAGACGGGCATGGGTTCATGGTCCAGGCGTCCACGGCGTGTGGCAAGAAATCGGCTACCCTCCGCCCGATGCGCACCCCGCTGGTCGCCCGCCTCGCGCCCGTCCTGGTCCCCGCCATCGTCACTGCCGCGTGCGGCGGCAAGACGCCTGCGCCGAGCTGCCCGACCCCCGAGGTCGTGGCCGCGCCCGTCCCCCAGCTCGAGCCGCCGCCCGAGCCACCGGCGCCGCCGCCGCCAATCGACCTCGACACCATCCGCACGCTGTCGGCCACTCGCAGCTTCAGCCTCGGCTCGCCGCGTGTGGTCAAGCTCCTGCCCGACGGCGATGTCCTGTTCCTGCGCACCGGCCCGCGCGACTTCAACGCCGAGCTCTTCCAGCTCGACGCCGCCACCGGCGCGGTCGACAAGCTGGCCAGCGCCGCCGACCTCGTCGCCGGCGACGTCAAGCTCTCCGCCGCCGAGAAGGCGCTGCGCGAGCGCACCCGCACCGCCTTGCGCGGCATCGTCCAGGTCGACGTCTCCGAGGACGGCAACCGCATGCTCATCCCGCTGGGCGAACAGGTCTTCCTCTTCGACCGGGCGACCAGGAAGTCGCAGACCGTCGCGCTCGGCGCCGGGTACCCCGACTCGCCTTCGCTCTCGCCGGACGGCAGCCGCGTCGCCTTCCTGCGCGACCAGGATCTCTGGGTCGCCGACGTTGCAGGCAAGAAGCCGCGCCGCCTGACCAAGCACGAGGCCGAGGCGGTCTCGTACGGCGCGGCCGAGTTCGTCGCCCAGGAAGAGCTCGACCGCACCCGCGGCTACTGGTGGTCGCCGGATGGCCAGCAGCTCCTCTACCAGCGCACCGACGAGACCGCGGTCGAGACCCTCTACGTCGCCGACCCCTCGAACCCGGGCGCCGCGCCCACGCCGTTCCGCTACCCCCGAGCCGGCGGCACCAACGCCGACGTCAAGCTGGCCATCGCGCCGGTCAAGGGCGGCAAGCCGGTATGGATCGAGTGGGATCGCAGCGCGCTGCCCTACGTCCGCGACGTGCAGTGGCCCAAGAACGCGCCGCCCACGCTGGTGGTCATGAACCGCGCCCAGACCGACGCCCGGGTCCTCGCCGTCGACGTCAAGACCGGCAAGACCCGCACGCTGCTCACCGAGACCGACGCGGCGTGGGTCAACGTCGCCGACGGCCCGCGCTGGCTCGCCGACGGCTCGAAGTTCCTGTGGGCGACCGAGAAGAGCGGCCAGTGGCAGCTCGAGGTCCACACCGCCGACGGAGCGGTCGAGGACACCATCAGCTGGACCGGGTTCGACGGCGGCTTCCAGCTCGACGAGGAGACCGGCGACATCTGGCTGTCGGGCTCGCCGACCCCGACCGAGAGCCACGTCGGCCGGCTGGCCGCGGGCAGCAAGCAGGTCGAGCAGATCACCACCGCGCCCGGCCTGCACGGCGTGATCGTCGCCAGGAAGGGCGGCACCCGGGTCCAGCTCAGCAGCCTCGCCGACGGCACCCGCGGCTGGACGGTGGTGCGCCGCGACGGCGAGAAGGTCGCCGAGCTCCCGTCGGTGGCCGAGCAGGCGCCGCCCATGCCGGCAGTGACACTGGAGACGATGATCGTCGACAACCGCCTGCACCACGTCTCGATCGTTCGGCCGCGCGACTTCGATCCGGCCCGGCGCTACCCGGTGGTGCTGGACGTGTACGCCGGCCCCGGCGTGACCACGGTGTGGAACAACCCGCGCGCGTACTTCCGCGAGCAGCTCATCGCCGACACCGGCTTCATCGTGGTCAGCACCGACGGCCGCGGCACGCCGCGCCGCGGCCGCGACTGGGAGCGCGTCATCACCCGCGACCTCATCACCATCCCGCTCGCCGATCAGGCCGCGGTCCTGACCGCGCTCGGCGGCAAGCACCCCGAGCTCGACCTCGATCGCGTCGGGGTGGTGGGTTGGTCGTTCGGCGGCTACTTCGCGGCGATGGCGGTGCTGCTCCGCCCCGATCTGTTCAAGGTCGGAATCGCCGGTGCGCCGGTCACCGACTGGCGCTACTACGACACTGCCTACACCGAGCGCTACATGGGCCTGCCCACCGAGAACAAGGCCGCCTACGACGCCACCAGCGCCATCGTGCACGCCGCCAAGCTGACCCGGCCGCTGATGCTCATCCACGGCCTCACCGACGACAACGTCTACGTGGTGAACACCTTGGCCCTGGCCGAGGCGCTCCTGCGCGCCGGCAAGCACTTCGAGCTGGTCACGCTGAGCAACACCCACATGGTCGTCGACCCCATCGCCGACGCCGCGCTCCTGACCCGCGAGATCGAGTTCTTCCGCGATCACCTCGGGCTGCCTCGCGCCGCCAGCGCGCGCGCGGACTAGACGGGCGGCCGGTGACCACCGTCGTCTGGCGCGACGACCGCTTCGCCGTGGTCGACAAGCCGGCGGGCGTGGCGGTCCACCGCGGCTGGGCCGCCGGCGGCGACGACGACGAGCCGCTGCTCCAGCAGGTGCGCGACCTGGTGGGCGCTCACGTGTGGTTGGTCAACCGGCTCGATCGCGGCGCCTCGGGCGCGGTGCTGTTCGCGCTCGACGCCGCGGCCGCCGCCGCCGCGTCGGCGCTGTTCGCCGGCGGCGCCGTCGACAAGCGCTACCTGTGCCTCACCCGCGGCCATCCGCCCGAGCACCAGGTCATCGACCACCCCATCCCGCGCGAGCCCGGCGGCGAGCGCGTCGACGCCGTCACCGAGATCTGGCGGCGGGACACCTTCGGCCGTTACGCCCTGGTCGAGGCCCACCCCCGCACCGGCCGCCTGCACCAGATCCGCCGCCACCTGAAGCACATCTCGTGTCCGCTGATCGGCGACGTACGTTACGGCAAGGGCGAGCACAACCGCATCTTCCGCGAGCAGCACGGCCTGCACCGGCTGGCGCTCCACGCCGCTCACCTCGGCTTCGCCCATCCCTTCGGCGGCGCGGCCGTCGCCGTCGACGTGCCGCTGGCCGCCGACCTGGTGGGGGCGATCGCCAGCCTCAGAAGGGCGTGAACATCCCCAGGCCGTGGTTGCGGCCGCTGTTGGCGAGCGGCATTGGCGCCACGCCGCTCTGGTTTCACGAAAACCGCAGGTTTTCCAGCCGGCCTGAAGCCCCGAGGGCTTCCTTTACCCATCCTCCGTCGCGTGCCAGACTCGCAGACTTCCTCACTGAATCGGCGTCCGCCGCGTCGGTGACTGGGAGTCCCGCATGACTCAGAAGCGCCCCTCCAAGCACATCAAGCTCACCTCGCACCCGGGCCATGGCACCAAGCCGATCGCCATCAACTGGGGTGCGCAGGACCCGGCCGTCCGCGGCCCCGTCATCGCCACCCTGACCAACCCCGACCACCGCAACGTCATCGGGACCCACTCCGGCAGCTACGCCGTCTATCGGGCCCTGGCGGTCGCCGCCAAGGCCCTCGATCCGCACCATATCCCGGACCTGACCAACACGGCGCCGACCCACCTGCTCGGCCCGCATCCGTCCTGGTTCGATCCCGAGCGCATCGTGTCGATCGATCCGTTCGGCGCCGCGGTCGCCAACGTGTTCAAGCCCTACCTCGAGAAGGGCTACGACATCCGCCCGAGCATCGCCGTCACCCAGGCCCACATCGACATGCCCGAGATCGTCGAGGCGGTCGCGCTCGGCCGCCTCGAGGTCGACGGCAAGATCATGCACCACGCCCGCGAGGCGCCGGTGACCAAGGCGGCGATCGAGCCGGTCTGGTACCTGCCTGGGGTCGCCAAGCGCTTCGAGTGCACCGAGAGCGAGCTGCGCCGCACGATGTTCGAGCAGACCGGCGGCATGTTCCCCGAGCTGGTCACGCGTGGTGACCTCGACGTGTTCCTGCCGCCCATCGGCGGCCAGACCCTCTACGTGTTCGGCGATCCAGCCAAGCTCAACGATCCCAACGTCACGCTCACGGCCCGCGTCCACGACGAGTGCAACGGCTCCGACG